>NZ_JBEZGA010000004.1:0-431415 GCF_040649715.1 Micromonospora sp. NPDC048887 | reverse complement strand
CGTCCTGAGCCAGGATCAAACTCTCCAACAAAAACTTGTCGAACAGCATCCTGACAACAAAAGTGTTGCCAAAGGAATCCCAACCAGCCAGACAAAAACCTGACCAGTCCGGGGTATAAAACAATTGGCACTGGCTTTACAAGCACCCTGTTGAGTTCTCAAAGAACAACCACACACCAACCACAGGGCCCCATATCAGCGGAACCCCCAGCCGGGGCATCTCGTTCAAACACCCGCCGCTCTCGCGCCGGGCACTTTTACTACGTTACCCGGTGGTTTCTGCCGTGTCAAACCGGTGTCAACCGGTTTGTCGTGCGTCACACCCTTTTACCGGGCACCCCGATTCAACCGGCTTCCGCCGGTCGTTCCGAGGAATTCGGTAGGCCGGCCGCCCGCAGTTTCCCGCTGGCTCGTCCGTTTCCCTACCGGCCGACAACCTTACCCGGTCGGTTCCGCCTCGCCAAATCCGCCTCCCGGCGAATCCGGGGCACCACCCGGTTCTCAGGTCCTGCGCTCCGGCCTATCAGGTCTTTCGCCCTGTTTCGTCCGTTCCGCGCTGGCAGAGAGAAAGTTACGCGCCCAGCGGAGTGATCGTCAAATCCGCTGGGCGCGTCCCGCGTCACACAATGGAGGGGCGACTATTTGCGCAGCTCAACACCCGCGAAGGAGCGCTTGCCCCGGCGCAGCACGAGGTACCGGCCGTGCAGCAGGTCGTCCGCGGAGACGGTGGCGTCCACCTCGGCGATCCGGGTGTTGTTGACGTACGCGCCGCCCTCGGCGATCACCCGCCGTGCCTCCTTCATGCTCGGCACCAGGCCCGACTCCTTGAGCAGGCCGGCCACGTCCGGCAGCTCGTCGAGGTGCACCAGGCCGGCCTCGGTCAGCGCGGCGCGCAGCGTCTCCGGCGCCAGTTCGTCGAGCGAGCCGCGCCCGAACAGCGCCTGGCTCGCGGCCACCGCCTGGGCCATCTCCCGCTCGCCGTGCACGAGCGTGGTCAGTTCCTCGGCGAGCGCCCGCTGGGCCAGGCGCGCCTGCGGCCGTTCCGCAGTGGCCTCCTCCAGCTCCTCCAGCTCCTCGCGGGAGCGGAAGCTGAAGTACCGCAGGTAGCGGCTGACGTCCCGGTCGTCGGCGTTGACCCAGAACTGGTAGAACGCGTACGGGCTGGTCATCTGCGGGTCGAGCCAGACCGTGCCGGTCTCGCTCTTGCCGAACTTGGTGCCGTCGGCCTTCGTCACCAGCGGCGTGGTGAACGCCTCCACCGGACCGGCGCCGCGCCGCCGGACGTAGTCCACCCCGGCGGTGATGTTGCCCCACTGGTCGGAGCCGCCGTACTGCAGCCGGCAGCCGTGCCGGCGGTGCAGCTCGAAGTAGTCGTTGGCCTGCAGGAGCTGGTAGCTGAACTCGGTGTAGCTGATGCCGGTCTCCAGCCGCGCCTTCACCACCTCGCGGGCGAGCATCTTGTTGACCGGGAAGTGCTTGCCGACGTCCCGGAGGAACTCCACCACCGACATCTCGCCGGTCCAGTCCAGGTTGTTCACCAGTTGCGCCGCGTTCTCCCCGGTGTACGTGACGAACGGCGAGAGCTGCTCGCGGATGCGCTCGACCCAGCCGGCGATCACCTCGGGCGGGTTCAGCGTCCGCTCGGCGCTCTCCTTCGGGTCGCCGATCTGCCCGGTGGCGCCACCGACGAGCAGCAGCGGACGGTGCCCGGCCTGCTGGAGCCGGCGGGCCATCACGACCTGCATCAGGTTGCCGATGTGCAGGCTCGGCGCGGTGGGGTCGAAGCCCACGTAGAAGGTGGTGCTCCCGCCGTCGAGCAGCTCGCGCAGTTCGTCGAGGCCGGTCGAGTCCTGGATCAGGCCCCGCCACAGCAGGTCGTCGGTCAGGGAGTCCCGCCCCGGCGGGAGGTTGCTGTCGGTCACGGTCACCGATTCTCCCCCATTACCGGGACCGGCCCGTACCGGGTTTGCCGAGGTGCGGCCGACTAGGCTGGCGGCGCCGTCGAACGCGAGGAGGAACAGCGGTGGACATGCCGAACCTGACCGGTGGCTTCGTGGCCCTGCTGGGCCTGACGTTCGACGAGGTCAGCGGGGACCGGGTGGTGATCCGCTGGAAGGTACGCCCGGAGCTGCACCAGCCGTACGGGATCCAGCACGGCGGCGTCTACTGCTCGGTGGTGGAGACGGCGGCCAGCATCGGCGGCGCGCTCTGGCTGGGCGACAAGGGCAACGTGGTCGGGGTGTCGAACCAGACGGACTTCCTGCGCGCGGTGCGCGACGGCGAACTGACGGCTGTCGGCACGCCCGTGCACCGGGGCCGCAGCCAGCAACTCTGGCTGGTGGAGATCACCGACGCCGACGGCCGGCTGGTGGCGCGCGGCCAGGTACGGCTGCAGAACCTCACCGCCGCCTGACCCGGCTGGCTGTTTCGGCCCAAAAGGCGCAGTAACGCCGATATCGTCGCCTCGGTGAGGACGTCCGCTCCCGGCCCGACGTGAGGAAGCTGTTCGCCGCCACGCTCGGCGTCCTGTCCGCCGTCGGCGGCTTCGTCGACATCGGCGACCTGGTGGCGGCCAGTCAGGCCGGCGCGCTGTTCGGCATGGCCCACACCTGGGTGCTGCTGGCCGGGGTGGTCGGCATCTGCGCGTACGCGGAGATGGCCGGACGCATCGCGGCGGTGAGCGGGCGGGCGGTGTTCGATCTGGTCCGGGAGCGGCTCGGTCCGCGTGTGGCGCTGCTCAACCTGGTCGCGTCGTGGCTGGTCACGGTGGTCACGCTCGCCGCGGAGCTGGGCGGTGTGGCGCTGGCGCTGCAACTGGCGACCCGGCTCAGCCACCTGTTCTGGGTGCCGCTCGCCGCGCTGGCGGTCTGGCTGGTGCTGTGGCGGCTGCGGTTCGAGCTGATGGAACGGATCTTCGGCCTGGCCGGGCTGGCGCTGCTGGTGTTCGCTGTCGCGCTGGTGGCGCTGCCGACCGACTGGCCGGAACTCGGCCGGGGCGCGTGGCAGGTCAGCGCGTCCGGGCACGGCTGGCCGCTCTACTGGTTCGTGGCGGTGGCGCTGTTCGCCTCCACGGTCAGCCCGTACGAGGTGTTCTTCTTCTCCTCCGGCGGCGTCGAGGAGCGGTGGGGCGCGGCGGACCTGGCGCGGGCCCGTTCGAACGTGCTGATCGGCTTCCCGGTGGGCGGGTTCCTGGCGTTGTCGCTGGTCGCCGTGGCGACGGTGGCCTATCACCCGTCCGGGGCGTCGCTGAGCACGCTCGACGAGGTGGCGCGGCCGGTGGCGACGGCGCTCGGTGGGGCCGGCCTGGCCGCCGCGGTGCTGGCGTTCTTCGCGGTGACGTTCGGCGCGGCGCTGGAGACCGGGCTGTCGGCGGCGTACGCGGCGGCGCAGTACTTCGGGTGGCAGTGGGGCAAGCGGGTCCGCCCCCGGGAGGCGGCCCGGTTCCACAGCGTGCTGCTGGTCGGGCTGCTGCTCGGCGTGGTGATGCTGATGACGACGGTGGACCCGGTGCGGCTGACCGAGTACATGCTGGTGCTCAGCGCGGTGGTGCTGCCGCTGACGTACCTGCCGATCCTCGTGGTCGCCAACGACCGCGGGTATCTCGGCGACCGGGTCAACGGGCGGTGGACGAACCTGCTCGGCGCGGTGTTCCTGCTGCTCATCGTCGCGGCCTCGGTGGCCGCGATCCCACTGGCGATCATGACGGGGATGGGGCCATGAGGGTTCAGCTCGCCAAGCGGCTGCTCGACCGGCAGATCGTCGACGTGGACGGGCTGCTGGTCGGACGGGTCGACGACATCGCGTTCGCGATCGACGACGACGGCGTCCCGTACGTGGACTGCCTGCTCACCGGGCAGGGCGCGCTCGGGGAGCGGATCGGCGGCCGGATCGGGCGGCTGCTGGTGGCGGTGGCGGACCGGTTCACCGACGACCCGCCGGTACCGCCGTTGCGCGTACCGCTGTCGCAGGTCGCCCGCGTGGACAGCGCGGTGCGGCTGCGCTGCCCGGCGGCGGACCTGCCGCCGTCGCCGGTGGAGGCGTGGCTGCGCCGGCACCTGATCGAGCGGATCCCGGGGTCCGGCCGTGCGAGCGGGTGAGCTGCTCGGCCGCACCGCGTACGACCTGCACGGGCGGCGGCTGGGCCGGGTGGTGGACGTGGTGGTGCGCGGCGGGTGGCCGCCGGACCGGCTGCGGATCACCGACGTGATAGTCGCCGGGCACTGGTGGACCCGGGTGATCAGCCGGCTGATCGGCCCCGAGCTGCATCCGTCCGGGCCGTGGCTGCTGCGGGTGACGGCCCGGCTGGTCGGGCGGAGCACCCGTCAACTGCCCGCCGACGCGGTGCAGCTGCTGCCGCCGGTGCCCGGTTTCCCGTTCGGCCCGCCGGCCGGAGGCCGCTGAGGCCCCGGGCGGCGGCGCGCCGGGCAGCCCGCGACCGGCGCCGGTCAGCGACGGGCGTCGTCGAGTTCGGGGGCGTCGGCCGCGTCGCCCGTGGTGTCGTCGTCCGCCGAGTCCTCGCCGCGGCTGCGGCGGCGGACGTGCACCTCGGTGATCGCCCGCTGGTCGACGCCGGCCACCGACAACTCCCAGCCGTCCACGGTGACCTGCTCCCCCGCCACCGTCGGGATGTGCCCGAGGCAGATCAGCACCAGCCCGGCGACAGTGGTGTAGTCGCCCGCGGGCCGGTTCGGCAGCTCCACCCCGAGGTCGGTCAGGTCGTGCACCGGGAACGTGCCGGGCAGCACGAGCGTGCCGTCGGCCTCGGTGCGCACGGCGCGCAGGTCCCGGTCGGTCTCGTCGTAGATCTCGCCGACGATCTCCTCCAGGATGTCCTCCAGCGTCACGATCCCGTCGACCGCGCCGCGCTCGTCGACCACCAGCGCGATGTGCTGCCGCTCGGCCTTGAACTGGCGCAGCGCGTCGACCACCGGCAGCGAGTCGGGCAGCAGCATCGGCGGGCGGGCGATCTCGTCGACCGGCCGGTCGTCGGAGACGCCGACCAGGTCCCGCAGGTGGATGACGCCCACCGCCTCGTCCAGGCCGCCGTGGCGGACCACCGGCGCCCGGGAGTGGCCGGTCGCCGCCAGGACGAGCCGGGCGGCCTCCGCGGTGGTGCCGCTGTCGAGCGTGAAGACCTGCAACCGGGGTACGAGCACCGCCCGCAGCTGCCGGTCGGCGATCTCCACCGCACCGGCGATGATCATGCGTTGTTCCTTGGTGAAGCCGTGGTTGCCGGCCACGATGTCGCGCAGCTCGTCCGGGCCGATCTCGTCCGGCTCGGCCTTCGGGTCCAGGCCGAACAGGCGTACCACCAGGTCGGTGGTCGCGCCCAGCAGCCAGACGGCGGGCCGGGTGACGCTGGAGAGCACGTCCAGCGGGCGGGCCACCAGCAGCGCCCACCGCTCGGCCGACTGCATGGCGATCCGCTTCGGGGCCAGCTCGCCGAAGACGAGCGTGACGAACGTGAGCACCAGCGTGACAGCGACGATGGCGACGGTCTCGGCGGCGTTGCCGAAGACGCCCAGCAGCGGGACGAGCGGCCGGGCCAGCGACACCGCGGCGGCGGCGGAGGCCAGGAACCCGGCGAGTGTGATGCCGATCTGGATGGTGGCCAGGAACCGGTTCGGGTCCTTCGCGAGACGGGCGAGGGTCCGTCCGCCGCGGCTGCTGCGCTCCAGCCGCTGCACCTGGCTGTCGCGCAGGGACACCAGCGCCATCTCGCTGCCGGCGAACACCGCGTTGAGGATCACCAGCACACCGACCAGGGCAAGCTGGCTCCAGTAGCTCTGCACGACCGGTTATCTCCCTCGGCCCGATCCGGGTCGGCCGACGGCCGACCCGCCGGCCGGCAGATCCGGTCGGCGTGGCCCTCTGTTGCCCCGCGGGCCCGCGCCTGAATCCTGTGCGATCACTGAGCGCCGGGCGGGAGCGCCGCGATTCACCCCCGCGTGGCGGGGACCGGCAGGTCGAGCACGTACGCGCCGCCCTCCGGGCGGAACCCGAGCCGGTGGTAGTACGGGGCGATCATGCCGGGCGGGCTGACCACCCGGCGGAAGCCCCGGTCGGTGAACAGCCGGCTGCGCCGGTAGACGAACTCCCCCGGGGTGAAGTCGCGGAACGGCGGGGTCACGTAGTCCAGGTCGATCTGGGCCACGCCGCCCGGTTCGGCGTGCGAGAGCATCACGCCGACCACCTCGTCGGCGCGTACGACAAGGAACGCCGAGCGGTCGTCGGCGGCCGGGTCCCAGCGGAAGCCCGGGTTGAACCGGGCGATGTCGGCGGCGTGCACCCGCAGCGTGTGCGCCAGGAACGCGTCAGCGGTGCCCACCTCGACCACCTGGTAGGTCTGCTCGTCGTGCCGGGTGGCCAGCAGCTTGCGCAGGTACCAGACGTTGATCACGGTGAGCACGACGTTCAGCCCCACCATCGGCCAGACCTGCACGGCGGCGTTGTAGCCGATCAGGATGAGGCAGCCGACCAGGTTGAGCGCGCGCAGCCGCAGGATCCGGGTCTGCAGCAGGGACCAGACCAGCAGCGCGGAGCCGGCCCAGCCGACGAGTTCCAGCCAGTTCACCCGGGGAGACTAGCCGCCTGCCTGGTCAGACCCCTCGGCGGGCAGTTCCAGCACGTACTCCTCGACCTCGGCGCCGCGCGCCGGGGCGTACCCCGAGTCCTCGCCGACCACGACGAAGCCGCACTTACGCAGCACCGCGAGCGAGGCGGCGTTGTCCTTCGCGGCGCGGGCGCGCAGCGGCCGGCGCGGCACCTCGCGCAGCAGCGCGCGCAGCGCGGCGGTGGCGTGGCCGCGCCCCCAGTGCGCCGCGTCGATCCAGTAGCTGACCTCGGTCTGCTCGCCGACTGGGAACGCCGCCACCCGCCCGACCAGCTCTCCGTCGACGGTGACGGCCCGGTTCACGATGCGCTCGTCGGCGCGGATGCGCGCCCAGTGCGCCTCGAACGCGGCCCGGTCGGACGGGTCCTGCGGGCCGAACGCGGCCATCCAGTTCGCCTGCGGGTCCTGCTCGTGGGCGAAGAAGGCGGGCAGGTCGTCGTCGCGCACCGGGCGGAGCAGCAGGTGGTCGGTCACGGCCGGAACGATACGTGGACCCACCGACACGGTCGGGACCTCCGGCCCGGTGTGTGTCCCGTCCGGCCCTGACGTCCGGCCGGGCGGCCCGGTTACCAAGGAGGTGTAACGACGCAGTCGAGGAGGCCGGATCATGTCGAAGTACGTCTACGACTTCATCGAAGGTGACCGCAGCCGGGCCGACCTGCTCGGCGGCAAGGGCGCCAACCTCGCCGAGATGACCCGGCTCGGGTTGCCGGTGCCGCCCGGGTTCACCGTCACCACCGACGCCTGCCGGGCGTACCTGGCCACCGGGGCGCCGCCGGCGGGCCTGTACGAGGAGATGAACGCGCATCTGCGGGAGGTGGAGGCGCGGCTGGACCGGTGGCTGGGCGACCCGCGTGACCCGCTGCTGCTGGCGGTGCGCTCCGGCGGCCGGTACTCGATGCCGGGGATGATGGAGACGATCCTCGACATCGGGCTCAACGACACCACAGTCGTCGGGCTGGCCGAGCGCACCGGCGACGAGCGGTTCGCCTGGGACTCGTACCGGCGGCTGATCCAGATGTTCGGCCGCACCGTGCACGGCATCCCGGTCGAGGAGTTCGAGCACGAGCTGGCCGCGCTGCGGGCCACCGCCGGGCCGGACGGGCCGAGCGCGGGGCAGTTGCACGACCTGGTCGAGACGTACAAGAAGATCTTCCTTCGGCACGTCGGGCACGACTTCCCGCAGGCCCCGCACGAGCAGCTGTTCCTGGCCGTGCGCGCGGTGTTCGAGTCCTGGCACTCGGAGCGGGCCCGGATCTACCGGCGGCAGGAGCGCATCCCGGATGACCTGGGCACCGCCGTCAACGTGATGGCGATGGTGTTCGGCAACCTCGGCTCCGACTCCGGCACCGGTGTCGCGTTCACCCGTGACCCGGCCACCGGCGCCCCCGGCGTGTACGGCGACTACCTGACCGACGCGCAGGGCGAGGACGTGGTGGCGGGCATCCGCAACACGGTGCCGCTGACCGAGCTGGAACGGCTGGACCCGGCGAGCTTCCACCGGCTGCGGGAGATCATGACGACTCTGGAGCGGCACTACCGCGACCTGTGCGACGTCGAGTTCACCATCGAGCGCGGCCGGCTGTGGATGCTGCAGACCCGGGTCGGCAAGCGCACCGCGGCGGCCGCGTTCGTGATCGCCGCGCAACTGGCCGAGGAGGGGCTGATCACCGCCGACGAGGCGCTGACCCGGGTCACCGGGGCGCAACTCGCCCAGCTGATGTTCCCGGCCTTCGACACGGCCGGCGCGCCCGAGCCGATCGCGGTCGGCGTCGGCGCCTCGCCCGGCGCGGCCGTCGGGCGGGTGGTGTTCGACTCCGCCGCCGCGGCTGCGGCCGACGGACCGGTGATCCTCGTCCGGCCGGAGACGAACCCGGACGACCTGCCCGGCATGATCGCCGCGACCGGGGTGCTCACCTCGCGCGGCGGCAAGACCTCGCACGCCGCCGTGGTGGCGCGGGGCATGGGCCGCACCTGCGTCTGCGGGGCCGAGGCCCTGGGCATCGACGTCGAGCGCGGCGAGTTCACTGTCGGCGAGCGGGTGGTGCGGGCCGGCGACGTGATCTCGATCGACGGCACCAGCGGGCGGATCTGGCTCGGCGAGGTGCCGGTGCAGCCGTCCCCGGTGGCCCGCTACCTGACCGGTGAGCTGCGGCCGGAGGCCGACCCGCTGGTCGCCGCCGTGCACCGGCTGCTCGGGCACGCCGACGCGGTGCGAACGCTCGGCGTCCGCGCCAACGCGGACACCCCGGACGACGCCCGCCGCGCCCGCGAGCTGGGCGCCGCCGGGATCGGGCTGTGCCGCACCGAGCACATGTTCCTCGGCGAGCGCCGGGAACTGGTCGAGCGGCTCATCCTGGCCGAGGGCCCGGCCGAGGTCGGCGCGGCGCTGGACGAACTGCTGCCGTTGCAGCGCGCCGACTTTCTCGGGCTGCTCACCGCGATGGACGGGCTGCCGGTCACGGTCCGGCTGCTCGACCCGCCGCTGCACGAGTTCCTGCCTCCGTTGGCCGAGCTGACCGCCCGGGTGGCGGGCGCGCAGGCGCGCGGCGAGGAGCCGGGCCACGACGGCGTGCTGCTGGCGGCGGTGCGCCGGATGCACGAGACGAACCCGATGCTGGGGCTGCGCGGCGTGCGGCTCGGACTGGTGGTGCCGGGGCTGTTCGCGATGCAGGTGCGGGCGCTGGCCGAGGCGGCCGCGCAGCGGGTCCGGGCCGGCGGTGACCCGCGCCCGGAGATCATGGTGCCGCTGGTCGGTGACGTGCGGGAGCTCGCCGCGGTGGCGGACGAGGCGCGGCGGGTGCTGGCCGAGGTGCCGGGCGCGCCGGAGATCCCGATCGGCACCATGGTCGAGACGCCCCGGGCGGCGCTGACCGCCGGGGAGATCGCCGCCGAGGCGCACTTCTTCTCCTTCGGCACCAACGACCTGACGCAGATGACCTGGGCGTTCTCCCGGGACGACGTGGAGGGCGCGTTCTTCCCCGCGTACCTGGCCCGGGGGATCTTCCCGGTGTCGCCGTTCGAGAGCATCGACGCCGCCGGGGTCGGCCGGCTGGTCCGCCTCGCCGTCGCCGAGGGGCGGGCGGCCCGGCCGGAGCTGACCGTCGGCGTCTGCGGTGAGCACGGCGGCGACCCGGACTCGATCGGGTTCTTCGCCGAGGCCGGGCTCGACTACGTGTCCTGCTCGCCGTACCGGGTGCCGGTGGCGCGGCTGGCCGCCGGGCGGGCCGCTGTCGCGGCCCGCACCGAGAAGTCCGACTCCCGCTAGGAGGGCAGTGCCATGACCGCCATCTTCAACCCGACCGGCCCGGCTGTGACGCCGGTCCCCCGGCCCGCGCCACCGCCGGCCGCGGCGCCCGCCCCCGCCCCGGCCGGGCCGGTGGGCCCGGTGCTGGAACTGCCCGGCGACGCCGCGCTGGTGCCGGTGAACCACGACGGCCACCCGGTGGGCGTGTTCGTCGCGGCCGGCGGCCGGGTCCGCTACCGGCGCGTGGTCGAACCCGACCGGCTCGTCGCCGCCGCCACCGGCGCGTTCGCGGTGGCCGCGCTCACCGCCGCCGTGGCGCTGTGGTCGCGGCGCCGCCCGCCGTCGGTCGGCACCGTCACCATGGGACCGGGCGGATGGGTCAGCCTGCGCGGCGTGCCGGCGCCGCGGCTGCGCCCGGACCACCGGCCCCGGTGGGCGCGCCTGCTGCGGGCCCGCCGCCTGGTCGTCGACCGCTGAGCACCCCAGGGGTACGGCCGCCGGTACGTCACCGGCGGCCGTACCGCCGTTGCGGCCCCGGAGGGGCCGTTGGTCCCGGGTCTCCGTGGTCCTGCGCCCCTGCCCGTCCGCGCCCGGCCGGACGACGCTTGAGGGGAGAACGAGACAGAGGGAGGCCCCCGATGCGCGCCAGTGTCGTCACCGCGTTCGACCGTCCGATGGAGATCACCGAGCGTCCCGTGCCGGAGGTCGGCCCGGGCGAGATCCTGGTCCGCATCGAAGCCAGCGGACTCTGCCACACCGACATCCACGCCGCCCGCGGCGAGTGGCCGGTGAAGCCCACCCCGCCGTTCGTACCCGGGCACGAGGGCGTCGGCCTGGTCGAGAAGGTCGGCCCCGGCGTCACCGAGCACGCCGTCGGCGACCGGGTCGCGCTGCCCTGGCTCGGCTGGGCCTGCGGGACCTGCGCGTACTGCGTGACCGGCTGGGAGACGCTGTGCGAGTCGCAGCGCAACACCGGTTACAGCATCGACGGCGCGCACGCCGAGTACGCGGTCGCCTCGGCCCGGTACGCGGTGCGCGTGCCCGACGGCGTGGACCCGTTCGAGGCCGCGCCGCTGACCTGCGCGGGCGTCACCACGTACAAGGCCGTCAAGGTCGCCGGGGTACGGCCGGGCGAACGGGTCGCGATCTTCGGCATCGGCGGCCTGGGTCACCTCGCCCAGCAGTACGCGCAGATCTTCGGCGCCGAGACGGTGGCGGTCGACGTGACCGCCGAGAAGCTGGCACTGGCCACCTCGCTCGGCGCGGCCCACACTGTCGACGCCGCCACCACCGACCCGGTCGAGCGGATCACCGCCCTGGGCGGCGTGGACGTGGCGATCGTGCTCGCCGCGAGCCCCCGGGTGATCGAGCAGGCGCACCGCTCGCTGCGTCGCGGCGGCCGGCTGGTGCTGGTGTCGCTGCCCGCCGACAACGCGATCACCCTGCCCGTCTTCGAGACGGTGCTCAAGGGCATCACGGTGCTCGGCTCGATCGTCGGCACCCGCGCCGACCTGGCCGAGGTCTTCGCGCTGCACGCCGCCGGCCGCACCCGGGTCGTCTACGAGATCCGCAAGCTGGACGAGATCAACGACGCGGTGGACGACGTCCTCGCCGGCCGGGTCGCCGCCCGGCTCGTGCTCCAGCCCTGAACCCCGCCCCGGTCCCCGCGCCGGCGGGGACCGGGCCCACAGTCGACGCCCCGGGAAGGACCGACATGACCGCCACCGAACCCCTGGCCCCCTGGCGTGGATTCCACGCCGGAGCGTGGCAGGAGACAGTAGACGTGGCCGACTTCGTCCGCCACAACCACGAGCCGTACACCGGGGACGCGTCGTTCCTGACCGGGCCGACGCCGCGCACCCTCGCGGTGTGGGACCGGCTGAAGGAGATGTTCGGCGAGGAGCGGCGGCGCGGCGTGTACGACGTCGACGCGGCCACCCCGTCGACGATCACCTCGCACGCGCCCGGCTACATCGACCGGGAGCGGGAGCTGATCGTCGGGTTGCAGACCGACGCGCCGCTGCGGCGGGCGATCATGCCGGCCGGCGGGCTGCGAATGGTGGAGACGGCGCTGCGCGCGTACGGGCGCGAACCGGACCCGCGCGTGCACGAGATCTTCACCAGGTACCGCCGCACCCACAACGACGCGGTCTTCGACGCGTACCCGGAGAGCGTGCTCGCGGCCCGGCGCTCGCACGTCATCACCGGCCTGCCCGACGCGTACGGGCGCGGACGGATCATCGGCGACTACCGCCGGGTGGCGCTGTACGGCGTGGACCGGCTGGTCGAGGAGCGCCGCGCGCTCAAGGCGGCGCTGGACGGGCGGCGCAGCACCGACGACGTGATCCGCGACCGGGAGGAACTGGCGGAGCAGATCCGCGCGCTCGGTGAGCTGAAGGAGATGGCCGCCGCGTACGGCTTCGACATCTCCCGCCCGGCCGCCACCGGCGCGCAGGCGATCCAGTGGCTCTACTTCGCCTACCTGGCCGCCACGAAGGAGCAGAACGGCGCCGCGATGTCGCTCGGCCGCACCGCCGGGTTCCTCGACGCGTACCTGCGGCGGGACATCGCCGAGGGGCGGCTGGACGAGAGCGGCGCCCAGGAGCTGATCGACGACTTCGTGATCAAGCTGCGGATCATCCGCTTCCTGCGCACGCCGGAGTACGACCAGCTCTTCTCCGGCGACCCGACCTGGGTCACCGAGTCGCTCGGCGGCATGGGCACGGACGGACGGACGCTGGTCACCCGCACCACGTTCCGCTACCTCCAGACGCTGTACAACCTGGGCCCGGCGCCGGAGCCGAACCTGACGGTGCTCTGGTCGCCGCGCCTGCCGGAGGGGTTCAAGCGGTTCTGCGCCCAGGTGTCGCTGGACACCAGCGCCATCCAGTACGAGAACGACGAGCTGATCCGCCCCGCGTACGACGACGACACCGCGATCGCCTGCTGCGTGTCGGCCATGCGGGTCGGGCGGGACATGCAGTTCTTCGGCGCGCGGGCGAACCTGGCCAAGGCGCTGCTGTACGCGATCAACGGCGGCCGGGACGAGTTGTCCGGCGCGCAGGTCGCCCCACCGGCCGCGCCGGTCGGCGGCGAGACGCTCGACTACGACGAGGTGCTTGCCGCGTACGACCGGACGCTGGACTGGCTGGCCGAGACGTACGTGGACGCGCTGAACGTGATCCACCACCAGCACGACAGGTACGCGTACGAGCGGCTGGAGATGGCGCTGCACGACCACCCGGTGCGCCGGTTCATGGCCACCGGCATCGCAGGGCTGTCGGTCGCGGTGGACAGCCTGTCGGCCATCCGGTACGGCCGGGTCAAGGTGCTGCGCGACGAGTCCGGCGTGGCCGTCGACTTCGCGGTCGAGGGCGAGTTCCCGACGTACGGCAACGACGACGACCGGGCGGACGAGATCGCGGTGTGGCTGGTCGAGACGTTCGCGGAGAAGCTGCGCCGGCAGCGCACGTACCGCGACGCGGAGCTGACCATGTCGGTGCTCACCATCACCTCGAACGTGGTGTACGGCAAGCACACCGGCAACACGCCGGACGGCCGGCGCGCCGGTGAGCCGTTCGCGCCGGGGGCGAACCCGATGAACGGCCGGGACAGCCACGGCCTGGTCGCCGCCGCGCTGTCGGTGGCGAAGCTGCCGTACGACGCCGCCCGCGACGGCATTTCGCTGACCGGCACGGTGACGCCGGACGGGCTGGGCCACACCCGCGACGAGCGGATCGCCAACCTGGCCGGGGTGCTCGACGGTTACACCGACGCCGGCGGGTTCCACCTCAACGTCAACGTGCTGGACCGGGCCACGCTGCTGGACGCGATGGCGCACCCGGAGCGGTACCCGCAGCTCACCGTCCGGGTCTCCGGGTACGCGGTGAACTTCGTCCGGCTCACCCGTGAGCAGCAGCAGGACGTCGTCTCGCGGACCTTCCACGGGTCGCTGTGAACACGCTGTCGACGCCGCAGCCCGGGCCGGTCCGGCCCGGGCCCGGCGGGGCGCTCACCGGCAGCGTGCACTCGTGGGACCTGTCGATCGGGGTGGACGGGCCCGGCACCCGGTTCGTGGCGTTCCTCGCCGGCTGCCCGCTGCGCTGCCGGTACTGCCACAGCCCGGACACCTGGTACCGGCGCAGCGGCCGCAGCCGTACCGTCGACGAGCTGATGGCCGAGGTGGGGCGCTACCGCCGCTTCGTCACGGTGGCCGGCGGCGGGGTCACCATCAGCGGCGGGGAGCCGCTGCTACAGCCCCGGTTCACCGGCGAGGTGCTGCGCCGCTGCAAGGAGCTCGGGCTGCACACCGCGCTGGACACCTCGGGTTTCCTCGGCGCCCGCGCCGATGACGCCCTGCTCGACGCCACCGACCTGGTGCTGCTGGACGTGAAGTCCCGCGACCCGGCCACCTACCGGGAGGTGACCCGCACCGGGCGGATCGGGCCGACGTTGCGCTTCGGTCGCCGGCTGGCAGAGCGGGGCGTACCGGTCTGGATCCGGTTCGTGCTGGTGCCCGGCCTCACCGACGGCGAGGCCAACGTGGCCGGGGTGGCGGACTTCGCCGCCGAGCTGGCCACCGTCGAGCGGGTCGAGGTGCTGCCGTTCCACCGCCTCGGCGCGCACAAGTACGCCGAGCTCGGCCTCACCTTCCCGCTGGCGGACACCGCGCCGCCCACCCCGGAGCTGCTGGAGCGGGTACGCGGGCAGTTCGCCGAGCGTGGCCTGACTGTCACCTGACCGGCCCGCACGGGCCGCACGGCCGACCGGGGAGCCCGGTCGGCCGTGCGGTGAATTGCCGGCACCGCGCTCCCGGCAATTCACCGTGTCCAATGTCAGTAGGCGATGAGGTTGCCGTAGTGCGAGCCCCACGTGTTCGACGCGAAAGTGAATTCGAGCCGGAATCGGGTGCCGTCGGCGACATTGGAGGCGATGACCATCCAGGCGCCGGTGGTCGACGTGTAGTGCTTCCACGTGCTCTGGCAGTATCCGGCGCTGACGAAGCAGACGCGGATCTGCGCGTTGATGTTCTGGTTGTCGTACGACCGGTTGCTGAAGTTGATGTCGCCACAGCGACTCGAAGTCGTGTAGTAGCCCGTGGAGGACGGCAGGTAGGCCTTGCCCGAACCGGCCGTCACGTAGCCGGTCACCGCACCGTCGTAACAGGCGGAGAGGAGTTGCGCCGAGGTGCCGGCCGGCTCGGCGGCGGCCGGTGAGGCGAGGTGCGGCAGCGCGAACAGCAACGCCGACATGACAGCGACCCGGATGACTCGTCTGATCAAGGTGCTTCCTTTCGTCTTCGAGCGCGACTTGCGCGCACCGGAGCACGAAGAAGCGTGCCGACAGAGGGACAGCTCACCACGATTCGTCGGCCATTCGCCGGACGCGTATGTGCGCGCCGCGGCGGACAGCGACATCGAATGAACACCCTCGCGGCCGTGGTTCCCCCGTGACCCCAAGATGTGGAGCATTGACGGACAGCATTCCGGGAATTGAGTGAACCGTCAAGGCCACACCCGCGCGGGCGAGGTCTCAGCCCGCCATGGACGTCGGATAGCCGTACAGGTCGAGCAGCCGGACCCGGGACGCCTGGAGGCGGTCCACCACCACGCTCATGAACCGGCTGGTGAGCTGACGGCCGAGCGTGTCGTCGGACTCCATCAGCCGGCGCACCCCGTCGGCGTCGAGCTCGACGGCGTTGCTGCGCTGGGTGGCGACCGCGCCGAACTGCCAGCGGTACGGCGGGAACAGCCACGACCAGCCGAGCACCCCGCCCGGCCCGATCGTCTCGATGCCCACGTCACCGCGACCCGGCACCGGGAAGTCGAGCGCCACCTGACCGCCGCGGACCAGCCAGAACCGGTCGGCCGGCTGGCCGGCGCGGAACAGCCGGTGCCCGGGGTGCCAGACCACCGGGCGGGCGTAGCCGGTGAGCCGGGGCAGCCACTCGTCGGGCAGCCCGGCCAGGAACGGATGGACGCGGAGCATCTCCAGCGGGGTCATCGCGCCTCCAGGATCGACAGGAGGGGAGCAGTGGTTCCATTTCACCCCGCCACCGCCCCGGGCGGTAGGGGCCGATGGTCCCGGCCGGGTCGGGCGGATCGACTCTGCCCAGGTGGGAGCCGTCGGCGCAGGCTGAGGGTGAACCGAAGGAGGACGTGATGACCGACAGGACCGGTGCCCCCGTCGTGGTGGGCGTGGACGGCTCCCCGTCCGCGCTGGACGCGGTACGGCTGGCCGCACGCGAGGCGGTGCTGCGGCACCGGCCGCTGCGGGTGGTGAACGCCTTCCTCTGGCCGCTCGTCGGCACGCCGCTGGGCATGGTCGCCCCGGTGCTGCCCGACATCGAGCTGCGTCAGGAGGCCGAGAAGCTGGTCGAGGAGGCGGTGGACGAGGCCCGCAAGGTCGACGCCGAGCTGGCTGTGACCGGCGCGGTGGTCGACGGCGGACCGGTCGCGGTGCTGCTGCGGGAGAGCCGCGACGCCGCGCTGCTCGTGCTCGGTCACCGGGGACTCGGCGGCTTCGCGGAACTGCTGGTCGGCTCCGCCGCGGTGCAGCTCTCCGCCCGCGCGGACTGCCCGGTGCTCGTGGCCCGGGGCGAGGCCCGCGCCGACGGCCCGGTGGTGGTCGGCGTGGACGGCTCGGCGCTCTCCGACGAGGCGGTCGGCTTCGCGTTCGCCGAGGCCGCGGCGCGCGGCGTCGAACTGGTGGTGGTGCACACCTGGCTGTACCCGCAGCCGGTCACCTACCGGGAGGCGTTCGGCGACGTCGTGCCGCTGGCGTACGACCCGCAGGAGCTGCGCGCCGACGAGCAGCGGGTGCTGGCCGAGGCGGTCGCCGGCTGGGCCGAGCGCTACCCGGAGGTGACGGTACGGCCGAAGCTGGTCGCCGCCGCCACCCCGTCCCGGGTGCTGGTCGAGGAGTCCGTCGGCGCCCAGCTGACGGTGGTCGGCGCACACGGGCGCGGTAGCCTCGGTGCGCTGCTGCTCGGCTCGGTCAGCCACGCCGTGCTGCACCACTGCCACAGCCCGCTCGCCGTCGTCCGGCACCGGGGGAACCGGGCCCACTGAGCCGGTTCCCCGGCCCGGGCCGGGCCGGCACCGCCACAATGGCCTGAGCCGACCGGAGGGAAAGCACCAGATGAACCGACCTGTCGTGGTGGGAGTGGACGGATCGCCGTCCAGCCTTGCCGCCGCCGACCTGGCCGCCGCGACCGCCGTCGCCCGTTCCCGGCCGTTGCTGCTGGTGCACGGCTACCTGCACCCGCTCGGCTACGGGGTGCCGCTCAACCCGTACGACCTGGGGGTGCCGGCGCCCACCGCGGAGTCGGAGAAGATGCTGGAGTCGGTCGCCGCCGACCTGGCCGAGCGGCACCCGGGCCTGCGGGTGCAGGTACGCCAGGTGGCGGGCGGTCCGGGCGCGACGATGGTCGAGGAGTCCCGCCGCGCCGAGCTGGTGGTGGTGGGCAGCCGGGGCGTCGGCGGCTTCGCCGGCCTGCTGCTCGGCTCGGTCAGCGGTCAGCTCGCGCAGCACGGGCACTGCCCGGTGCTGATCGTCCGTCCCGAGGAGCAGCCGATCCCGGTGGACGGCCCGGTGCTGGTCGGCGTGGACGGCTCCGACCCGTCCGCGTACGCGATCGAGCTGGCCGCCGACGAGGCCGAGCGACGCGACGCGGAGCTGGTCCTGATGCACGTCCGGTCGCCGGAACGCGGCGCGGTCACGCCGGAGGTGGCGGCGGAGGCGTCCACCGCCGAGCGGGCCGAGGCGGAGGGGCTGCTCGCCGACGCGGCGGCGCGGGTCCGGGCGGCGCACCCGGGCCTGCGGGTGACCGAGCGCTCCGTGACCGCGGCCTCGCCGGAGACCGCCCTGCGGGAGGCGAGCGGCGAGGCGGCGCTCCTGGTGGTCGGCTCCCGGGGCCGGGGCGGCTTCGTCGGGCTGCTGCTCGGCTCGGTCAGCCAGGCCCTGGTGCAGCACTCCCACTGCCCGGTGCTGGTCGCCCACCGGCCCGAGCCGGCCGACGACTGACCCGCTCGGCCTCGCGCGCGCTGCGTGCGGCCTGCCCGGGGCGGCCCGGGTTGCGCCCGCCTCCCCCCGGTGTCAGGCCGGGTCGCGGCCGGCGAGCAGGTCGGCGAAGTCGGTGGTGAGCGCGAACGGGTCGGCCGGGCCGGTCGCGGGCGGACGGCGGTCCACCTGCTCGGCCAGCTCGGCGGCGGCCCGGCGGATCCGGGACCGCAGCGCGCTGTCGCCGTCGTCGCCGGCCCAGTCCTCGGGCGCGGCGAACACCGCGGTGGGCAGCGTCGCCGCTCGCAGGTACGCGAACATCGGCCGGACCGCGTGCTCCAGCGCCAGCGAGTGCCGGGCGGTGCCGCCGGTCGCCCCGATCAGCACCGGCTTGCCGGCGAGCGCCTCCCGGTCGACCACGTCGAAGAACGACTTGAACAGCCCGTTGTAGGAGGCGTTGAAGATCGGCGTCACCGCGATCAGCCCGTCGGCGGCGGCCACGTCGTCGAGCGTCTGCCGCAGCGCGGCCGGCGGGAAGCCGGTGAGCAGGTGGTTCACCACGTCGTGGGCGTGCTCGCGCAGCTCCACCGTCCGCAGCTCCACGGTGGTGGCGCCGCGGGCGGCCAGCTCGTCGCGGGCGGCCGCGGCGAGCTGGTCGGCGAGCAGGCGGGTCGACGACGGCCGGCCGAGCCCGGCCGAGACGACCGCGAGGGTACGGCTGGTCATCGCTGCTCCCCGCCCACCGGCGCGGCGGCGAGCAGGCTCGCGTGGGTGGGCGCCTCGGGCACGTGCGCGGGACGCAGCGAGTCGAACTCCTTGCGCAGCACCGGCACCACCTCCTCGCCCAGCAGGTCGAGCTGCTCCAGCACCGTCTTCAGCGGCAGCCCGGCGTGATCCATCAGGAACAGCTGCCGCTGGTAGTCGCCGACGTACTCGCGGAAACCCAGCGTGCGGTCGATGACCTGCTGCGGGCTGCCCACTGTCAGCGGCGTCTCCCTGGTGAACTCCTCCAGCGACGGGCCGTGGCCGTAGACCGGGGCGTTGTCGAAGTAGGGGCGGAACTCGCGTACCGCGTCCTGGGAGTTGCGGCGCATGAAGACCTGCCCGCCGAGGCCGACGATGGCCTGGTCCGGCGAGCCGTGGCCGTAGTGCGCGTACCGCTCCCG
The DNA here is from genome assembly GCF_040649715.1 of Micromonospora sp. NPDC048887. Taxonomy (NCBI): domain Bacteria; kingdom Bacillati; phylum Actinomycetota; class Actinomycetes; order Micromonosporales; family Micromonosporaceae; genus Micromonospora; species Micromonospora sp. NPDC048887. Next base: position 412,388 of record NZ_JBEZGA010000004.1, on the reverse strand, counting down.
GTAGAGGCCGACCATCCGCTGGGTGTGCTCCTTGGGCCAGAAGATGTGGTTGGCGAAGAAGCCGTCACCGTAGTAGGCGGCCTGCTCGGCGATCTCCGGGCTGCGGATCGAGCCGTGCCAGACGAACGGCGGCACGCCGTCGAGCGGGCGCGGCGTCGAGGTGAACGACTGCAGCGGCGTACGGAACCGGCCCTTCCAGTCGACCACGTCCTCGCGCCACAGCCGGTGCAGCAGGTCGTAGTTCTCGATGGCCAGCGGGATGCCGTTGCGGATGTCCTGCCCGAACCACGGGTAGACCGGGCCGGTGTTGCCGCGGCCCAGCATCAGGTCCACCCGGCCGTCGGCCAGGTGCTGGAGCATCGCGTAGTCCTCGGCGATCTTCACCGGGTCGTTCGTGGTGATGAGCGTGGTCGCGGTGGACAGCACCAGCCGCTCGGTGCGCGCGGCGATCCAGCCGAGCATGGTGGTCGGCGACGACGGCACGAACGGCGGGTTGTGGTGCTCGCCGGTGGCGAACACGTCCAGGCCGACCTCCTCGGCCTTGAGCGCGATGGCGGTCATGGCCTTGATCCGCTCACGCTCGGACGGCAGCCGCCCGTTCGTCGGGTCGACTGTGACGTCACCGACGGTGAAGACTCCGAACTGCATGACCAGCTCCTCGCGTGGGGTCCGGACCGGTCGGCCCGGGATCGCTCCTCACAACATATTTGACGAGTCAACTATTCCGCCTGCTGCGGGCGCCGGCGTGGCCCGGATCACGCGCCACCCACCGACTACCCTTGCCGCGATGACGTACCCCTGGCTCGACGCGCCCGCCGCGCAGGTCGCCGGCACCGCGCGGACGCTGCTCGGCTGGACCGTGTCGGCCGGGGGCGTCGCCGTCCGGCTCACCGAGGTCGAGGCGTACGCGGGCACCGGCGAGGATCCGGCGTCGCACGCCCACCGCGGGCCGACGCCGCGCAACAAGGTCATGTTCGGGCCCGCCGGGCACGTCTACGTGTACTTCGTGTTCGGCATGCACTGGTGCGCGAACATCGTCTGCGGCCGGGACGGCGAGGCGGCGGCGGTGCTGCTGCGCGCGGGCGAGGTGGTCGACGGCGTCGAGATCGCCCGCGAGCGCCGGCCGCGCGCCGCCGACCGGGATCTGGCCCGGGGCCCGGCCCGGCTGGTCACCGCGCTCGGGATCGGGCGGGACGCCAACGGCACCTCGGCTGTCGCCGGCAGCGGACCGCTGCTCCTGACACCGCCGGCCGAGCCGGTCGAACCGGCGCGGATCGTGGCCGGGCCGCGCGTCGGGGTCGCCGCCGCGCACGACCTGCCATGGCGGTTCTGGCTGGCGGACGAGCCGAGCGTGAGCGTCTACCGGCGGCACACCCCGCGCCGCCGCCCCGCGCCAGCCGCCCCGGTGCGGAACTCACCGGCCTGAATCGGCCGTTCCGCGCAACCCGGAACACCCGTCGGCGCGTCTGGTGGACATGACGCGCCGACTTCTCACCCACATCCCGAGGGCACGGCGTCTTACACGAAGGGCTTTCAACGGGGTGTTGACAACGGGCCATTCTTAGGTGTGGGATGGACGGCATGGTCACCGTGGACAACGACCCGTTCACCGCTCCGGATGCTGCTCAGGCCCGCGCGCACCGCAACTACGCGGCGCTGCTGCGGATCGCCGAGCGGCACGCGGGTTCGAACTCTCGTCGTCGCCGCTACGCGCATCCCGACGTGCCCGACGCGTACGAGGCGGCCACGCTGGTGATGGCGCTGGCCGGCGGCGCCGAGCTGGACGAGGGTGAGGAGCCCGTCGACCAGGCCGACCTGATGGCCGCGCTGACGCTGATCCCGCACGTGCGGGCCGAGGTGGACGCGCTGGAGGCCGGCCTGTTGCAGGTGGCCCGTGGGCGGGGCATGACCTGGCAGGCGATCGCCTTCGGGCTGGGGCTGGGCAGCGCCCAGGCGGCCCGGCAGCGCTACGAGCGGCTCACCGTCCGCACCGGCACCGGCGACTGACCGGCACGCCGCCGGCGCCGGGCCCGCGGATTGTCACAGCGGCGGGCGAGACTGTGCCGGACGACGGCACGGGAGGACGCGATGACGCGCGAGGAGATGCTGGCCTACTGCCTGGCCAAGCCGGGAGCCTGGCTCGATCGGCCGTGGGAGGGCGACGAGGTGGTGAAGGTGGGCAGCCGCATCTTCGCGTTCCTCGGCTCCCCCGACGGCGAGGGCCGGGTCGGGGTGAAGTGCGGGGCGTCCCGGGAGGTGGCCGACGAGTGGCTGCACCGGTTCCCGGCCGACGCGCGCCCCTCCCCCTACATCGGCCGCTCCGGCTGGAACACGCTGCGGCTGGCCGGTGACATCCCGGACGACGAGCTGACCGAGGCCGTCGACGGCTCGTACGACGCGGTGGTGGCGAAGCTACCCAAACGCGAGCGCCCCACAGGCTGACCGGAGAACGCGGACGGAGCACCGACCGCCCGGGCCGGCCGAACTCGCGCAGACCGACTGGCGCCGCTGATGGTGCGGCAGATCCGGGCACCAGCGGAAACCGCCCCGTGCGGCAAAGTCCGAGGTCCGGGCCCTGCAGACAGTCCAGCAAGCGGGATCCGCGTTCCATAAAGCGGGACTTCTGTAGATCTTGGAAGCTTACGGCCCCTATGGGGGCCATTTCCTTCCAAGATCTCGGCGCGCGGCGCGCGGCGCGGGAGGGCAGCGGATGGGTGCCGGGCTGGTCCGGGGCAGGCGGGTGCCTGCCCCGGACCAGCTGTGGCTCAGCGGGGGACGACCCGCTCGGCGGCCCACTCCCGCCAGCCGGTCAGCTTGTCCGCCGCGGCGGCGAGCTGGTCGGCGACCGGACCGGGGCCGGTGGAACCGGGCGTGATGCGGGCGGCCAGCGCCGAACGCACCGAGAGCACGTCGCGCACCGACGGGTCCAGGTGCTCGCTGACGGCGGCCAGGTCGGCGTCGGACACCTCGTCCAGCGCGCAGTCGCGGGCCGCGCAGAGCGCCACCAGCTTGCCGGTGATCTCGTGCGCGTCGCGGAACGGCACGTTGCGCCGCACCAGCCAGTCGGCGACCTCGGTGGCCAGCGAGAAACCGGACGGCGCGCTGGCCACCAGCCGGTCCACCCGGACCGTCATCGTGGAGATCATCCCGGCCAGCGCGGGCAGCAGCAGTTCCAGCGTGTCGACCGCGTCGAACGCCGGCTCCTTGTCCTCCTGCATGTCCCGGTCGTACGTCATGGGCAGGCCCTTGAGCATGGTGAGCACGCTCATCAGGCCGCCGACCAGGCGGCCGGACTTGCCCCGGGCCAGCTCGGCGATGTCCGCGTTCTTCTTCTGCGGCATGATCGACGAGCCGGTGGCGAAGGCGTCGTCCAGCTCGACCCAGCCGAACTCCTGCGACGTCCAGAGCACCACCTCCTCGCCGAGGCGGGACAGGTGCACGCCGATCATCGCGGTGACGAACAGGAACTCGGCCACGAAGTCGCGGTCCGCCACCGCGTCCATCGAGTTGGCGAACGAGGTGCGGAAACCCAGCTCCTTGGCGACTGCCACCGGGTCCAGCGGCAGCCCCGAGCCGGCCAGCGCACCCGCGCCGAGCGGGCTGATCGCGGTCCGCTCGTCCCAGTCGCGCATCCGTTCCAGGTCGCGCAGCAGCGGCTGCACGTGGGCCAGCAGCCAGTGCCCGAACGTCACCGGCTGGGCGTGCTGGAGGTGCGTCATGCCCGGCGCGGCGGTGTCCACGTGCCGCTCCGCCTGCTCGACGAGGGCCTCGGCCAGCTCGACCAGCCGGGCCGCCACGCCGCGCGCGTGATCGCGCAGGTAGAGCCGCAGGTCGGTGGCGACCTGGTCGTTGCGGGACCGGCCGGCGCGCAGCTTGCCGCCGAGGCTGCCGAGGCGTTCCAGCAGGCCGCGTTCCAGCGCGGTGTGCACGTCCTCGTCGTCCACCGTCGGGCGGAACGCCCCGGAGGCGCAGGCCGCCTCCAGGTCGTCCAGCGCGGCAAGCATCCGGCCCAGTTCGTCCGGGTCGAGCAGGCCGGCGCCGGCGAGGACCCGGGCGTGCGCGCGGGAACCGGCGATGTCGTACGGGGCGAGACGCCAGTCGAACTGGACGCTCACCGACAGCCGCGCGAGCGCCTCGGCGGGACCGCCGGCGAACCGGCCGCCCCAGAGGCTCGTCCGGTTGGCGGGGGCGCTGTTCTCGGTCAGGCTCTTGTCGTCCACCCCACCCATTGTGGTGCCCCCCATCAGGCCCCTCCCATCCGGGCGTCCCGTTGCGCGGCCATCGTGCTGGGCAGTCCCCACAGTCGTACGAATCCCTTCGCCAGCGACTGGTCGAACGTGTCGCCGGTGTCGTAGGTGGCAAGGCCGAAGTCGTAGAGGCTCGCCTCGGACCGCCGGCCGGTGACCACCGCCCGGCCGCCGTGCAGGCGCAGCCGTACCTCGCCGCTGACGTGCCGCTGGGCGTCGTCGATGAACGCGTCCAGCGACCGCTTCAGCGGCGAGAACCAGAGCCCGTCGTAGACCAGCTCACCCCAGCGCTGGTCGACGCCGCGCTTGAACCGGGCCAGGTCCCGCTCGACGGTGACCGCCTCCAGCTCCTGGTGGGCGGTGATCAGGGCGACCGCGCCGGGCGCCTCGTACACCTCGCGGCTCTTGATGCCGACCAGCCGGTCCTCGACCATGTCCAGCCGGCCCACGCCGTGCGCCCCGGCCCGCCGGTTCAGCTCGCGGATCGCCTCGTAGGGCGTGACCGTCTCGCCGTCGATGGCGACCGGCACACCGCCGTCGAAGGTGATCACCACGTCGTCCGGGTCGCGTTCCGACGCCGGATCCCCGGTGTACGCGTAGAGGTCCTCGACCGGGGCGTTCCAGATGTCCTCCAGGAAGCCGGTCTCCACGGCCCGGCCCCACAGGTTCTGGTCGATCGAGTACGGCGACTTCGCCGACACGTCGATCGGCAGTCCCTTCTCCTCGGCGTACGCGATCGCCTTGTCCCGGGTCCAGGCGAAGTCCCGGGCCGGTGCGACGACCTTCAGGTCGGGCGCGAGCGCGCCCAGGCCCACCTCGAACCGGACCTGGTCGTTACCCTTGCCGGTGCAGCCGTGTGACACGATCGTGCCGCCGTGGGCGCGCGCCGCCGCGACCAGATGCTTGACGATCAGCGGCCGGGACAGCGCGGACACCAGCGGGTAGCGGTCCATATAGAGGGCGTTGGCCCGGATCGCCGGCAGGCAGTAGTCGGCGGCGAACTCGTCGCGGGCGTCGACCACCTCGGACTCGACGGCGCCGCAGTCCAGCGCGCGCTGCCGGATCACGTTCATGTCCTCGCCGCCCTGGCCGACGTCGACGGCTACCGCGATCACCTCGGCGCCGGTCCGCTCGGCCAGGTACGAGATGGCGACCGAGGTGTCCAGGCCCCCGGAGTACGCCAGCACCACCCGCTCGGTCACGGGGTGCCCCCTTCGGCTGTGTCGTCCCGGCGGGCCCAGGCGGCGAGCCGCTCACCCAGCGCGGCGCCGCCGTCGGCGTCGCGGGACACGACGAGGATGGTGTCGTCGCCGGCGATGGTGCCGACGATCTCGGTCAGGCCGGCCCGGTCGAGCGCGCTGGCGAGGTACTGGGCGGCACCCGGCGGGGTACGCAGCACCGCGATGTTGCCGCTGGAGTCGACGCCGTTGAGCAGCTCACGCAGCAGCCGGACCAGCCGGGCCGGCGCACCCTCGGCGTCGCGCAGCGGCCGGTGCCCGTCCTCCGGGATCAGGTAGACGCCCCGCCCGTCGCCGCCGCGCGCGGTCACCGCTCCCAGTTCCTTCAGGTCCCGCGACAGGGTGGCCTGGGTGACCTGGATGCCGTCCCCGGCGAGCAGGTCGGCCAGCTCGGTCTGCGAGTGGATGGGGGTGTCGCGGATCAGCTCGACGATGCGGGCGTGCCGCGCGGCGCGGGTCAGCGGAGCGGTCATGCGGATTCCTCCAGGAGAAACGTCAGCAGCGCCTTCTGGGCGTGCAGCCGATTCTCCGCCTGGTCGAACACCGCGCTGTGCGGGCCGTCCAGCGCCTCGTCGGTGATCTCCTCACCCCGGTGGGCGGGCAGGCAGTGCAGCACGATCACGTCGGCGTCGGCGTGGCCGAGCAGCGCGGCGTTCACCTGGTACGGCAGGAACGGGGTGATCCGGTCCAGCCCGTCGTCCTCCTGCCCCATCGACGTCCAGGTGTCGGTGGCGACGACGTGCGCGTCGCGTACCGCCTCGGCCGGGTCGGTGAGCACCCGCGCCGAACCGCCGGTGACGGCGGCGATCTTCTCGGCGCGGGCCACGATCTCCGGGTCGGGCTGGAAGCCGGCCGGGCCGGCGATCCGTACGTGCATCCCGGCGGTCGCGCCGGCCAGCAGGTACGAGTGGGCCATGTTGTTCGCCGCGTCGCCCACGTACGTGAGGATCCGCCCGGCGGTGCCGCCGAAACGCTCCCGCACGGTGAGCAGGTCGGCCAGCAGCTGGCACGGGTGGTACGTGTCGGTGAGCGCGTTCACCACCGGCACCGTGGCGTGCGCGGCGACCTCGGCGATCCGGTCGTCGCCGTGGGTGCGCAGCACGATCGCGGCGACGTAGCGGGACAGCACCCGGCCGGCGTCGGCCAGCGTCTCGCCCCGGCCGAAGTGGGTGACCTGGGTGTCCACCACCAGCGGGTGCCCGCCCAGCTCGGCGATGCCGACGTCGAACGAGATCCGGGTGCGCAGGCTCTGCTTGTCGAACAGCACCGCCACCGACTTCGGCCCGGCCAGCGGCTGGTGGCCGTACCTGTCGGTCTTCATCCGGGCGGCGAGGTCGAGCACGGCGGCCTGCTCGGCGGGCGTGAGGTCGTCGTCGCGCAGGAAGTGGCGGATCATGCGGGAGCCTCCGTCGGGGTCGTGGCGTCGGACGCGGCGGCGTCGGCGGAAGAGGGCGGCGCGGCGGCGTCGGCGGAAGTGGCCGGCGCGGCGGCGGACAGCGCGGCCGGCAGGGCGGCCAGGAACGCGTCGGCCTGCGCCGTGGTGAGGATCAGCGGCGGGGCGAGCCGCACCACGTCCGGCTGCACCGGGTTGACCAGGAAACCCGCCTCGCGCAGTCCTGCCGCGGCGGCGGCGGAGACCGGCTGGTCGAGCACGATGCCGAGCAGCAGGCCGGCGCCGCGCACCTCACGGACCAGCGGATGCCTGAGCGCCTCGACGCCGCGCCGCAGCCGCTCGCCGACCCGCTTGACGTGGTCGAGCAGGCCCTCGTGGGCGATCGTGGAGACGACCGCGAGCGCGGCGGCGCAGCTGATCGGGTTGCCGCCGAACGTGGTGCCGTGCGATCCGGGGGTGAGCAGGTCGGCGGCCCGGCCGAAGGCCAGGCAGGCACCCAGCGGAAGGCCGCCGCCGAGGCCCTTGGCGAGCGTGACGACGTCCGGCTCGACGCCCTCGGCCTGGTGGGCGAACCAGTGGCCGGTGCGGCCGACGCCGGTCTGCACCTCGTCCAGCACCAGCAGCGCGCCGTGCGCGGCGGTGATCCGCCGGGCCGCGGCGAGGTAGCCGGGCGGCGGGACGACCACGCCGTTCTCGCCCTGGATCGGCTCGACGATCAGCATGGCGGTGTCGCCGGTGACGGCCTCGGCCAGCGCGTCGGCGTCGCCGAACGGCACGTGTGTCACGTCGCCGGGCAGCGGGCGGAACGGGTCGGCCTTCGCGGGCTGCCCGGTCAGCGCCAGCGCGCCCATGGTCCGGCCGTGGAACCCGCCGTGGGTGGCGACCACGTGCCGGCGGCCGGTGAGCCGGGACAGCTTGAACGCGGCCTCGTTCGCCTCCGCGCCGGAGTTGGCGAAGAACACCCGGCCCGCCCGGCCGGCCAGCGCGAGCAGCAGCTCGGCCAGCGCCACCGGCGGCTCGGCGACGAACAGGTTGGACACGTGCCCGAGCGTGGCGACCTGCTTGCTGACGGCGGCCACCACCGCCGGGTGGGCGTGGCCGAGCGCGTTGACGGCGATGCCGCCGAGCAGGTCGACGTACTCCCGGCCGGTCTCGTCGACCACGACGGCGCCGGAGCCGGAGACGAGCGCCAGCGGCGGTGTGCCGTAGTTGTCCATCATGGTGGCGTTCCACCGCTGCACGAGCGTGCTCATGAGTCGATCACCATCGTTCCGAAGCCCTCCGACGTGAACACTTCCAGCAGCGTGGAGTGGGCGACCCGGCCGTCGACGACGTGCGCGGCGGGCACTCCCCCGCGCACCGCCCGCAGGCAGGCCTCCATCTTCGGGACCATGCCCGACTCCAGGGACGGCAGCAGCTTCGCCAGGTCGTCCGCGCTGATCTCGCTGACCAGGCTGGACGTGTCCGGCCAGTCGGCGTACAGGCCGGGCACGTCGGTCAGCACGACCAGCTTGCGGGCGTCCAGCGCGACCGCGAGCGCGGCGGCGGCGGTGTCCGCGTTGAGGTTGTGCAGCACCCCGTCGGCGTCCGGCGCGACCGTCGAGATGACCGGGATCCGGCCGGCCTCGATCAGGTCGGTGACCGCCGAGGCGTTCACCGACTCCACGTCGCCGACCTGCCCCACGTCGACCGCTTCCCCGTCCACGTACGCCTGGCGGCGCACCGCGGTGAACAGCCCGGCGTCCTCGCCGGAGAGGCCGACCGCGTACGGGCCGTGCGCGTTGATCAGCCCGACCAGTTCCCGGCCGACCTGGCCGACGAGCACCATCCGGACCACGTCCATCGCCTCCGGGGTGGTGACCCGCAGGCCGCCCCGGAACTCGCTGGCGATGCCGAGCCGGCGCAGCATCGCGGAGATCTGCGGGCCGCCGCCGTGCACCACGACCGGCTTGAGTCCGGCGTACCGCAGGAACACCATGTCGGCGGCGAAGGCCCGCTGGAGTTCGGGGTCGACCATCGCGTTGCCGCCGTACTTGACCACGACCGTGGCGCCGGAGAAACGGGCCAGCCAGGGCAGCGCCTCGATCAGCGTGGCGGCCTTGGCCTGGGCCCGGGTGAGGTCAGCACTCAGATTCATGTGGAATAAGCCGAGTTCTCGTGTACGTACGCGTGGGACAGGTCGTTGGTCCAGATGGTGGCGGCGTCCGCGCCGGCGTGCAGGTCGATCCGGACGGTCACGGCACGGCCGGTGAGGTCCACCTTGGCGCGGTCCTCGGCGGCGGCGCCGCCCCGGCACACCCAGACGCCGTTCACCGCGACGTCCACGCCGTCCGGCTCGAACACGGCGGCGGTGGTGCCGACGGCGGCGAGGATCCGGCCCCAGTTCGGGTCGTTGCCGAACAGCGCGGTCTTCACCAGGTTGTTGCGGGCCACCGTGCGGCCCACCTCGACCGCGTCGTCCTCGCTCGCCGCGCCGACCACCTCGATCGCGACCTCCTTGGTCGCGCCCTCGGCGTCGGCCAGGAGCTGCTGGGCCAGGTCGTGGCAGGCGGCGGTGACGGCGGCGGTCAGCTCGGCCCCGGTCGGCTCGATGCCGGAGGCGCCGCTCGCCAGCAGCAGCACCGTGTCGTTGGTGGACATGCAGCCGTCGGAGTCGATCCGGTCGAACGTGATCCGGGTGGCGGCGCGCAGCGCGGCGTCCAGGGCGTCCGGCCCGGCCACCGCGTCGGTGGTGAGCACGCAGAGCATGGTGGCCATGGCCGGCGCCAGCATGCCCGCGCCCTTGGCCATGCCGCCGACGGTCCAGCCCGTACCGTGGGCCACTGTCGTCTTGGGCCGGGTGTCGGTGGTCATGATGGCCTCGGCGGCCGCCGGGCCGCCGTCGCGGGACAGGCCGCGCACGGCTTCGCGTACGCCGGGAAGCAGTTTGTCCATCGGCAGGCGCTCACCGATCAGGCCGGTCGAGCAGACGGCGACCTCGCCCGCGCCGACGATCAGCCGGGCGTTCGCGGCGGTGATCGCGGCGGCGGTGTGCTCGGCGGTGGCGTGGGTGTCCTGGAAGCCGGCCGGACCGGTGCAGGCGTTCGCGCCGCCGGAGTTGAGCACCACGGCGCGCACGACGCCGCCGTGCACGACCTGCTGGCTCCACAGCACCGGGGCGGCCTTGACGCGGTTGGCGGTGAAGACACCCGCCACACCGGCGTCCGGGCCGTCGTTGATCACGAGGGCGACGTCGGCGGCGCCGGAGGACTTCAGTCCGGCGGCGACACCCGCGGCGCGGAACCCCCGGGGGACGGTGACGCTCATGGGGCCACTCCAAACACGGACAGACCGGTGGTCTCGGGGAGACCCACCATCAGGTTGGCGTTCTGCACGGCCTGGCCGGCCGCGCCCTTGCCGAGGTTGTCGATCGCGCTGACCACGATCACCCGCCCCGAGTCGACGTCCACCGTCGCCTGGAGGTGGCAGGAGTTGGAGCCGGCGGTGGCGGCGGTGTGCGGCCAGGATCCTTCCGGCAGCAGGTGCACGAACGGCGCGTCGGCGTAGGCGGCGGCCAGCACCGCGCGCGGGTCGGCGTCGCCGGTGGGCACGGCGGTGACGGTGGCCAGGATGCCCCGGGGCATCGGCGCGAGCACCGGGGTGAAGGAGAGACCGGTCGCGCCGGTGGCCTGCTTGATCTCCGGCACGTGCTGGTGCGCGCCCACCTTGTAGGGGGTCAGGTCGCCCATCACCTCGCTGCCGAGCAGGTGGGCCTTGGCGGCCCGGCCCGCGCCGGAGGTGCCGGAGGCCGCGACCACCACCACGTCGTCGGGGCGTACCGCACCGGCGGCGATCAGCGGCGCCAGCGCCAGCGTGGTCGCCACCGCGTAGCAGCCGGTGCTGGCCACGCGCGACGCGGCGGCGATCTCGGCCCGCTGCCCGGGCAGCTCGGGCAGCCCGTAGGTCCAGGCGCCCGCGTGCTCCCCGCCGTAGTAGCGAGCCCAGGCGGCGGCGTCGCGCAGCCGGTGGTCCGCGCCGAGGTCGACCACCTTGGCCGTGCCGGGCAGCGCCGCGGCAAGCGCCGCGGACTGGCCGTGCGGCAGGGCCAGGAAGACCAGGTCCGCGTCGGCGAGGGTCGCCGGTTCGGTCGCGGCGAACACCAGGTCGAGGCCGGCGAGGTGCGGGTGTACGGCGGTGACCGGTTGACCGGCCTGGCTGTGCGCGGTGGCGGTGATCAGCTCGAACTCGGGGTGACCGGCGAGCAGGCGCAGCAGTTCGCCCCCGGCGTATCCACTCGCCCCGGCCACGGCAACCCGAATGCCCATACCCACCTCCGCATGACTATGCAGAGAAGAGTACCGGTCGGGGCAGCGCTGCCGCAAGGTCATACGGCGCGTTGCATAGCCATGAGATGACGTTCACCAGCGGCTCGCGTGAGCCGGCGTGTTAAAAGGGGCCCCCTCCTCTACCGGAGGCGTTAAGAGGGGGCCCCTCCTTTCATGCGCCGCGCAGGGTGGCACCGAAGCGCTCGGCGGCCACCGCTACCGCGGCGTCCCGGGCGGCCACCGCCTCCTCGCCCGCGAGGGTCCGGTCCGGGGCCCGGAACGTCAGCTTGTACGCAAGCGACCTGCGCCCCGCGCCGAGCTGCTCGGAGGTGTAGACGTCGAACAGCCGGACGTCCTCCAGCAGCGCGCCCGCGCCCTCGACCAGAGCCGCCCGCACCTCGGCCGCCGGGACCGAGTCGTCCACCACCAGCGCCACGTCGATCAGGGCCGGCGGGAACGTGGAGATGGCCGGGCCGGACGCCAGCGGGGCAGCGGGCAGCGCGTCCAGGTCCAGTTCCATGGCGCAGGTGCGCCGGGGCAGCTCCAGCGCGGCCAGCACGGCCGGGTGCAGCTCACCGGCGTGACCGACGACCACGTCGTCCACCACCAGCTCGGCGCAGCGGCCCGGGTGCCACGGCGCCCGCTCCCCGGCCCGTACCGTCACCCGGCCGGCGGGGATGCCCGCGGCGTCGAGCACCGCCCGGCCCGCCTCGATCGCGTCCGCCCAGCCGGCCGTGCGGCCCGCGCCCCACCAGCCGGCCGGTTCGATCTCGCCGGTCAGCGCCACCGCGACGTGCCGCGGCTGGACCGGCACCACCGCGTCGGCTGCGGCGAACTCCTCGTCGGTGGGCCGCCGGTCCACGCCCATCGCGGGCGGGGCACCGGCGCCGGGACGCGGGTGGAAGACCGTGCCGATCTCGTAGATCGCCACGTCCCGCTGGCCCCGGCCGACGTTGCGCTTGACGATGCCGAGCAGCGGGCCGAGCAGCGTGGTACGCAGCAGGGGCTCCTCCTCGGACAGCGGGTTCGCCAGGCGTACCGCCGGGCGGCGCGGGTCGTCGGCGGGCAGGCCGAGCTGGTCGGCCAGCTCGGGCGCGACGAACGGCTGCGCCAGCACCTCGACGTAGCCGCGCTCGGCGAGGGAGCGGGCGACGGCCCGGCGGCGCTGCTGCTGCCAGGTCAGGCCCCGCCCGGGCGGCGCGGTGGGCAGCACCGACGGCACACGGTCGTAGCCGTCGAGACGTACCACCTCCTCCACCAGGTCGGCCGGGTCGGTCAGGTCGGGCCGCCAGCTCGGCGGCGTGACGGTCAGCACGTCGTCGGCACCGGCGCCCGGGCCGCCGGCGGTCGTGCCCACCGTGCCCGGGTCCTCGGCGAGCCGGTCGGCGCCGCGCGTGACGGTGCAGCCGACCTGCTCCAGCAGCTCCACCACCCGCTCCGGCGAGTAGGCCACACCGACCCGCCGCGAGGGCAGGTCCACCGGCAGCGTCACCGGCGTACGCGGCGCGACGTGGTCGATGTCGAGCACCTCGGCGCCGGCGGTGCCGCCGGCCAGGCCGGTGAGCAGCCGGACCGCCTTCTCCAGCGCGACGAGCGGCAGCGCCGGGTCGACGCCCCGCTCCCACCGCTTCGCGGCCTCGCTGAACAGCTTGTGCCGCCGCGCGGTACGACCGACCGTCGCCGGATCCCAGTGCGCCGCCTCGAACAGCACGTTCGTGGTGGAGGCGAGCACCTCGCTGGTCTCGCCGCCCATCACCGCCGCGAGCGAGATCGGAACCCCGCCGTCCTCGCCCGCGAGGCCTCCGGGCAGCCCGGCGTCGCAGATGACCAGGTCCTCGGCGGACAGCGTGCGGCTCACGCCGTCCAGCGTGGTCAGCTTCTCCCCCGCCTCCGCGCGGCGCACCACGAGCGTCCCGGCGATCCGGTCCGCGTCGAAGGCGTGCATCGGCTGGCCGAGTTCGAGCATCAGGTAGTTGGTGATGTCGACCGGCAGCGAGATGCTGCGCACCCCGGCGGCGGTGAGCCGCTGCCGCATCCAGCCGGGCGTCTGCACGGTCGGGTCGACGCCGCGCACCATCCGCGCCGCGAACCTGTCACAGCCGACCGGGTCGCGGACCTCCACCGGGTACGCCGGCTCGGCGGTCGCACCGGGCGCGGGCGCGTCGGCCGGGTCGCGGAACGGCACCCCGAGCGCGTGCGACAGCTCCCGGGCGATGCCGCGCACGCTCAGCGCGTACCCGCGGTCCGGGGTGATCTCCATCTCGACCACGACGTCGTCCAGGCCGACGACGGGCCGGGCGTCGTCGCCGGGCTGGGCCTTGACGTCCTCGGGCAGCACGACGATGCCCGAGTGGTCGTCGCCGAGGCCCAGCTCCTGCGCCGAGCAGATCATGCCGTGGGAGTTGCGCCCGTACGTCTTGCGCGCGCCGATCGCGAACCCGCCGGGCAGCACACCGCCGGGGAGGATCACCACGACCTTGTCGCCCACGGCGAAGTTGCGCGCCCCGCAGACGATCTCCTGCGGCTCACCGGTGCCGTTCGCGGCGCCGACGTCCACCCGGCAGAAGCGGATCGGCTTCTTGAAGCCGGTCAGCTCCTCGATCTCCAGGACCTCGCCGACGACCAGCGGGCCGGTGACCGACTCGCGCAGGTCCACCACGGACTCGACCTCGATGCCGAGGTCGACCAGTGCCTGCTCCAGGTCGCCGGTGGGCAGGTCGGCCGGCAGGTCCACGTACTCCCGCAGCCAACTGACAGAGACTCGCATGACTGTTAAACCACCGTTCCCGTAGCTCAGGCGCCGAACGCGCGGGTGAACCGCACGTCGCCCTCGGCCATGTCCCGCATGTCACTGACGCCGTGCCGGACCATCACGGTCCGGTCGATGCCCATGCCGAACGCGAATCCGGAGTAGACCTCCGGGTCGATGCCGCAGGCGCGCAGCACCCGCGGGTTGACCATGCCGCAGCCGCCCCACTCGACCCACTGCGGACCGTCCCGGTGCTCCGGGAACCAGACGTCGAACTCCGCCGACGGCTCGGTGAACGGGAAGTAGTGCGGACGCCAGCGCGTCTTCGCCCCCTCGCCGAACATGGCCCGGGCGAAGTGGTCGAGCGTGCCGCGCAGGTGCGCCATCGTGATGCCCTTGTCCACCACCAGGCCCTCGACCTGGTGGAAGACCGGGGCGTGGGTGGCGTCCAGCTCGTCGGTGCGGTAGACCCGGCCGGGCACCACCACGTAGATGGGCGGCTTGCGGCTGAGCATGGTGCGCGCCTGGACCGGCGACGTGTGCGTGCGCAGCACGAGGCCACTGCCCTCGGGTGCGATGTGGAACGTGTCCATCAGACCGCGCGCCGGGTGGTCGGCCGGGATGTTCAGCGCGTCGAAGTTGGTCCACTCCAGCTCGACCTCGGGGCCCTCGGCCACCTCGTAGCCCATGCCGACGAACAGGTCGCTGATCTGCTCCATCAACACGCTCAGCGGGTGGCGGGCGCCACGCGGCCGGCGGTCGTACGGCAGGGTCACGTCGACCCGCTCCTCGACCAGCACCCGCTCCGCCTGCTCGCGGTCCAGGATCTCCTGCCGGGCGGCGTACGCGGACTCGATGGCCCGGCGTGCCTCGTTGACCCGCTTGCCGGCGTCGGCCTTCGCGGCCGGCGGCAGCGCGCCGATCTCCCGGCGCGCCAGCGACACCGGGGACCGGTCACCGAGGTGCGCGGGGCGCAGCGCGGTGAGCGCGTCCGGGCCGGCGGCGTCGGCGAACGCCTTCTCGGCGTCGGCCACGGCCCCGGCCAGGGCGTCCGGGTCGAGCAGGGCGACCTGCTTCGGGTCGTACGGATCGTTGCGGTAGCTCATGGTGAACGGGCACTCCCTCACGGCGGCGCCGACCCTCGCGGGTGGCTAGGCGAGTCTACGGACGCGCGGCTTCGCCGCAGCCCGCCGGTGGGGAGTCGTGCAGGGGGAAGGGTCAGGCCCGCCGCCCGCCGACACCGGCGGGCTGGCTAAACGAACGCCGTGGCGCGTTCATGACGAGGCGGACTCCCCTGCTGTCTCTCGCGTGCCCCGGGGGACACGCAGTGCTCTGGCGGAAGAATACAGGCAGACGGCCGCCGCCGCAGCCAGGTTCAGGCTCTCCGCGCGCCCGTGCAGCGGCACCCGGACGCGGGCGTCGGCGGCGCCGGTCAGCTCCTCGGGCAGACCGTGCGCCTCCGAGCCGAACAGCCACGCGGTGGGGCCGGCCAGCCGTCCGGAGTCGGCGAGGTCGTCCAGGTCGCTGTCGCCGTACCCGGTGGTGGCGAGGATCGTGAGCCCGGCGGCCCGCAGCGCCTCGACGGCGGCGAGCGGGTCGGCGGCGCGCACCACGTCGACGTGGAAGAGGCTGCCGGCGGAGGCCCGCACGCACTTGCCGTTGTAGGGGTCGACCGCCTCGCCCGCGAAGATCACCGCGCCCGCGCCCGCCGCGTCGGCGGTGCGCAGCACGGTGCCGGCGTTGCCCGGGTCACGGATCCCGGCGAGCACCGCTACCAGGCGCGGCCCGCGCGCCACCGCGTGCTCCAGGGGTACGTCGAGGTGGCGGCACACCGCCACCAGGCCCTGCGGGGCGACGGTCTCGGCCAGCGCGGCCAGGGCGTCGTCGGTCACCTCGGAGACCGGCACGTCGGCCCGGGCGGCGGTGGCGGCGAGGTCGGCGTACCGGTCCAGCGCGGCCGGGGTGCCGAACAGCTCGACCACGGTGCCGGTGCGGGCGAGCGCCTCCCGGACCGCCTGCGGCCCTTCGGCCAGGAACCGGCCGGCCTGGTCGCGGTCGCGCCGGCGCTGTAGCCGGCGGGCCGCGATGACCCTGGGGGTACGCGGGGTGAACGGTCCGGGAACGGCGTCGAGGCGCCTCCCCTGCGACGGTGACTGCATGGGAGACGCCTCGATCTGCCGTACGGGGTGGGTCAGGCGGCCTGGGCCGCGGCGCCACCGGTGCCCTCGGCCGCCACGGCGGCGCGGGCCAGCTCGACGATCGCCGCGAACGAGGCGGCGTCGTTGACGGCCATGTCGGCCAGGATCTTCCGGTCGACCTCGATGCCGGCCAGGCGCAGGCCCTGGATCAGCCGGTTGTAGGTCAGGCCGTTGGCCCGGGCGCCGGCGTTGATCCGCTGGATCCAGAGCTGCCGGAAGTCGCCCTTGCGGTCGCGACGGTCCCGGTAGGAGTACTGCATCGAGTGCAGCACCTGCTCCTTGGCCTTGCGGTACAGCCGGGAGCGCTGACCGCGGTAGCCGCTCGCGGTCTCCAGCAGGGTACGACGCTTCTTCTGGGCGTTCACAGCCCGCTTGACGCGTGCCATCTCAACTCCTTCTTCGGTTCAGGTGGCTCGCGTCAGCGGCCGAGCAGCTTCTTGATGCGCTTGGTGTCGGCCTTGGCCAGCTCGACGGTGCCGGTCAGCCGACGGGTCTGGGTGCTGGGCTTCTTCTCCAGGTTGTGGCGAAGGCCGGCCTGCTGGGCAACGATCTTGCCCTTGCCGGTCACCTTGACCCGCTTGCCCATACCCGTGTGGCTCTTCATCTTCGGCATTGGAACGTCTTCTCCCCTGTTACTGGCCGCTGGTCTCAGCGGTCGTGCCGGTCTCGCCGGCTGCTGCGGTGTCGCCGGCCGCCGGGGTCTCGCCGGCCGGAGCGGCCGGTTCCTCCGCGGCCCGGTCGCGCGGTCCACCGCGGGACGCCGTGGCGGCGACCGCGGAGGCCTTGACGGCCCGGTGCGGAGCGAGAACCATGATCATGTTTCGGCCGTCCTGCTTCGGCGCGGCCTCGACGTATCCAAGGTCCGTGATCTCGGACTCGAGCCGGCGCAGGAGCCGGTAGCCCAGCTCCGGGCGGCTCTGCTCCCGACCGCGGAACATGATCGTCACCTTGACCTTGTCGCCGGCCTTGAGGAACCGCACCACGTGACCCTTCTTGGTCTCGTAGTCGTGCGGGTCGATCTTCGGCCGGAGCTTCATCTCCTTGATGACGGTCTGCTGCTGGTTACGCCGCGCTTCGCGCGCCTTCAGTGCGCTCTCGTACTTGAACTTGCCGAAGTCCATGAGCTTGCACACCGGCGGGCGCGCCATCGGCGCAACCTCGACCAGGTCCAGGTCGACGTCCGCGGCCAGCTGCAGGGCGCGCTCCAGCGGGACGATGCCCACCTGCTCACCCTCAGGACCGACCAGTCGGACCTCACGTGCCCGGATCTGCTCGTTCACGCGTGGTTCGACGCTGATGGGGCCTCCTCGAGTCGAGTGTCCTACGGTGCCGACTCCGCAGGCTCCCGGGTGGGAGCCGACCCGGAAAGCAGAAGGCCCCGGCGTATGCCAGGGCCCACTCGACCGGTCGGCACGATCACAGGATCGCGCATCCGGCGTCGGGACGTGCCCGAAACCGGGGACCGGACCCGGCCACCGTGGCGGCGACTCGGGTGGGAGCGGGCGCTCCGCTTCTCGACCGCCCGCGCGTCAGGGACGGGGGCAGTCTGGTCGACTCCGCAACACTACACCCTCGGCCCAGGCCCGCCCAAACCGGGCTCGCTGGTCAGCGGGGTGCCGACTGGTTGGCGGACAGCGCCGCCAGGTGCGCCTGGTGCAGGCGGCGCAGCGCGCGGACGGCCTCGACCGCGCTCTCCTTGTCGGCGGCCTGCAACGCGACCACCGGCAGCAGGTCGTCGTCGTGCAGCTCCAGGCTGGCCCACGGGGCGCCCCTGTCGAACCGGACCCCGCGGACGACCTCCCACGGCAGCTCGTACGAGCTGAACACGTTGCGCACCCGTACGCCCCTGGCGTCGGCGATCACGCGGGGGCGGGTGAACAGCAGGAAGCCGAGCGCGCCGAAGACACCCAGGCCGATCATGGCGAACTGGTCGCCGCGCTGGAACGTGCCGTAGCCGTTGCCGGTGGCGCCGGTCAGCGACGTCGCGACGAGGCTGAACACCACGAGCAGCGTGACGGCCGACACCCAGCAGACGACCCGGACGCGGCGGGGTCGCACGGTCACCACGGAATCGCTCACCCGACCAGTCTGCCATCCGGCTCACGCGCGCCTCCGGCCGCCACACGGAGCGGCAGCGGCCTCACAGCCGGCAGGCGTGGATGTTGGTGACCAGGATCGCGCGGGCACCCAGCTCGTACAACTCGTCCATGATCCGGTGCACGTCGTCGCGGAGCACCATCGCCTGCACCGCGACCCAGCCCTCCCGGTGCAGCGGCGAGACTGTCGGCGACTCGATGCCGGGGGTCAGCGAGCTGGCCCGGTCGAGCAGGCCGGCCGGGACGTCGTAGGCGAGCATCACGTACCGGCGGGCGACCAGCACACCGTGCAGCCGGCGCAGCAACTGCTCCTGCTGGGCGCCGCCGGGCGCGCCGGCGCGGCGGACCAGCACCGCCGAGGAGCGCAGCAGCGGCTCGCCGAAGACCACCAGGCCGGCCTGGCGCAGCGTCGCGCCGGTCTCCACCACGTCGGCGACCACGTCGGCCACGCCGAGGCGGATGGCGTTCTCCACCGCGCCGTCCAGGCGGATCACGTCGGCCTTGACGCCCAGCTCGGCCAGGTGCCGCTCGACCAGACCGGGGTACGCGGTGGCGATGCGGTGCCCGCCCAGCTCCCGTACGTCGTCGACGTCCTGCGGGCGGGCGGCGAACCGGAACGTGGCCCGGGCGAAGGCGAGGTCGACGATCTCCTCGGCCGGCGCGCCGGAGTCGACCAGCAGGTCCCGCCCGGTGATGCCGACGTCCAGGTCACCGGAGCCGACGTAGGTCGCGATGTCCTTGGGGCGCAGGTAGAAGAACTCGATGTCGTTGGCCTCGTCCCGGCAGACCAGGTCCTTCGGGTCGGTGCGCTGGCGGTAGCCCGCCTCGCGCAGCATCTGGGCGGCCTTCTCGGCCAGGGCGCCCTTGTTGGGTACTGCGACACGCAGCATGGGAGTGCTCCTTCGTTCGATCGGGTGATCAGCGGACGGGCACTCAGAGATGTCGGTAGACGTCCTTCAGTTCCAGACCCGTGGCGAGCATCAGCACCTGCGCCTGGTAGAGGAGCTGGGAGATCTCCTCGGCGGCCCGCTCCGGGCCCTCGTGCTCGGCGGCCATCCACGACTCGGCCGCCTCCTCGACGACCTTCTTGCCGATGAAGTGCACGCCCTTGGCGAGCGCCTCCACGGTGCCCGAGCCCGGGGTGCCGGCGGCGGCCTTGGCCTGCAGCTCGGCGAACAACTCCTCGAACGTCTTCACGGAAGGCGATTCTTCCAGCCGCCCCGGGTGACGGGCCGGGTGGGTCAGGCGAAGCCGACCCGGTGGGCGGACTGCGCGTCCAGCGCGCGGACCGCCAGGGCGGCGTCCAGCGCGGCGACGGTCGCCGACCAGCCCTTGTCCTCGGCCGAGCCGGGCAGCCCGGCCCGGTCCCGGGCCTGCTCGATGGTGTCCACGGTGAGCACCCCGTGCGCCACCGGCTTGCCCTCGTCCAGCGCCACCCGGGTCAGCCCCTCGGTGACCGACTGGCAGACGTAGTCGAAGTGCGCCGTCGCGCCGCGTACCACCACGCCGAGCGCGACGACCACGTCGAAGCGGCGCGCCATCGCCTGGGCCACCACCGGCAGCTCCACCGAACCGGCCACCCGGGCCACCACGGCCCGCGCGCCGCACGCCTGCGCCGCGGCCACGGCCCGCTCGGTCATGTGGTCGGTCAGGTCGCCGTGCCACCGGGCGGCCACCACGCCGACGGTCATCCCGGCGGCGTCCACCGCGGTCACGCCCGGCTCACCGAAACCCGCCATCGCCCTACGCTCCGATCTCGTCACCGGCGACCGGGCGGCCCATCGGCGCCTCGGTCACCTCGTCCAGTCCGTCCAGCAGGTGACCCATCCGGTCCCGCTTGGTGCGCAGGTAGCGCACGTTCTCCGGGTTGGACCGCACGGGCAGCCCCTCCCGGCCGGTCACGGTGAGGCCGTACCCCTCCAGCCCGGCCCGCTTGGCCGGGTTGTTCGTGAGCAGCCGCATCGACCGGACGCCCAGGTCGTAGAGGATCTGCGCGCCGGTGCCGTAGTCCCGGGCGTCGGCCGGCAGGCCCAGGTCGAGGTTCGCGTCCACGGTGTCGCGGCCCTGGTCCTGGAGCTGGTACGCCTGGAGCTTGTGCAGCAGGCCGATGCCGCGCCCTTCGTGGCCGCGCACGTAGAGGACCACGCCGCGGCCCTCCTGCGCGACCCGGGCCAGCGCGGCCTGCAACTGCGGCCCGCAGTCGCAGCGCAGCGAGCCGAACACGTCGCCGGTGAGGCACTCGGAGTGCACCCGCACCAGCACGTCCCGCCCGTCGCCGAGATCGCCCATGACCAGCGCGACGTGCTCGGCCGGGTCGTGCTCGGCGCGGTAGCCGAGCGCCCGGAACACGCCGTACGGGGTGGGCATGCGCGCGTCGGCGGCCAGCTCGACCTGCTTCTCGGTACGCCGCCGGTAGGCGATCAGGTCCGCGATGGTGACCAGCGTCAGGCCGTGCTCGGCGCAGAACTTCTCCAGGTCCGGCAGGCGCATCATGGTGCCGTCGTCGTTGACCAGCTCGCAGAGCACCCCGGCCGGACGCAGCCCGGCGAGCCGGGTCAGGTCCACCGCCGCCTCGGTGTGCCCGGGGCGGCGCAGCACCCCGCCAGCGCGGGCGCGCAGCGGCACCACGTGACCGGGCCGGGCCAGGTCGGCCGGGCCGGTGGCGGCGTCGGCGAGCAGCCGGATGGTGTGCGACCGGTCGGCGGCGGAGATGCCGGTGCTGACGCCCTCCCGGGCGTCCACAGTCACCGTGTACGCGGTGCCGCGCCGGTCCTGGTTGGTGTGGTGCATCGGCGGCAGGTCCAGCCGGTCGCACTCGTCCTCGGTCAGCGGCACGCAGATGTAGCCGGAGGTGTAGCGGACCATGAACGCGACCAGCTCCGGCGTGGCCAGCTCGGCCGCGAAGATCAGGTCGCCCTCGTTCTCGCGGTCCTCGTCGTCGACCACGACCACCGGACGCCCGGCGGCGATGTCCGCCACCGCCTGCTCGATCGAACCGAAAGTGGTCATGCCACGGCCTCCGAGTACGTCGCCGGGATCGGGGCGGGCGCGGTCGCGACGGCCCGGGAGGTGCGCCACCAGCTGTACAGGCCGGCGGCGCAGAACGCGCCGTAGACCAGGTACATGGCGGCTGACGGGTAGAAGCCGCCGCGCAGCAGCAGCGGCACGCCGACCGCGTCGACGGCGATCCAGATCAGCCAGAACTCGACCCAGCCGCGGGCCATGCCGTAGGTGGCGAGCAGGCTGCCGACCAGGATCCAGGCGTCCGGCAGCGGGCCCCACGAGCCCAGCGCGGCCAGCACCGGGTACGCGGCGGCGGTGCCGACGGCGGCGGCCACGAGCAGGCCGAGCCGTTCCGGCCAGGTGGCCCAGCGCGGCACCACGGCCGGCTCGTGCCCGCCGCCGGCTCGGCGGTTGCGCGACCAGCGCCACCAGCCGTACACGCTGACGGCGAAGAAGAAGACCTGCCGGCCGGCCTGGCCGTAGAGGTCGTGCGCCTGCGGGGTGACGAAGACGCCGCCGAGGAACACGGTGAGCAGCAGCGCGTTGCCGATCATGCCGACCGGCCAGGCCCAGACCACCCGGCGCAGCCCGAGCAGCGCCGAGGCGAGCCCGAAGCCGTTGCCGACGATCTCCCGGACCAGCACCGGCGAACCGGCCACGTGCACCTGGGCGTCGAGCAGCCAGCCGAGCGGGCCCATCACCGCACGCTCCCCGCGCCGCGGTCGCCGAGCAGCCGCTCGACGTACTTGGCCAGCACGTCCACCTCCAGGTTGACCGGGTCGCCGACCTGCTTCGTGCCGAGCACTGTGAGCTTGAGCGTGGTGGGGATCAGCCCGACGGAGAACCAGTCGTCGCCGGCCTCCGCCACGGTCAGCGACACGCCGTCGACGGTGATCGAGCCCTTCTCCACCACGTACCGGGCCAGCCCGGCGGGCAGCCGGAACCGCACCGTCTCCCACTGCGCGGCCGGCTCCCGGGCGACGACCTCGCCGACGCCGTCGACGTGGCCCTGCACCAGGTGCCCGCCGAGCCGGCTGTTAAGCGCGGCGGCGCGTTCCAGGTTGACCGGGTCGCCGGGGCGCAGTGCCCCGAGCGCGGTGCGGCGCAGCGTCTCGCCCATCACGTCGGCGGTGAACACGCCGCCGTCGACGTCGACCACGGTGAGGCAGACGCCGTTCACGGCGATGGAGTCGCCGTGCCGGGCGTCCGAGGTGACGAGCGGGCCGCGGATCGCGACCAGCGCGGAGTCGTCGCCGGTCTCGGTGCTCCGGACGATCTCGCCCAGCTCCTCGACGATGCCGGTGAACATGTCAGGCCTCCCTCTTCCGGGGCAGCGCGGTGATCCGCAGGTCGGGACCGACCCGCGTAACGTCGGTGATCTCCAGGTCGATGGCGTCGGCGATTGTCGTCACGCCGGCGTCGAGCAGCGCGGTGGGACCGGCGCCGAGCAGCTTCGGCGCGACGTACCCGACGATCTTGTCGACCAGGCCGGCGGCGAGGAACGCGCCGGCCAGCGTGGGACCGCCCTCCAGCAGCGCGGCCCGCACGCCCCGGTGGTGCAGCTCCGCGAGCAGCGCCGCCAGGTCGACCCGGCCGTCCGGCCCGGCGCCGACCTCCGCGGCGGTGGCCACCCAGGTGCGGGCGGCGCCGTCGCGCACGCGGGCGTCGGCCGGGGTACGCCCCGAGCTGTCCACCACCACCCGCAGCGGCTGCCGGATGGCCATGGTGCCGTCACGCAGGTTGCGGGCGGTCAGGCGCGGGTCGTCGGCGAGCACGGTGCCCACCCCGGCGAGCACCGCGTCGACGGTGCCGCGCAGCGCGTGCACGTCGATCCGGGCCGCCTCGGAGGTGATCCACATGCTGGTCCCGTCGGCGGCGGCGGAGCGCCCGTCGAGCGTGGCCGCGTACTTCCAGATCAGGTACGGCCAGCCGCGGCGCATCGAGGTGAGCCACGCGACGTTGCCGGCCTCGGCCTCCTGCGCGCGTACCCCCAGCGCGACCTGGACCCCGGCGGCGCGCAGCGTGGCCGCCCCGCCGGAGGCGACCGGGTTGGGGTCGGGCACCGCGATCACCACGCGGGACACCCCGGCGGCGATGAGCGCGTGGCTGCACGGGCCGGTGCGGCCGGTGTGGTCGCAGGGCTCCAGCGTGACCACGGCGGTGCCGCCACGGGCCCGGGTGCCGGCCTGGGCCAGCGCGACGATCTCCGCGTGCGGGCCGCCGGCGTACGCGTGGAAGCCCTCGCCGACGACCTCGCCGTCGGCGTCGAGCAGCACGCAGCCGACCACCGGGTTGGGGCTCGTGGTGCCGAGACCGCGCGCGGCCAGGTCGATGGCACGACGCATCGCCTCGTCGACGGAGACGCTCGCCATGGCCGCCTGTCCTCCCGCTCGCCGGTCACGCGCGGGCGGGTCGGGAGACGACGGCCACGAGAGCCGCGGACACGCGGCGGCGGAGAGACCCGGGGACGGCTACGCCGACCCCGGGGAGCCCGGGCGGCGGCTGAGGGTGCTCAGCGGCCGGCAGGGGCCTCCCCCGTTCCGCGCGCTGTCTCCCATCCGGACTGTCTGGGGGCGGACGAGCCGCACCCCAACCGTCGGCCCCGGATTCTCACCAGGTCCACCGTCCGGCCGAAGCCGTCCGGGTCGCGGGCTTACCACGGTCGGACCGTGGATCACCGCCGGTTCGGAATTTCACCGAGCCCCGCCAGCGCGTGGTGGGTATACGGGAAGTCTTACACGTTCCACCGCGGCGCGCGCCACAGAGGCGAGCTACCTCACAGCAGGACCGCACGATCACGTAACGCCGCGGCGGCGGTCCACCGCCACGTACGAGCCGGGCTGGCTCTTGGCCACCGTCTTCATCTCCGAAGCCACCGCGATCGCCTCCAGCGGGTCGGTGAACCGCTTGCCGGAATCGGAGAGCGACACGCCGATGGAGAGCGTGACGAGCGCGGCGCGGCGGATGTTGCCCCGCCGGTCCTTCAGCTCCACGAAGCCGCGTTCCCGGTCGGTGGGGTCGTAGAGCGCGTCCGCGGCCTTCTCGAAGTCGACGACGGCCCGGCTGGTCAGCGGCCGGACCTGGCTGGGGGTGCAGACGATGACGAAGTCGTCGCCGCCGACGTGACCGAGGAACGCCGGCGGCACCCCGATCGACACCACCGCCCGGTGCAGGCTGCGGGCCAGGGCCGAGATGAACTCGTCGCCGCGCACGAAGCCGTACCGGTCGTTGACGCTCTTGAACCGGTCGATGTCGATGTAGCCGACGGCGTAGTCGGCGCCGTTGCGTACCCGGTCGCTGATCTCCCGCCGGATCCGGCTGTTGCCGGGCAGGCCGGTCAGCGGCGAGACCTCCCGGAACTCCTTGTTGCGCCGCAGCGTGGAGTTGACCCGGGCCACCAGCTCCAGCGTGTCGAACGGCTTGACCAGGTAGTCGTCGGCGCCGACGCTGAGCCCGTTGACCTTGTCCTGGGTCATCCCCTTGGCGGTGAGCATGATCACCGGCAGGGCCGAGGTCATCGGGTCGGCGCGCAGCCGCCGGGTCAGCTCCAGCCCGTCGACGCGCGGCATCATCAGGTCGACCACTGCGAGGTCGGGCCGCTGCCGCTCGATGATCTCCAGCGCCTCCTGGCCGTCGGCGGCGTGCAGCACCTCGAAGCCGTGCAGGCGCAGATTGAACTCGACGAAGCGGGCGATGTCCTCGTCGTCGTCGACGACGAGGATCACGTCGGGTCGCTCGCCGGCCGGGTCCATCTCAGGCCCCGGTCATCGCACGTTCCGCCAGGCCCCGCAGGCGGCGTACGGCCTCCGCGGGGTCGTCGGCGCCGTAGACGGCGGTGCCCGCGACGAACGCGTCGGCGCCGGCCTCGGCGGCCTGCTCGATGGTGTCCGCGGCGATGCCCCCGTCGACCTCGATGCGCAGCTCCAGGTGCCCGCTGTCGACGTGCCGGCGGGCCGCGCGCACCTTGTCCAGCAGGTGCGGCAGGAAACGCTGGCCGCCGAAGCCGGCCTTGATCGTCATGATCAGTAGCGTGTCGAAGCTCGGCAGCAGCTCCAGGTACGGCTCGATCGGGGTGTCCCGGTCGATCGCCAGCCCCGCCTTCGCCCCGGCCGAACGCAGGTCCTTGGCCAGCGCCACCGGGTCGTCGCACGCCTCGGCGTGGAACGTGACGTTGTACGCCCCGGCGTCGGCGTACCCGGGCGCCCAGCGGCGCGGGTCGGTGATCATCAGGTGCACGTCGAACGGGATCCCGGTGACGGCGCGCAGGCTCTGCACCACGGGCAGCCCGATGGTCAGGTTCGGCACGAAGTGGTTGTCCATGACGTCCACGTGCAGCCAGTCGGCGGCGGACTCCACGGCACGGACCTCGTCGGCGAGGCGGGCGAAATCGGCGGCCAGGATGCTGGGCGCGACGATCGGCGGCGGTACGGTCACCGGGCCAGTGTACGAACGCGATGATCCGGAGGTCGCGGCACGCCTCCCGGAACGACCATCGGTCACCCCGCCGTCACCCGCGGTGCACAATCCGGCCGTCCGGAGAGAAAGTCGGCACGAATAGTCGCCCGTGACTGGCCGATCGATTGAAAGATGACGAAACTCCTACAGGGACGGTCACGTATGCTGCACGCCCGGGCGCGGGGGACGCCGGTCGGGCCTGTGTCGACCGGCTGCCATCTCTCCCGGAAGGGGCGGACGATGCGACGGTGGCTCCTCGTGCTCGCGCTGGCCGGCGCCGCGACCGCGGTGCTCGCGGGCTGCGCTCAGACACACCGGGCCGACGGCGACCTGATCGACGACTGGGCGGCGCTGCCGGCGCCGCAACTGTTCGTCCCGGCGACCGAGGCGTGCCTGCCGCGGCTGAGCACAGTGGTCGCCGCCGCCACGTACGAGACGGTGAACTGCGCGGGCAGCCACCTGGCCGAGACCGTGCACGTCGGCCGCTTCTCCGGCGCGGCGGCGCGGGGCGTACGCCCGGAACCCGGCTCCCCGGCGCTGCGCACCGCGCGCGCCGAGTGCGACCAGCGGGCCCGGGAGATGATCGGCGGGGACTGGCGGGCCGCCCGGCTGACCCTGAACATCGCGCTGCCGACAGTCACCGCCTGGACGTCCGGCGCCCGCTGGTTCCGCTGCGACCTGGCCGAGACCGACAGCATCGACAACACCCGCCCGGTCAACCGGGTCGGCAGCCTGCGCGGCGCGCTCGTCGGCGACAACCCGCTGCTGCACAGGTGTTTCGACCCGAAACTGATCGGCCAGAACCTCAACTACATGGCCCCGGTGCTGTGCACCGAACCGCACCGGGCGGAGTTCGTCGGCGTGTACGAGGAACGCGACATGAGCTGGGCGGAGTTCACCCGGGGCGCGCCCGCCACGCACCGGCGCTGCATGACGCTCATCGCCGCGTTCGCCGAGGTGCCGGACAACGCCGAACTGCCCTACCGGGCCGGGTCCATCTTCTACCCGCCGTCGCAGCGGGAGTGGGAGGAGGGCGACCGGGGCGTGCGCTGTTTCCTGTGGAGCGACGACCGCAAGCTGAACCGCTCGGTGCGCGGCGCCGGACCCGAGGGACTCCCTGTCACCTGAACGGCTGCCGTATGCTGCACCGCCGAGGCGTACCGGGTGACCGGACGGCGCCGGACGCGCGGGGAGGTCGGTCGGGATGCGGCGATGGTGGGTGGCGGTCACCGTGGGCGCGGCGCTGACGCTGGCGCTCGGCGGCTGCGCGGCGCCGGCCGGGGTGGACCGCGACCTGGTCGACGACTGGCCCGCGTTCGCCGCGCCGGTCGGTTTCGTGCCGAAGTCCGGGGCCTGCCATCCCACGGTCGCCGACGTCGGCTACCTCAGCGGCTACCAGCCGGTCGACTGCGCCACCCCGCACCGCACCGAGACGCTGCACGTCGGCACGATGACCGGCGCGGAGGCGGAGCGTTCCGCGCCCCCGCGTACCGGTTCGGCGGGAATGCGTGCCGCGCACGCCGACTGCGCCCGCCAGGTCACCCGGGCCGTCGGCGGGGACTGGCGCGGCGGGCGGCTGCGCCTGGCCGTGGTCCTCCCCTCGGCGCTCGCGTGGTCCGGCGGCGCCCGCTGGTACCGCTGCGACGTCGCGGAGATCACCGATCTGGACGAGGGCGCCGTGTCGCAGCGCACCGGCAGCCTGCGGGGCGCGCTGAAGCCCGGCTCCAAGCTCGCGCTCGGCTGTTTCAACCCGAAGCTGAGCAAGAACGAGGTGCAGTCGATGCGGCCGGTGGCCTGCACGAGCAAGCACCACGCCGAGTTCGTCGGCGTCTACCAGGCGCCGGACATCAGCTACGCGGAGTTCGACCGCACGTCGCTGCGGACGCACAAGGCCTGCCGCGGCCTGATCGCCAAGTACGCCGGGCTGCCGAACGACGGCAACATGCAGTACCGGGCCGGCACCATCATCTACCACCCGTACGAGGAGCAGTGGCGCGACGGCGACCGGGGGGTGCAGTGCTTCCTGTGGGTCTCCGGGCGGGCGCTGACCCGCTCGGTCAAGGGCGCTGGCGCCAAGGCGCTGCCGATCAACTGAGGCCCGGGCGGGGCGGGCACGCTCGCCCACCCCGCCCGGTACCGCTCAGCCGACCTGCAGCGTCACGTCGTCAACGACGAAGCTGGTCTGCAACGAGGCGTCCTCGACCCCGGTCCACTTCAGCGTGACCGTCTGACCGGCGTACGCGGCCAGGTTGAAGGTGCGCTGGGTGTAGCCGGTGGCCTTGTTCAGGTTCGAGTACGTGGCCAGCGTGGTCGAACCGACCTGCACGGTCAGCTTGTCGTACGCGGTCGAGGTGGTTGTCTCGGCCGTGTCGATGTGCAGCCAGAACGAGAACGTGTAGCTGCTGCACCCGGCCGGCAGCGTGACCGACTGGGACAGCGACTCGGTACGCGAGGAGCCGTACCCGTTCATCCACGCCTTGTACGACCCGGTGCGGGCCGCCTGGCTGGAGCTGTTGGTGATCACGCCGGAGCTGGCCGTCCACGGCGCGGTGCCGGACTCGAAGCTGCTGTTGCCGATGAGCTGGCCCCCGGTGCAGCCGCCGCTGCCGCCGGTCACGGTGATCGTGTAGCTGGCGGTGCGGGTGGCCGAGCCGGTGCCGGTCACGGTGAGGGTGAACGTGCCGGTGGTGGCCGACGACGAGGCGGTGACGGTCATGGTGGCCGAGCCGCCCGAGGTGACCGAGGACGGGCTGAAGCTCACCGAGACGCCGCTCGGGGCGCCGCTGGCGGACAGCGCCACGGTCTGCGCGCTGCCGGCGGTGGTGGCGGTGCTGACAGTGGCGGTGGTGGAGCCGCCCCGGGCGACGCTGCCGGAGGTGGGGCTCACCGAGACGGAGAAGTCGTTCGTCGGCGTGCCGCCGCCGACCGCGAGCGCCCAGATCGTGTACGCCACGCCGTCCGCGGCCCGGTTGAGGATGGTCGTGTTGATGTTGCTGGTGTTGTCGCAGGAGCGGTGGTAGCACCCGTCGTACGCCGCGCCCGCGGTGCCGCCCCACTTGCTGGCCTGCGCCGAGGTCTTGGTGTAGCTGGCGCCGGCCGCGTAGCCGGAGGTCTGGATGCCGGCGTTGGCGAACGAGTAGTCGTCCGAGCGGCCCTGCCCCTCGGTGTTCTCCTCCGGCGAGATGCCGAACGAGTCCCAGTACGCCTTCAGCGGGGCGGCGGTGGCCGAGGTGATCCGGTTGATGAAGTAGCCGCCGTTCGGCGAGCCCACCATGTCGAAGTTGTAGTAGCCCTTGATGTAGCCGCGCTGGGTGGAGCTGAGCTGGTTGACGTAGTGCTTGGAGCCCTGCAGGCCCTGCTCCTCGCCGTTCCACCAGGCGAACCGGACCCGCTTGGTCATGGTCGGGTTCTGCGCGGCGAGCACCAGGGCGTTCTCCAGCAGCGTGGCCGAGCCGGAGCCGTTGTCGTTGATGCCGGGGCCGGCGGCGACGCCGTCCAGGTGGGCGCCGAACATGACGACCTGGTCGGACGGGCCCTGCGGCCACTCGGCGATCAGGTTGTTGCCCGGGTAGGTGCAGGTGGAGCAGTTCTGCTCGGTGACCGTGTAGCCGGCGGCCTGGAGCTTGCTCTTGACGTAGTTGACCGACGCCGTGTAGCCGGCCGAGCCGGCCCGCCGGTTGCCGCCGTTGCTGGTGGCGATGGAGTTGAACTGGGTGAGGTGGGCCTGGACGTTGCTCAGCGAGACGTCCGGCGCGGCGAGCGCGGCGACGGCCGGGGCGGGGGCGGCCGGGGCGGGCGCGGCGGAGGCGGTGCCGGCCAGGCTCGCCGTCGTCAGGGTGGCGACGAGGGCGAGCGCGAGGCTCGTGGTCGGCGTTCTGCGTCTCATGGAGACTCCTCGTGGGGGTTCGGCGGGCGGGGTGCCGGGACCGGTGGTCGAAACAGTTACATGCATCGATCACGCAGTCAACGGGCTGTCACATCCCACCGACCCCCTCTGCCCACCGGGATGCCGCACACGCTCCATCCCTCCCCATTTCTCCGCATGGTGATCAAGGAGTTCGTGTCCGGGCACGGCCCGGGAACACGAACTCCTTGATCGACTGCGAGAGGTGTGGGTCAGGCCCGGCGCAGGACCGCCAGGAACATGGCGTCGGTGCCGTGGCGGTGCGGCCACAGCTGCACCGTGGGGCCGTCACCCAGGCCCGGCATGCCGGCCGGCAGCAGCGGACGCGCGTCGACGAAGTCGACGGCGAAACCGCACCGCCGGGCCGCCTCGGTCACCGTCACGTGCGTCTCCACCACGTGCGGCGAACACGTCACGTACGCCACCACGCCGCCCGGCCGGACCGCCCGCAGCGCGGCGGTGAGCAGTTCGCGCTGCAACCGGGTCAGCGGCGGCAGGTCCGACGGCTGGCGGCGCCACCGCGACTCCGGGCGGCGGCGCAGCGCGCCCAGCCCGGTGCACGGCGCGTCCACGAGCACCCTGTCGAAGTGGGCCTCCGGCAGCTTCGGGTCGCCGCCCACCGTGCGTCCGTCGGTGTGCAGCACCGTCACCGGCAGCCCACGGGTCGCCTGCTCCACCAGTCGGGCCCGGTGCTCGGCCACCTCGACCGCGGTGAGCCGCGCGCCACGGATCGCGGCGAGCGCGCCGAGCAGGCCCGACTTGCCGCCCGGACCGGCACACAGGTCCAGCCAGCGGCCGTCCGGACCGTCCAGCGGGGCCGCCGCCAGCGCGTCCGCCACCAACTGGGAACCCTCGTCCTGGACGTGCGCGCGGCCGTCGGCCACCGCCGCCAGGTCACCCGGCGCGCCGCCGGGCAGATAGACCGCGTACGGCGAGAACGCGCCGGGGGCGCCGCCCACCTCGTCGGCGAGCGCCACCGGATCGGCCAGGCCCGGCCGGGCGCACAGGTGCACCGGCGGGCGCTCGTTGTCCTCGATGAGCAGCCGGGTCGTCTCACCCATGTCGCCGCCGAGCGCCTCGGCGAACGACCGCACGATCCACTGCGGATGGCTGTACGCCAGCGCGAGGTGCCCGATCGGGTCGGTCTCCGGCGCCGGGGCGAGCTTGGCCACCCAGGCGTCGGCGTCCCGGGTGGTGATCTCGCGGAGCACCGCGTTGGCGAACCCGGTGGCACCCGGCCCGACGGACCGGACCAGGTCCACAGTCGACGACACCGCCGCGTGCGGGGGCACCCGGGTGTGCAGGATCTGGTACGCCCCGAGCCGCAGCGCGTCGCGCACCGGCGGGTCGATGCGCTGCACGTCCCGCCCGGCCGCGTCGGTGACGATCGCGTCGAGGGTGCCGGTGTGCCGCAGCGTGCCGTAGGTCAGCTCGGTGGCGAACGCGGCGTCCCGGCCGGACAGGCCGGCCTCGCGCAGCATCGCCGGGAGCACCAGGTTGGCGTACGCGTCGTCGCGGTGCACCGCGGCGATCGCCTCGTAGGCGATCTGCCGGGGCAGGTCGACGGCCGGACGGACCGGGCGCCCGCCCCGCCGGTCCCCACCGAACCGGTCGCCGCCGCGCCGGTCGACGCCGGGCCGGTCCCCGCCCCGCCGGTCACCGCGCTCACGGTCACCGCCGAACCGGTCGCCGGCACGCCGGTCCGCGGCGGGCCGGTCGGAAGGCTGCCGGGCGCCGCGCTCACGGTCGCCGAACCGGTCGCCGCCAGGTCGCTCGGAGCCGGGCCGCTCGGAGCCGGGCCGGTCGGCGTACCCCCGGGAGCGCTCGTCCCCGGCGGGCCGGTCCGGACGCGACGGCCCCGTCACGCGAACACCTCGCCCGCGGTGACCCGGGCGCCCCGCGCCCAGTCGCCGGCGGGCATCGCCTTCTTGCCGGCGGCGCGCACCTCGCCGAGGCGCACCGGCGTGGTGGCGGTGCCGACGAGCACGCCGGACTTCTCCACGTGCAACTCCCCCGGCTTCAGCTCCGGGCCCTCGGGCAGCGGGGTGACCGGGCCGAGCTTGACCCGGTCGTCGCGGAACGTGGTCCACGGGCCGGGCGCGGGCGTGCAGGCGCGGATGCGCCGGTCGACAGCGAACGCGGGGTCGCCCCAGCGGACCCGGGCGTCCTCCACCGTCAGCTTCGGGGCGAGCGAGACGCCGTCGGCGGGCTGCGGCACGGCCCGGGCGGTGCCGGCGCCGATCGCGTCCAGCACGGCGACCAGCAGCCCGGCACCGGAGTGCGCGAGCCGTTCCAGCAGGTCGCCGGAGGTGTCGGCGGGGCGGATCTCGTCGGTGACGGTGCCGTAGACCGGGCCGGTGTCCAGCCCCTCCTCCAGCTCGAAGACGCTGGCCCCGGTCAGCTCGTCACCGTGCAGCACGGCGTGCTGCACGGGCGCGGCGCCGCGCCAGGCGGGCAGCAGCGAGAAGTGCAGGTTGATCCAGCCGTGCCGGGGGATCTCCAGCGCCACCGGCGGCACCAGCGCGCCGTAGGCGACCACCGGTACGCAGTCCGGCGCCAGCTCGCGCAGCCGGTCGAGGAACTCCGGCTCGCGCGGACGGGCCGGGGTGAGCACCTCGACGCCGTGCGCGTCGGCCCACGCGCCCACGGGCGAGCGGACCAGCCCACGGCCACGACCGGCCGGGGCGTCGGGGCGGGTGACCACGGCGAGCAGCTCGTGCCCGGAGGCGGCGATCGCGTCCAGGGCCGGTACGGCGACAGCCGGCGTGCCGGCGAAGACAAGGCGCATCCGGGTCACCGCCCCAGGCCGAACGGGTTGCCGGCGGCGTGCGGGCTGAGCTTGACCGTCGGCGGGGCGGCCTGGTCGTACCACTCGGCCTGGCGGATCGCCTTCATGGCCTCCTTGCGGCCGGCCGGGTCGAGCCGGTCGACGAAGAGGACGCCGTCGAGGTGGTCGGTCTCGTGCTGCACGCAGCGGGCCATCAGGCCGGTGCCGACGATCTGCAACGGATCGCCGTAGCCGTTGAAGCCCTTGGCGATCACGTTCTGCCGGCGCTTGGTGTCGAAGTAGAGCCCGGGGATGGACAGGCAGCCCTCCGGGCCGTCCTGCTCCTCTTCGTCGGGGAACTCCAGCACCGGGTTGACCAGGTGGCCGAGGACGTCGTCGACGTCGAAGGTGAACACCCGCAGGCCCACCCCGAGCTGCGGCGCGGCCAGGCCGGCACCGCTCTGCTCGCGCATCGTGTCGGTCAGGTCGGCGATCAGCTTGCGCAGCTCGGCGTCGAAGTCGACGACCGGGTCGGCCGGCGTGCGCAGCACCGGATCGCCGAACAGACGGATGGGCTGGACGGTCACTCGGCGTGGCTCCTTGTCTGGGTCGAACGATGCGCGTCCAGTCTACGGAGTCGGCCCGGCCGCCCCGGGTGGCGTACCGGCAACGGTGACCGGGGACGCCTCCCGGCCCACGCGCACCGGCATCGTGGCGTGGCCACGCAGGGTGAGCCGGACCCGCCGTTCGGGCCGGCCCGCGAGGGCCAGCTCCGGCAGCCGGCGCAGCAGCAGCGGGAACGCCACCTGCGCCTCCAGCCGGGCCAGCGCCGCGCCGAGGCAGTAGTGCGGCCCGGCGCCGAAGGACAGCGGCGCGCTCTGCGCCCGCCACGGGTCGAAGCGGGCCGGATCGGGATAGCGGCGGGGATCGCGGTTGGCCGCGCCGAGCAGCACGATGACCCAGCTCTCCGGCGGCAGGTCGACGTCGCCGTACCGGGACGGCGCGGTGCTCATCCGCGAGGTGAGCTGCACCGGCGAGTCGTAGCGCAGCAGCTCGTCGACGTAGGCGGGCGCGAGGTCGGACCGCTCGCGCAGGGCCGCCGCGGCGCGCGGATGCTCCAGCAGCGCCACCAGGCCGTTGCCGAGCAGGTTGGTGGTGGTCTCGAAGCCCGCCACCAGCAGCACGATCAGGTTGGCCAGCAGCTCGTCGCCGGAGAGCCGGTCACCGCCGTCGTGTGCCTGGACCAGCGCGGTGGTGAGGTCGTCGGCCGGCGCGCGGCGGCGGGCCGCCACCAGCTCGGTGAAGTAGGCGCGCAGCTCCGCCGCGCCCCGGTCGGCCACCGCCAGCTCGTCGGCGGTGA
The DNA here is from genome assembly GCF_040649715.1 of Micromonospora sp. NPDC048887. NCBI lineage: Bacteria > Bacillati > Actinomycetota > Actinomycetes > Micromonosporales > Micromonosporaceae > Micromonospora > Micromonospora sp. NPDC048887. The sequence goes on along the minus strand of NZ_JBEZGA010000004.1, from coordinate 378,674 downwards.
TCTCCGGCTCGAGCACGCCGGTCAGGTCGGTGGCCCAGCGCCGGAACAGCGGCCGGTCCGCCGCCGGCACGCCGAGCAGCGCGCAGATCACCCCGACCGGCAGCGGGTACGCGAACGCGGTCATGAAGTCGACCGGCTCGTCGGCGGCGAGCATCGCGTCGACCAGTTCGTCGGCCTGTGCCCGCACCACGTCGCGCATGGCGGCGATCCGGCGCGGGGTGAACGCGCCCGCGGCCAGCCGCCGCATCCGGCTGTGGTCGGGCGGGTTGGTGCGCAGCATCGACCGGGAGATCGACATCACCGCTGGACTCTCCCGCCAGCCCGGCATGAACTGGTCGCGCAGCGCGTCGTCCATCACCCCGAACCGGGGGTCGCGCAGGATCGCGTCGGCCTCGGCGTAGCCGGTGACCACGTAGAAGACCGGCCCGGCCTGGACCACCGGGCCGTGCGCGCGCAGCCGCTCGTACGTCGGATAGGGGTCGATGCGACCCTCGGGGGACATCAGCAGCGCGAGCGCGTCGGTGGGATCCACGATTCCGCCTCCCCAGGCATCGGAGGCCTTCATCATGCTCCGGCCCGCCGGGCCGGGTGAACCCGTGCCGGCGAGGTGGCGGTGTCCCCGCGCGGTCAGGCGCCGGCGCCCGGCTCCCCGGCGAGCACCGGGCCGCCGCCGAGCAGCGCGTGCTCCGGCAGCGGCAGGGTGATGCCGTGGGCGTCCTCCCAGTCGTGGATCAGCCCCGGCCGGGCCTGCGCGGTGAAGTAGTCGACGGCGCTGATCCCGCCGACCACCGGCTCGTCCACCTCGGCGACCAGCCGGGCCGCGACCATCGGCAGGCCGGCGCGCACGGCCGCGCTGAGCCGCCGGTGCCCGTCGACGACGAAGAAGTACTCGCCGGTGTAGCCGATGCTCAGCGGCTCCGGCTCGTCGCCGCTGTCGGCCGCCTCGGCGGCGGCGTCGGCGTCCCAGAGGCCGCGCAGCGTCGACACGTCCTCGGTGGGGTACACCCGGTTCGGGTCGAGCAGCAGCAGCGGCCGGCCGGCACGCAGCACGTCCGCGCCGAGGCGGCCCTCGTAGACGTCGATGACGTGCGAGATGACCTGCTCCGGGTTGGCCCGGGTGGTGTCGCAGACCAGGTCGTAGTTGCGCAGGCGGGCCTTGTCGACGCCGTACCGGACGATGAACCGGCCGCGCTCGCTCTCGCTGCGCTCGCGCAGCTTGGTCCGCGCCTCCTCCAGCGAGGTGTAGCTCTCGGCCGGGCCGGACGGGCGGGCCAGCACCCGCCGGGCCGCCTCGCTCGGCTCGGTGATCATGTGCACCTTGAGCGCGTCGGTGAAGAAGTGCCAGGCCAGGCGGGAGTCCATGACCAGGGACTCGCCCGAGGCGGCGATGTCGCGCTGGAGCTGGTCGACGTAGCCGTCGACAGCCTGGTCCAGCTCGGCGTGCAGGTTGAGCTGGAGGGCGGTCATCTGCCGCTCCTGGGCCATCTGGCGGTAGAGGTCGCCGACGCTGACGCGGCGCAGCCCGAGCCGCTTGGCGATCTCGACCGAGACGGTGCTCTTGCCACTGCCGAGGTCACCGTTGAAGACGATCGACTGACGAACGGTCACGACTGGTCCACCCCTGCTCACCGGCTGACTGACGACATCGAGTGTCGGCCCGACGTGCTCTGGCACCCGCCGCGCCGCGTCCCGCGCGGGGAAACCGCGCGGCTGGGCATGACGGGCGATGCTATCACCGCCCGCTACTCGATTGCCGGACCAGGTGTGCGGCAAACCCCAGCTCACGACCGTGCGCGAGGGCGCGCGTGCGCACCGTCACGCCGCTCGCGTCCGTCTGTCAGAACAGGGTGAGCGGATCGACCTGGAGCCGCACCGGGTCAGGCGCCTTGCGGGCGCTGCGCTGCCCGGCGGCGGCGTGCAGCGCCTCGGCCAGCGCGACTGCCCGGGACCGGGGCACCCGTACCAGCATCCGCTCCCGGCCCTCGTCGGCCGGCACCGGGCCGAGCACCTCGGCGTCGCCCGGCAGCCGGGCGCCGGCGAGCAGGTCGGCCACCGCCCCGGCCGCGCCGGTGACGCTCGCCATCCGCACGGCGGGCGGGAAGCCCAGCTCCCGCCGCTCGGCCAGTTCCCGGGCGGCGAACCACGCGGAGTCCCAGCGCAGCAGCGCCTGCACCGGGGCCAGCGCGCCGTCGGCGACCACCACCACCCGGCCGCCCGCCGTACCGGGCCGGGCCAGCGCGGCGGCGGCCATCCACCGCCGCAACGCCTCCTCGCCGGCCCGCAGGTCGGCCCGGGTCAGCAGCGCCCACGAGTCGAGCAGCAGCACCGCGCCGTAGCCGCCCTCGGCGACCGGCTCGGCGCCCGGGGTGGCGATGACCAGCCCGGCACCGCCCGGCACGCTCGCCAGCACCTCCTCGCGCCCCGAGGTGCGCACCGGCACGCCGGGGAACGCCCGGCCCAGCTCCTCGGCGGTCCGCCGGGCGCCGGTCACCGAGGCGCGCAGCCGCCGCCCGCCGCACTCCGGGCAGGCGTACGCGGCGGCCACCCGGCCGCACCAGCGGCAGGCGGGTGTGCCCCGCGCCGAGGGCAGGGCGAGCGGCCCGGCGCAGTGCGGGCAGCGGGCCGGGGCGCGGCAGTCGGCGCAGGCCACCGACGGCACGTAGCCCCGGCGAGGCACCTGCACCAGCACCGGCAGGTCCGCGCGCAGCGCGTCCCGGGCGGTGCTCCAGGCCAGGCTCGGCAGCCGCGCCGAGGCCGCGCCGGGATCGCGGGCCAGTTGCGGGTCGTCGCCGGTGGGCGCCATGGCCGGGGTACGCGCGCGCACCACCGCCCGGTCGGCCGTCACCTCGCGCGCCCAGCCGGTCTCCACCAGCAACTGCGCCTCCGCGGTACGCGCGTAACCGCCGACCAGCGCGGCGGCCTCACCGAGCCGCGCCCGGGTGAGCAGCACGTCCCGGGCGTGCGGGTAGGGCGCGCGGGGCTCGGCGTGCAGGTCGTCGCCGTCGTCCCAGATCGCCACCAGGCCGAGCCGCCGCACCGGGGCGAACATCGCCGCCCGGGTGCCGATCACCACGTCGGCCTCGCCCGCGCGGGCGGCGAGGAAGGCCCGGTAGCGGCGGGCCGGGCCGTCGGCGGCGGTGAGGCGTACGTGCCGTCCCGCGCCGAGCACGGCGGTCAGGGCGGCGTCGAGGCGGTCCAGGTCGCGGGCGTCGGCCACCACGACCACCGCGCCCCGGCCGCCGGCCACAGTGGCGGCGACCGCGTCGGCGTACCGGTCGGCCCAGTCCTCCCCCGGCAACGCGGACCAGACCGCGCGGGCGGGCCGGCCGTCGGTGAGCGCGCGCAGCAGCGCCGTCCCGGCCGGGTAGTCCCGCCAGCCGCGCGGGTCCACCTCCGCCCGGGCGGACGCGGTGCTCTCGGCGGGCGCTTGACCGCCGTCGGGTGCGGGCCCGTCGGTGGACGGCGCGGCGGCGTCCGTGACTGCCTTCTCGGCGCGGGCGTGCCGGGGCGGCACCGCGAGCCGGAGCACGTCGGCCAGGCTGCCCGCGTACCTGTCGGCGACCGCGCGGGCCAGCCGGGCCACCTCCGGGGAGAGCACCGGCACCGGGGAGACGACCTTTTCCAGGTACGCGAGCTTCGGGTGCTCGGACGACTCGGCGCGCTCCAGCAGCCAGCCGTCGACGAGTTGCCCGGCGAACCGCACCTTCACCCGCACCCCGGCCCGGGCGTCGGCGTCGAGCGCCTCGGGCACCAGGTAGTCGAACGGGCGGTCGAGGTGCGGCAGCGGGACGTCCACGCAGACGCGCGCGACCGGCGACCCCGGTGCGGGTCGCCGGTCGCGGCGCGTGGTGGCGGTCAGGCTCCCGCGGCCGACTTGAGGTCGGCGGCCCGGTCGGTGCCCTCCCAGGTCAGCTCCGGCAGCTCCCGGCCGAAGTGGCCGTACGCGGCGGTCTGCTGGTAGATCGGGCGCAGCAGGTGCAGGTCCCGGATGATGGCGGCCGGACGCAGGTCGAACACCTCGGCCACGGCCTTCTCGATCGAGGCGACCGGCACGGTCTCGGTGCCGAACGTCTCGATGAACAGGCTCACCGGGTGCGCCTTGCCGATCGCGTACGCGACCTGCGCCTCGCACCGCTCGGCCAGCCCGGCGGCGACCACGTTCTTGGCCACCCAGCGCATCGCGTACGCGGCCGACCGGTCGACCTTCGACGGGTCCTTGCCGGAGAACGCGCCGCCGCCGTGCCGGGCGTATCCGCCGTACGTGTCCACGATGATCTTCCGGCCGGTCAGGCCGGCGTCGCCCATCGGGCCGCCGATCTCGAACCGCCCGGTCGGGTTCACCAGCAGCCGGTAGCCCTCGGTGTCCAGGCCGAGGCCCTCCAGCTCGGGGGCGATGACGTGGTCCCGGATGTCCGGGGTGAGCAGCGACTCCAGCGAGATGTCCGCCGCGTGCTGGCTGGACACGACCACGGTGTCGAGCCGGACCGGGCGCAGCCCGTCGTACTCGATCGTCACCTGGGTCTTGCCGTCCGGCCGCAGGTAGGGAACCGTACCGTCCTTGCGCACCGCGGCGAGCCGGCGGGACAGCCGGTGCGCCAGCGCGATCGGCAGCGGCATCAGCTCGGGCGTCTCCGAGCAGGCGAAGCCGAACATCATGCCCTGGTCGCCGGCGCCCTGCGCGTCCAGCGCGCTCTCCGACCCGCCGGTACGCAGCTCGAAGGCGTTGTCGACGCCCTGGGCGATGTCCGGCGACTGGGCGCCGATGGACACGCTGACGCCGCAGGACGCGCCGTCGAAGCCCTTCTTCGACGAGTCGTAGCCGATGCCGAGGATGGTCTCGCGGACGATGGTCGGGATGTCGGCGTACGCCTTCGTGGTCACCTCGCCCGCCACGTGCACCTGGCCCGTGGTGATCAACGTCTCCACCGCGACCCGGCTGTGCGGGTCCTGGGCGAGCAGGGCGTCGAGAATGCCGTCACTGATCTGGTCGGCGATCTTGTCCGGGTGGCCCTCCGTGACCGATTCGGACGTGAAGAGACGTGTCACGGCACTCCTAAGCATGTGAAGACTTCTAAAGGTCGCTCGGCGGCAGTTTAACCGTCCTCGTTACGCCGTGACCCTCTTAAAACGTGCTGACCAACCGTCAGGAAGGCAACGGCAGTCGCTGGCGGACGAGGTCCCAGACCGCGTCGGCGACGGCCTCCTTGGGCTGCTCGGCCAGCCGGTGCACGGCGCCGTCGGCGCCGATCACGGTAACCGCGTTGGTGTCGGCGCCGAAGACCTTGTCCACGCCGACCTCGTTGACGACGATCAGGTCGGCCCTCTTGCGGGCCAGCTTGGCCCGGCCGTTGGCCTCCGCGTCGTCGGTCTCGGCGGCGAAGATCACAAGCACCTGCCCGGGCCGGCGGACGCGCCCCAGCTCGGCGGCGATGTCGGGATTGGTGACCAGCTCGATGGTCGGCGCGACGCCGTCGTCTGACTTCTTGATCTTCCCGCTGGCATAGGTGGCGGGCCGGAAGTCCGCCGGGGCGGCGGCCATCACCACGGCGTCCGCGTCGGCGGCCGCCGCGATCGTGGCGGCGCGCAGCTCCTCGGTGGTGCCCACCCGCACCACGTCCGCCCCGGCCGGGTCGGGCAGCGCCACGTTGGCCGCGACGAGCGTGACCCGGGCGCCCCGGGCCACGGCCGCGCGGGCGAACGCGTACCCCTGCTTGCCGGACGACCGGTTGCCCAGGAACCGGACCGGGTCCAGCGGCTCGCGGGTGCCCCCGGCGGTGACCACCACGTGCCGGCCGGCCAGGTCGGCCTCGGCCTCCACGCCGCGGGCCAGCGCCCGGCGGGCCACCGCGAAGATCTCCGCCGGGTCGGGCAGCCGGCCCTTGCCGGTGTCCCGCCCGGTGAGCCGGCCCACCGCGGGCTCGATCACGCGGACGCCGCGCGAGCGCAGCGTGGCCACGTTCGCCACGGTGGCCGGGTGCTCCCACATCTCGGTGTGCATGGCCGGGGCCAGCAGCACCGGGCAGCGCGCGGTCAGCAGCGTGTTGGTGAGCAGGTCGTCGGCGAGGCCGTGAGCGGCCTTGGCGATCAGGTCGGCGGTGGCCGGGGCGACCACGACCAGGTCGGCGTGCTGCCCGAGCCGCACGTGCGGCACCTCGTGCACGTCGGACCAGACGTCGTCGGCGACCGGCCGGCCGGACAGGGCCGCCCAGGTCGGCGCCCCGACGAAGCGGAGCGCCGAGGCGGTCGGCACCACCCGGACCCGGTGACCCGACTCGGTGAAGAGCCGGAGCAGCTCACACGCCTTGTAGGCGGCGATGCCGCCGCCGACCCCGAGGACGATCTCGGCGGGCATCGGCGCGGGCGCGGTTACGGCTGGTCGGTCGGCTCGGCGGTGAGCAGGCCCGCGTTGATCTCGCGCATGGCGATGGAGAGCGGCTTCTCCTGCGGGGTGGTCTCCACCAGCGGGCCGACGTACTCCAGCAGGCCCTCACCGAGCTGGCTGTAGTAGGCGTTCACCTGACGGGCACGCTTGGCGGCGAAGATGACGAGCGCGTACTTCGAGGTGGTCTTCTCGAGCAGCTCGTCGATCGGCGGGTTGGTGATGCCCTCGGGGTTGGTGGCGATGGATCCCACGAATTAAACCTCTGCGTCTCGTGCGCCGCCCGCGGGCGGTCGGGCCGGAGCCAGGAAGGACGAACCGAGTAATCCTACCAGCTCCGCCGCGGCGCGCTCGGTGTGGTCGTGTGAGACCTCGTGGGCGAGGAGGGCCGCGACGTCCGGGTCGGCCCGGTACGCCGGCGGCGCGAGCAGCACCAGCCGGGCGCCGGGCGCCGCCGCCCGTACCGTCAGTGCGCCGGCCGGGTCGAGCGGCAGCAGCACGGGCCGCCCCTCGGCCAGCCGCGCGCGCACCTGGGCCCGGGGCACCCCCCGGCGGTACGGCCCGATCCGGCACCACTCCAGCAGCTCCCCGGCGGCGATCAGGCGGTCGAAGCCGGGCGCGTCGAGGAAGACGCGGTCCACGCCGTCGCGCTCGTCCGGGCGCGGTGGCCGGGTGGTGGCGACCACCGGGACCCAGACAGACGCAAGGCGCGCCCGGACGGCCTCGACGACACTGCTCCGGCCGGACCCGGAGGGACCGGTCAGGACAGTGAGCCGAGCCACCGAGCGCGCCTCGTCATCCGTGCTCACCGCTTGTTTCTACACGGCGGGCCGTTCAGTTCGCGGCGAACTCTCCGAGCAGAGCCTTGCGCTGCTGCTCGCCGAGGCCGCGCAGGCGACGGCTGTCCGCGATCTTGAGCTTCTCCATGATCTGGGTGGCCCGGATCTTGCCGATGCCCGGCATCGCCTGGAGCACGGCCGAAACCTTCAGCTTGCCCACGACGTCGTCGGACTCGGCCCGCTCGAGGACGGTGGCGAGGGTGGTCTTGCCCTGCTTGAGCTGCTCCTTCAGCTCAGCGCGGGCCTTGCGGATCTCCGCGGCCTTCTCCAGCGCGGCAGCGCGCTGCTCGGGGGTCAGTGACGGGAGCGGCACCAGTTCTCCTCAGGTCCCTAGTACGGCGGGCTGAGCGCCCCACCGCATCTGTGAAACGTGGTGTCGCTGGAAACCAAAGGGGTCCGTGGTTCCCAGCGCGGGGAAAACTAGCGGTCAACGGAGATTTCGGCAACGTGGACGCGCGATGATCAACACAAAGTGACCGAGCCGTCAGTCAGTCGGCGACGCCCAGGGCGGCCCGGCAGTCGGCAAGCACCCGCTCCGTCGCGGCCCGCAGGCGCTCCGGGTCGGGGCCCGCGCCGAGCACCTCCCGGGAGTACGAGGGAAGCACCGACGGCAGCGCGGCGCCGAACACGGTACGCAGCCCGGCCGGCGTCCCGCCCTGCGCGCCCATCCCCGGGGCGAGCAGCGGACCGTTGAACGATTCCAGATCGTGACCTGTCTCACCGACCGTCGCGCCGACCACCAGACCGAAGCTGCCGAGCGGCTCCGCACCCCGGTTGAGCTGGGAAATCTCGTCGATCACGGTCTGCGCCACGGTGCGCCCGTCGGCACCCACGGCGCGCTGCACGGAGGCCCCCTCCGGGTTGGAGGTGAGCGCCAGCACGAAGACCCCACCACCGTGCGCGGTGGCGGTGGAGAACATCGGGGCGAGCGAACCTACTCCCAGGTAGGGGCTAGCGGTGACCGCGTCGACATACAGAGGGCTGGATGGATCTAGGTACGCCGAGGCGTACGCGGCGACTGTCGAGCCGATGTCGCCGCGCTTGACGTCAAGCAGAGTTAACGTTCCCAAATCTCGCAACTGTCGGATAGTTGACTCAAGCACACCGACGCCACGCGCGCCGAAACGCTCGAAGAACGCCGACTGCGGCTTCATCACGGCGACCCGGTCACCGATCGCCTCCACCACGGTGCGGCAGAACCGCTCCAGGCCCGTCACGTCGTCGGACAGGCCCCAGGCGGTCAGCAACCCCGGGTGCGGGTCGATCCCCACGCAGAGCGGCCCTCGTTCCGCCACGGCCCGGTGCAGGCGGGCGCCGAACGTCTCCATCGTGTCTCTCCCTCTCCCGACGGCCCCGGGCCGCCTGGCGTGTCCGGCGACGGCCTCCCGTCGCGCCCTGTCGAAATCGGCCGGACTCAGCCGGCCTTGACCGCGGCGGCCACTCCGGCCGCGATCCGCGCCACGTCCGCGTCGTCGCAGACGTACGGCGGCATCGTGTAGACGAGATCCCGGAACGGGCGCAGCCACACCCCCTCGGCGGCCGCCGCGGCGGTCGCCCGGGGCAGGTCCACCTCGTGGTCGAGCTGCACCACGCCGATCGCGCCGAGCACGCGTACGTCGGCCACGCCGGGCGCGTCCCGCAACGGTTCCAGGCCGGCCCGCAGGCCGGCTTCGACGCCCGCCACCCGTCCCGCCCAGTCCCCGCCCCGCAGCAGGTCCAGGGAGGCGTTCGCGACCGCGCAGGCGAGCGGATTGCCCATGAACGTCGGCCCGTGCGCCAGCACCCCGTCGGCGGAGATCGCCCGCGCCACCTCCGGCGTGCACAGCGCCGCGGCCAGCGTCAGGTACCCGCCGGTGAGCGCCTTGCCGACACAGAGCACGTCCGGGGCGACTCCGGCGTGCTCGGCGGCGAACATCCGGCCGGTCCGGCCGAAGCCGGTGGCGATCTCGTCGAAGACCAGCAGGATGCCGTGCCCGCGGGTCACCTCGCGCAGCACGCGCAGGTAGTGCGGATGGTGGAACCGCATGCCCCCGGCGCCCTGGACCACCGGCTCGACGATCACCGCGGCCAGCTCGTCGGCGTGCCGCTCGACCGCCTCCACCAGCGCCGCCTCGTACGCCGGATCCGGTGGCGCGTCGAAGCCGGGCGGGGGCACCGGCGCGAACACCTGCCGGGGCAGCACGTCGCCCCAGAGGTGGTGCATACCGCCCTCCGGGTCGCACACGCTCATCGGGTGGAACGTGTCACCGTGGTAGCCGCCGCGCCAGGTGCCCAGCCGGCGGCGTCGCGGGCGGCCCAGCGCCCGCTGGTACTGCAGGCACATCTTCACCGCGACCTCGACGCTCACCGAGCCGGAGTCGGCCAGGAAGACGTGTTCCAGGCCGTCCGGGGTCAGCTCGACGAGCGTGCGCGCCAGGCGTACGGCGGGCTCGTGGGTGAGCCCGCCGAACATGACGTGGCTCATCCGCCCGAGCTGGTCGGTCACCGCGGCATCCAGCACCGGGTGCCGGTAGCCGTGGATCGCCGCCCACCACGACGACATCCCGTCGACCAGCTCCCGCCCGTCGGCGAGCCGCAGCCGCACCCCTTCGGCGCTGTCCACCACGTACGGCGAACTGGCGGGAGGGATGGCGGCGTACGGGTGCCACACGTGCCGCCGGTCCGCCTCCAGGATCTCCTCAGGCGTCATGACTCCTCCTCGTTCCCCCTCCCGCCCCCGCCCTCTCCCTCCCCCGCGATCTTGCGGTTGCTGCCCCGGCCGCGCCCGGAATGAGGCGGTGTGCCGGGGCCGGAAGTGCAAGATCGCGAGGGTCAGGGGGCGGGGCGGGGGTCAGGGGGTGGCTCGGGTTATGGCTCGGGTGAGGGCGGGGCCGCGGTAGATGAAGCCGGTGTAGAGCTGGAGCAGGGCGGCGCCGGCGTCGAACATGCGGGTGGCGTCGTCCGGGTCGAGGATGCCGCCCACACCGATCACCGGCAGCCGGCCGCCGGTCTCCCGGTGCACGAACGCGACCATGTCGCGGGCCCGGGCGGTGAGCGGCCGGCCGGACAGCCCGCCGGCCTCGGCGGCGCGCTCCCGGTCGGCCGGGGCGAGCCCGTCGCGGGCGAGCGTGGTGTTCGTGGCGATGACCCCGGCCGCGCCCCGGTCGAGGCACACCTCCAGCAGTTCGGCCACGGCCGGCTCGGTGAGGTCCGGGGCGATCTTCACCAGCACCGGCTTCTCCCCCACCAGCGCGGCGAGCAACGCGTCCAGATGTGATCGGTCCTGAAGCGACCGCAGGCCGGGAGTGTTCGGTGAGGACACGTTTACGGCGAAGTAGTCGCCGTGGTCCTTGAGCGCCCGGTAGGACGCGAGGTAGTCCTCGACCGCCTCGTCCAGCGGGGTCACCTTGGACTTGCCGAGCGAGATGCCCAGCGGCACGCCGAGCGGGCGCGGCAACGCGGCCAGCCGGTCCGCGAGCGCCGCCGCGCCGGCGTTGTTGAAGCCCATCCGGTTGATCACGGCTTCGCTGTCACGCAGCCGGAACAGCCGGGGCCGGGGGTTGCCCGGCTGGGCGTGCGCGGTCACGGTGCCGACCTCGACGAAGCCGAAGCCGAGCGCCGGCCACGCCGGCAACGCGAGTCCGTTCTTGTCCATGCCGGCGGCCAGCCCGACCGGGTTGGGGAAGCGCACCCCGAACACGGTGCGCGGCGCCGACCGGAAGTACGCCGCGCGCAGCGCCGCGAGAACGGCCGGCCGCCGCGACACCGCCGCCAGCCGCGCCAGCGTCCACTCGTGCGCGCCTTCGGCGTCCCCGCCCGCGAGCGAGAACAGCCGGGGCCGCACCACCTTCTCGAAGATCACGCCCCGGCCCCCCGCCCGGCCTCCCCGTCGATCATGAGGTTGGCGGCGGATTTGGAGATCCACATCGCCGCCAACCTCATGATCGGCGCGTGAAGGCGCGCTGTCACTCGCCCGCCCGCAGGGCGGCGTGCAGGTCCTGCAGCGGGCGGACCTTCAGGTCACCCCGGATGCGGGCCTCGATGCCCATGACGGCGGCGGCGGCGCCGGGCACCGTGGTGACGCACGGGATGTCCACGCTCACCGCCGCGCTGCGGATCTCGTACCCGTCGGAACGGGCGCTCGCGCCGGAGCCCTGCGGCGTGTTCACCACCAGCGCCACGTCGCCGCCGAGGATCAGCGAGACCGCGTCCGCGCCCTCACCCGACTCGTAGTGCTTGCGGATCTGCTCGCAGGCGATGCCGTGCCGGCGCAGCACCTCGGCCGTGCCGGTGGTGGCCACGATCTCGAAGCCCAGGTCGGCCAGGCGCTTGATCGGGAAGATCATGCCGCGCTTGTCCCGGTTGGCGACCGAGACGAAGATCTTCCCGGCGGTCGGCAGCGACCCGTACGCGGCGGCCTGCGACTTGGCGAACGCCTGCCCGAAGCCGGTGTCGATGCCCATCACCTCGCCGGTGGACTTCATTTCCGGGCCGAGCAGCACGTCGATGCCCTTGCCGGCCGGGGTGCGGAACCGCTTGAACGGCAGCACCGCCTCCTTGACCGCGATCGGCGCGTCGGCCGGCATGGTGCCGCCGTCGCCGGCCGGCAGCAGCATCCCCTCGGCGCGCAGCTGCGCGATGGTGGCGCCGAGCGCGATCCGGGCCGCCGCCTTCGCCAGCGGCACCGCGGTGGCCTTCGAGACGAACGGTACGGTCCGGGAGGCGCGCGGGTTGGCCTCCAGCACGTAGAGCATGTCGCCCTGCAACGCGTACTGGACGTTGAGCAGGCCGCGCACCCCGACGCCGCGGGCGATCTGCTCGGTGTAGTGCCGCACCTGGGCCAGGTGCGAACCGGCCAGGGTGATCGGCGGCAGCGCGCAGGACGAGTCGCCGGAGTGGATGCCGGCCTCCTCGATGTGCTCCATCACGCCGCCCAGGTAGACGTCGCCGTCGGCGTCCACGAGCGCGTCCACGTCGATCTCGATGGCGTCGTCCAGGAACCGGTCCACCAGCACCGGGCGGTCCGGCGAGATCGCTGTGGCCCGGCCGATGTAGTCACGTAGCGTGGCGTCGTCGTACACGATCTCCATGCCGCGGCCGCCGAGCACGTACGAGGGGCGGACCAGCACCGGGTACCCGATCTCGTCGGCGATCGCCTTCGCCTCGTCGTACGAGGTAGCCATGCCGTGCGCGGGCGCGCGCAGGCCGGCCCGGGCCAGCACCGCGCCGAACGCGCCGCGCTCCTCGGCCAGGTGGATCGACTCCGGCGAGGTGCCGACGATCGGCACCCCGGCGTTCTTGAGCCGCTGGGCCAGGCCGAGCGGCGTCTGCCCGCCGAGCTGGACGATCACCCCGATGACGCCGGGCCCGCCGGCCTCCTTGCCGGAGGAGTCCTCGGCGTGCCAGACCTCCAGCACGTCCTCGAACGTCAGCGGCTCGAAGTAGAGCCGGTCGGCGGTGTCGTAGTCGGTGGAGACGGTCTCCGGGTTGCAGTTGACCATGACGGTCTCGTAGTCCACGTCCCGGAGCGCCTGCACGGCGTGCACACACGAGTAGTCGAACTCGATGCCCTGACCGATCCGGTTCGGCCCGGAGCCCAGGATGAGCACCTTGGGCCGGGCCGAGGGCGCCACCTCGGTCTCCGAGTCGTACGTCGAGTAGTGGTACGGCGTGGTCGCCTCGAACTCGGCCGCGCAGGTGTCCACCGTCTTGTAGACCGGCCGGACGCCGAGCCGGTGCCGCAGCGTGCGGACGCCGTCCTCGGCGGCCAGCTCCGGACGCAGCGCGGCGAGCTGCCGGTCGGACAGCCCGGCCCGCTTGGCCCGGCGCAGCAGCGCGGCGTCGAGCACCGGCGCGTCCACGATCTCGGCGCGCAGCTCGACCAGCGAGGCGATCTGGTCCAGGAACCACGGGTCCATGCCGCCGGACGCCTCGGACACCTCGGCGATCGACGCGCCGAGACGCAGCGCCCGCTCGACCGTGTAGAGCCGGCCGTCGTGCGGCACGCGCAGCGCGGCGAGGGTGTTCTCCTTCGTCGCGCCCTCCGGATCCGGAGTGGTCCAGAAACCGGACGCCTTGGTTTCCATCGAACGCATCGCCTTGTTCAGCGCCTCGGTGAAGTTGCGGCCCAGGCTCATCGCCTCGCCCACCGACTTCATCGTGGTGGTCAGCTCCGGGTCCGCGCCGGGGAACTTCTCGAACGCGAACCGGGGGATCTTCACCACCACGTAGTCGAGCGTCGGCTCGAACGCGGCGGGCGTCTTGAGCGTGATGTCGTTGGGGATCTCGTCCAGCGTGTAGCCGATGGCGAGCTTCGCGGCGATCTTCGCGATCGGGAAGCCGGTGGCCTTCGACGCCAGCGCCGAGGAGCGCGACACGCGCGGGTTCATCTCGATCACGACGATCCGGCCGTCGGCCGGGTTCACCGCGAACTGGATGTTGCAGCCGCCGGTGTCCACACCGACCTCGCGCAGCACCGCGATGCCGAGGTCACGCAGCCGCTGGTACTCCCGGTCGGTGAGCGTCATCGACGGCGCGACGGTGACGCTGTCGCCGGTGTGCACACCCATCGGGTCGACGTTCTCGATCGAGCAGACCACCACCACGTTGTCGTGGCGGTCGCGCATCAGTTCGAGCTCGTACTCCTTCCAGCCGAGCACGCTCTCCTCAATGAGCACCTCGTGCACCGGGCTGGCCGCCAGGCCGGAACCGGCGATGCGCTCCAGGTCCTCGTCGGTGTGCGCCATGCCGGAACCGAGGCCGCCCATGGTGAACGACGGCCGGATGACCACCGGCAGGCCCAGGTCGGCGACCGTCTCGCGGACCTCGTCCATCGAGTGGCAGACCCGCGAACGCGGCACCAGCGCCGACGGGTCCGCCAGGCCCAGCCGTACGCCGGCCTTTGCGACGATCTCCTTGAACAGCTGCCGGTCCTCGCCCCGGTTGATCGCCTCGATGTTCGCGCCGATCAGCTCGACGCCGTACTTCTCCAGCACGCCCGCCTCGTGCAGGGCGACGGCGGTGTTCAGCGCGGTCTGCCCGCCGAGCGTCGGCAGCAGCGCGTCCGGGCGCTCCTTGGCGATGACCAGCTCGACGAACTCACGCGTGATCGGCTCGACGTACGTGGCGTCGGCGAACTCCGGGTCGGTCATGATCGTCGCCGGGTTCGAGTTGACCAGGCTGACCCGGATCCCCTCGCTGCGCAGCACCCGGCAGGCCTGGGTGCCGGAGTAGTCGAACTCGCAGGCCTGTCCGATCACGATCGGCCCGGAGCCGATCACCAGGACGTGCTTGAGGTCGGTCCGCTTAGGCATTCTTGCCGCCTTCACTGTGGTTCCGGTCGAAGCCACGGCCTTCGATCAACTCGGCGAAACGGTCGAAGAGGTAGTCCGCGTCGTGCGGGCCGGCCGCCGCCTCCGGGTGGTACTGGACGGTGAAGGCGGGCACGTCCACGGCCCGCAGCCCCTCGACCACGTTGTCATTGAGGCAGACGTGTGACACCTGGACACCGCCGAACTCGGTCTGGATCACCTGATCCGGCACCACGGCGCCGTCCCCGGCACCGGGCACCTGCACCGCGAAGCCGTGGTTGTGGCTCGTCACCTCGACCTTGCCGGTGGCCCGGTCGAGCACCGGCTGGTTGATGCCACGGTGGCCGTACCCCAGCTTGTAGGTGCCGAAGCCGAGCGCCCGGCCGAGGATCTGGCTGCCGAAGCAGATGCCGAACAGCGGGATCCGCCGGGCCAGCACCTCCCGGGCCAGCGCCACCGGGCCGTCGGCGGTCGCCGGGTCGCCCGGGCCGGGCGAGAAGAAGACCGCGTCCGCGCCGGTGGCGAGCAGGTCCTCGATCGTCGACCCGGCGGGCAGCACGTGGGTGGTGACGCCGCGGGCGGCGAGCCGGCGCGGCACGTTGCGCTTGATGCCCAGGTCCACGGCGGCCACCGTGAACCGGTGCTCGCCCTGCGCCTGCACCACGTACGGCTTGGCGGTGGTCACCTCGTCGGACAGGTTCGCGCCGACCATCTGCGGCGAACGGCGTACCCGCTCCAGCAGGGCGGCCGGGTCGTCCTCGACGCTGGAGATGCCGACCCGCATCGCGCCGCGCTCACGCAGGTGCCGGGTCAGCGCCCGGGTGTCCACCCCGCTGATGCCGACCACGCCCTCGGCGGCGAGCCGGTCCTCCAGGCCGCCGGTGGCCCGCCAGTTCGAGCTGATCCGGGCCGGGTCGCGCACCACGTAACCGGCCACCCAGATCCGGTCGGACTCGTCGTCGGAGCCGTTGACGCCGGTGTTGCCGATGTGCGGCGCGGTCTGCACCACCACCTGCCGGTGGTAGGAGGGGTCGGTGAGCGTCTCCTGGTAGCCGGTCATGCCGGTGTTGAAGACCGCCTCGCCGAAGGTCTCCCCGACGCTGCCGTACGCCTCGCCGTGGAACGTGCGCCCGTCCTCCAGGACGAGGATCGCAGGACGTCTCTTCACTTAACAGCCTTTCCGTCCAGGACCGTCGCCTCGCCGCGCAGGAAGGTCGCCACGATGCGACCCGGCAGCGTCATGCGGGCGTACGGGGTGTTGCGACTGCGACTGGCCAGCTCCGCCGGTTCGATGACGCGCCGGGCGGCCGGGTCGACGAGGGTCAGGTTGGCCGGTACGCCGGGCGCCGGGTCGAGGCCGTGCCCGGCCAGCCCGGCGATCCGGGCCGGTGTGCGGGACATCCGCTCGGCGATCAGGTCCCAGCGGGGGCCGAACACGTCGAGCGCGATGGACAGCGCCGTCTCCAGGCCGACCATGCCCGGCCGGGCGTACGCCCACTCGCACTCCTTGTCCTCCACGGCGTGCGGCGCGTGGTCGGTGGCGATGATGTCGATCACGCCCTCGGCCAGCGCGTCGCGCAGCGCGGCGATGTCGGCGGCGGTACGCAGCGGCGGGTTGACCTTGAAGACCGGGTCGTAGCTCTCCGCCTTGGCGTCCGTGAGCAGCAGGTGGTGCGGCGTCACCTCGGCGGTGACGCGTACCCCGCGCGCCTTGGCCTGGCGCAGCACCTCGACGCTGCCGGCGGTGGAGACGTGGCAGACGTGCAGACGGCTGCCGACGTGCTCGGCCAGCAGCACGTCCCGGGCGATGATCGCCTCCTCGGCGACGGCCGGCCAGCCGGTCAGGCCGAGGCGGGTGGACACCTCGCCCTCGTGCATCTGCGCGCCCTCGGTCAGCCGGGGCTCCTCGGCGTGCTGGGCGATCACGCCGTCGAACGCCTTGACGTACTCCAGCGCGCGGCGCATCAGCCGCGGGTCGGACACGCAGTGCCCGTCGTCGGAGAAGATCCGCACCCCGGCGGCCGAGTCGGCCATCGCGCCCAGCTCGGCCAGGCGCTCGCCGGCCAGCCCGACGGTGACCGCGCCGATCGGCTGCACGTCGACCAGGCCGGCCTCGCGGCCGAGCCGCCAGACCTGCTCCACCACGCCCGCGGTGTCGGCGACCGGCGAGGTGTTCGCCATCGCGCACACCGCCGTGTAGCCGCCGAGCGCCGCCGCCCGGGAGCCGGACTCGACGGTCTCGGCGTCCTCCCGGCCGGGCTCACGCAGGTGGGTGTGCAGGTCGACCAGGCCGGGCAGCGCGACCAGGCCGGTCGCGTCGATGACCGTGGCGTCGTCGGCGGTGGGTCCGCCGCCGACGGCGGCCACCACGCCGTCGCGGATGAGCAGGTCGGTCGGCTCGCCGCCGACGATGCTGACGCCTGTGATGAGGTACGCGGTCACCGGTTGTTCCCTCCGAGCAGCAGGTAGAGCACGGCCATCCGCACGGAGACCCCGTTGGCGACCTGTTCGACGATGGTGGAGCGGGGCGAGTCGGCCACCTCGGGCGTGATCTCCATGCCCCGGTTCATCGGGCCGGGGTGCATGACGATCGCGTGCCCGGGCAGCCGGCGCATGCGCGGCCCGTCGAGCCCGTAGCGGCGGGCGTACTCGCGGGCCGACGGGAAGTAGGAGTCACCCATCCGCTCACGCTGCACCCGCAGCATCATCACCACGTCCACATCTGGGAGAACGGCGTCGAGGTCGTAACAGACGTCGGTACCGGGGGCCAGGGCGGCGGCGATGTCGACCGGGATGAGCGTGGGCGGGCCGACCAGGGTGACCTTCGCGCCGAGCGTGGACAGCAGCAGCACGTTGGAGCGGGCCACCCGGGAGTGCAGCACGTCGCCGACGATCGCCACGTGCAGCCCGTCGAGCCGGCCCAGCCGGGACCGCATCGTGTACGCGTCGAGCAGCGCCTGCGTGGGGTGCTCGTGGGTGCCGTCACCGGCGTTCACGACCGAGCCGTCGACCCACTCGGCGAGCCGGTGCGGGGCGCCGGAGGCGGGGTGCCGGACGACCACCGCGTCCGCGCCCATCGCCTGGAGCGTGAGCGCGGTGTCCTTCAGGCTCTCCCCCTTGGCCACGCTGGAGCCCTTGGCGGAGAAGTTGATCACGTCGGCGCTGAGCCGCTTGGCCGCCGCCTCGAACGAGATCCGGGTCCGGGTGGAGTCCTCGTAGAAGAGATTGACCACGGTGCGCCCGCGCAGCGCGGGCAGCTTCTTGACCTCACGCCCGGCCACCGTCGCCATCTCCGCGGCGGTGTCCAGGACCAGAGTGGCGGTGCCGGCGTCCAGGTCGGCGCCGGAGAGCAGGTGCCGGATCATGCGCAGAGCCGCCTTTCGTTCGCGACTGCGGGGCTCCGCTTCGCTGCACTCCTCGCGCTCACAGTGACCCCCCGTACAGCTTGACCTCGTCCGTGCCGTCGGTCTCGGCGAGGGTGACCTTGACGTTCTCGGCCAGCGCGGTGGGGATGTTCTTGCCGACGTAGTCGGCGCGGATCGGCAGCTGGCGGTGGCCGCGGTCGACCAGGACCGCGAGCTGCACTGACGCCGGGCGGCCCACGTCGCTGAGCGCGTCCAGCGCGGCCCGCACGGTGCGGCCGGAGAACAGCACGTCGTCGACGAGGATCACCCGCTTGCCGTCGATCCCGCCGGGCGGCAGGTCGGTCGGGCCGACCGCGCGGGTGGCGTGCCGGCGCAGGTCGTCGCGGTAGAGCGTGATGTCGAGCACGCCGACCGGGACTGTGACGTCCTCGAAGGTGCTGATCCGGGCCGCGAGGCGGTGGGCCAGCGGCACGCCCCGGGTGGGGATGCCGAGCAGCACGGTGTCGGCGGCGCCCTGGGTCTTCTCCAGGATCTGGTGGGCGATGCGGTCGACCACCCGCGAAACGTCCGCTGCGGCGAGGATCACCTTCACCGAGGGTTGTCGCGGCGGCGACGAGTGGGCAGCCGGTGGGTAGGCCACGGCGGACCTCCTTCCCCGCCTCACGGGACGGGTCGTTAAAGGACGTCTGGTCGGCTCCGGCCGGCCCGCGCGGGGCCCGGACCGGGGCTTCACGCCACGTTACCAGCGGTCACCGGGCTGCCCGCCGCCGGTACTGACCTGCTGGTCAGCCCGGAGAAATGGGGACAAGCCACACAGGGGTGCGGGACCCGGTGGACGGCAACACTTGACCACTTGTCGCAATCCCCGTACCGTCACGCTCCGTAGCGATAGCTCGGAGAACCCGAACAGCACTGGGAGTGTCCGAATGCCCTCTGAATACGCCAAGTCGCTGGGCGCCCGCCTGCGCTCCATCCGCCAGCAGCAGGGTCTGTCCCTGCAGGGGGTGGAGGAGAAGTCGAACGGGCGGTGGAAGGCCGTGGTGGTCGGCTCGTACGAGCGCGGCGACCGCGCCGTCACCGTGTCCCGCCTGGCGGAGCTGGCCGACTTCTACCGCGTTCCCGTCTCGGAGCTGCTGCCCGACGGCAGCGGGGTGCGTCACGAGCCCACCAGCAAGATCGTGCTGGACCTGGAGCGGCTCTACGACGAGGCCTCCGAGGACCTCGCGTACGTGGCCCGGTACGCGCGTGCCATCCAGCAGCAGCGCGGTGACTACAACGGCCGCGTGCTCTCGATCCGCGCCGACGACCTGCGCGCCCTCGCGATCGTCTACGACGCCTCGCCGTCGGGCCTGATCGAGCGGCTGACCGAGCACGGCGTGCTGGTCGCCGACCCGCGGGCGTTCTTCGCCTCCTGAGACCCCCGTACGACGAGAAGGGCCCGTGCCGCCTGGCACGGGCCCTTCGTCGATCCGGCACGCGTCAGCGCGTGGCGTACTCGGCGATCCGGCCGAGGATGCCGTTGAGAAAGCGGGGCGAGTCGTCTGTCGACATCTGCCGGGCCAGCTCCACGGCCTCGCTGATCGCCACCGCGTCGTCGATCTCGTCGACGTAGAGCAGCTCGTACACGGCGATCCGGGCCAGGTTGCGGTCGACCACCGGCATGCGCTCCAGCGTCCACCCCTCGGCGTAGCTGGCGATCGTCTCGTCGATCCGGTCGAGGTGCGCCGCCACGCCCTCGACCAGCCCGATCGCGTAGCCGAGGTGGTCGGGGCGCGGCTGCTCGATCCGTTGCAGGTAACCGGCGAGCACCTCGACCGGCGGGCGGTCCCGCAGGTCGGCCTCGAAGAGCACGTCCAGCGCCCGCTTGCGCGCCTTACGACGCGCCGGCATCTGCTGCTTGGGACCCTCGGCCATCAGGATCGGCCGAGGTAACGGCCGTCGCGGGTGTCGACCTTGATCTTCTCACCGGTGGTGATGAACAGTGGCACCTGCACCGTCGCGCCGGTCTCGACGGTGGCCGGCTTGTTGCCGCCGGTCGACCGGTCGCCCTGCAGGCCCGGCTCGGTGTAGGTGACCTCCAGCACGACCGAGGTCGGCAGCTCGATGTACAGCGGTACACCCTCGTGGGTGGCGACCGTCGCCTCGGCCTCGGGGAGGAGGTAGTTGGCGGCCTCGCCGACGACGCCGCCCATGACGGTGATCTGGTCGAACGTCTCCAGATCCATGAAGACGTAGTCCTCGCCGTCGGCGTACAGGTACTGCATGGTGCGCTTGTCCACGGTCGCGGTCTCGACCTTGGTGCCCGCGTTGAAGGTCTTGTCGACCACCTTGCCGGACAGCACGTTCTTCAGCGTGGTGCGCACGAAGGCACCACCCTTACCGGGCTTGACGTGCTGGAACTCGACGACGGCCCACAGCTCGCCGTCCAGGTTGAGTACCAGGCCGTTCTTCAGGTCGTTGGTGGTGGCCATTTCCTGCCTTGATCATCAATTGGCGGACAGACCGTCCAAGTCTACTCGCTCTGTCGAATCGGACTCGCGCCACGGAACTGAGGGGCTCAGGCGCCCGCGGCGAGCCGGGCGGCCAGGTGGTGCAGCGCCAGCCGGTAGCCGTCCACGCCCAGGCCGCAGATCACGCCGGTGGCCACGGCGGAGACCACCGAGTGGTGCCGGAACTCCTCCCGGGCGTGGATGTTGGAGATGTGCACCTCGACCAGCGGGCCGCGCAGCATGGCGCAGGCGTCCCGCACCGCGATCGAGTAGTGCGACCAGGCGGCCGGGTTGAGCACCACCGCCGCCGCTTCGTCGGTCGCCTCGTGCAGCCAGGCCAGCATCTCGTGCTCGGCGTCGGTCTGCCGGACCACCACGTCCAGGCCCAGCTCCCGGCCGTACCGCTCGCAGTCGGCCACCAGCTGGGTGTAGCTGGTCACCCCGTACACGTCGACCTGGCGGGTGCCGAGCCGGCCCAGGTTCGGCCCGTTGAGCACGTACACCCTCACGAGCTGATCTCCGCGTACGCGGCGGCGAGCAGGTCGTCCGGCGGCGCCTCCAGGATCGCCGGGCGGGCGAGCCCGTCGAGCACCACGAACCGCAGCCGGCTCCCCCGGGCCTTCTTGTCCACCCGCATCGCCGCCAGCAGCTCCGGCCAGGCGTCGGCCCGGTAGCCGGTGGGCAGGCCGAGCGCGGTCAGCACCCGGCGGTGCCGCTCGGCGTCGGCCGCGTCGAGGCGGCCGGCGAGCCGGGCCAGCGTGGCGGCGTACACCAGGCCGACCGCCACGGCGTGACCGTGCCGCCAGCGGTACCCCTCCACCTTCTCGATCGCGTGCGCCAGCGTGTGCCCGTAGTTGAGCACCTCGCGTACCCCGGATTCGCGCAGGTCCCCGCCGACCACGCCGGCCTTCACGCGGACCGCGCGCTCGACCAGTTCCCGCAGCACCGGCCCGGCCGGGTCCAGCGCGGCGGCCGGATCCCGCTCGACCAGGTCGAGGATGACCGGGTCGGCGATGAAGCCGCACTTGACCACCTCGGCCATCCCGGCCGCCAGGTCGGCCGGGGGCAGGCTGTCCAGCGTCGCCAGGTCGGCCAGCACGCCGGCCGGCGGGTGGAACGCGCCGACCAGGTTCTTGCCGGCGGCGGTGTTGATGCCGGTCTTGCCGCCCACGGCGGCGTCGACCATGCCGAGCAGCGACGTGGCGACCGGCACCCAGCGCACCCCGCGCAGCCAGGTGGCCGCGACGAAACCGGCCAGGTCGGTGACCGCGCCGCCGCCCACCCCGACCACCGCGTCGGTACGGGTGAACCCGGCCTCGCCGAGCCGATCCCAGCAGGCCGCCGCCACGTCGACGTGCTTGCCCGCCTCCGCGTCCGGCACCTCGATGAGCAGCGGAGTCACGCCGGCCCCGCGGACGCCGGCGGCGAGCCGGTCGGCCAGCGCCTTGAGCGGCGGCGAGTGCAGGAAGGCCACCCGCTCGGCGCCGGGTAGCAGCGCCGGCGGCGGGTCCAGCAGGTCACGTCCCACGAGCACGTCGTACGGCCGCTCGCCGCCGACCGGGATCCGGGTCACCTCGTCCATCGCGGGCAGCCTAGTCCAGCGCGCCGCCCTCGCGGGGCGACTGTCCACTCCCTGGGTGTTTGCCCGGCCGCACGCCGGGTAGGGCGGCCGGAATGAGCGAGACGACGGCACCCGCGACCCGACCGGAGTCCGCGACGAGCATCCGGCTGCCCGCCACCATCCTCGGCGTCGGGCTGGGCGGCTTCGTCGACGGCATCGTCCTGCACCAGGTCCTCCAGTGGCACCACATGCTCAGCAGCACCGGCAGCGACCGGGCCGGCATCCGCGAGTACCCGGTCGACACCGTGGCCGGGTTGCAGATGAACACGCTCTGGGACGGGCTGTTCCACGTGGTCACCTGGGTCGCGGTGCTGACCGGCCTGGCCCTGCTCTACGCCCGGGTCACCACCTCGCGGGGCCGGCTGTGGCGCTCGCCCATGCTGTGGGGCTGGGCGCTGATCGGCTGGGGCCTGTTCAACCTGGTCGAGGGCGTCGTCGACCACCACCTGCTCGGCATCCACCACGTCCGCGGCGGTCCGAACCAGCTCTGGTGGGACCTCGGGTTCCTCGCCCTCGGCGTGGTGCTGATCGCGGTGGGCTGGGCGATCCAGCGCCGGGCCCGCGAGGTGGACCTCTGCGCGCCGGAGCGGCGGTGATCCCGGCCCACGCCGGGCACGCCGACGGCGGCTTCCCGGCCGTCGCGCTGCTGCCGCTGGTGCTGTTCTGGGCGTACCTGGCCGCCGCGCTGCGCCTGCGCGACCCGGGCGGACCGGGCTGGCCGCACGCCCGCACGGCGAGCTTCGGGTTGGGCACGCTGCTGCTGGTGGCGGGGCTGCTCTGGCCGGCCGGTGACTTCGTCGGGCACATGTGGCAGCACCTGCTGATCGGCATGCTCGCGCCGCTGGCGCTGGTGCTCGCCGCCCCGGTCACGCTGCTGCTGCGCACGCTGGACCGGCGTACCGGCCGGGCCCTGGCCCACCTGCTGCGGCACCCGGTCGCGCGGGTGCTCGGCCACCCGGTGACCGGGCTCCTGCTCACCGCGGGCGGGCTCTGGCTGCTCTACCTCACCCCGCTGTACCGGGCCACGCTGGACAACCCGGCCCTGCACACGCTGGTGAACCTGCACTTCCTGCTCAGCGGCTGCCTATTCGCCTGGTCGATCGCCGGGCCGGACCCGGGACCGCACCGTCCCCGCGTACCGGTGCGGCTTGTGGTGATCGGGTTCGGGGTCGCGGCGCACGCCACCATCGCCCAGTTGCTCTACGCCGGGCTGTTCGTGGACGTGCCCGCCACCGCCGCCGAGCTGCGGGCCGGGGCCACGCTCATGTACTACCTCGGCGACCTGGCCGAGATCGCGCTGGCGCTAGCGCTGCTCGCCACCTGGCGGCCCGAACCGGCCCGGCGCCGCCGCGCCGCGCGGTCCGCGCCGGTCGCGGCCGTGCGGGTCAGGGCTTGAGCAGCGCGGCGATCTCCGCCGCCAGCTCCTGCGGGGTACGCCCGTCGGTGACCACAGTCGCGGTCGCCACCTCGGCGTAGAGCGGGCGGCGCTGGTCCATCAGGTGCTTGAGCGTGGCGCGCGGGTTCAGCGCGAGCAGCGGCCGGCCGGCGCCCAGACCGACCCGCTTGAGCGCGTCCGGCAGCTCCACCGACAGGTGCACCACCGTGTGGCCGATCAGCGCGGCCCGGTTCTCCTCGGCCAGGACCGCGCCGCCGCCGAGCGCGAGCACGCCCGCGTGCGACGCGAGCGCCGCCGCCACGGCGGCCCGTTCGAGGGTACGGAAGTGGTCCTCCCCCTCGTCCACGAAGATCTCCGGGATGGGCTTGCCGGCGAGGTTCTCGATGTCGGCGTCGGTGTCCCGGAAGCCGACGCCGAGCGCCTCGGCGAGCGCCGTGCCGACTGTGGTCTTGCCGGAGCCGGGCGCACCGACCAGCACGCAGACCGGCCGGGTGCTCATTTGATCACCAGGCTGTCGAGGTAACCGGCCAGGTTGCGGCGCATCTCGGCGATCGAGTCGCCGCCGAACTTCTCCACCGCCGCCTCGGCCAGCACCAGCGCGACCATCGCCTCGGCCACCACGGCCGCCGCCGGCACCGCGCACACGTCGGAGCGCTGGTTGATGGCGGTGGCCGGCTCGCCGGTGGTCACGTCGATCGTGGCGAGCGCCCGGTTCAGCGACGAGATCGGCTTCATGGCCGCCTTCACCCGCAGCGGCTCACCGGTGGTGATGCCGCCCTCCAGGCCACCGGCCCGGTCGGTGATCCGCCGCACGCCGGTGGCGGTGGGCACGATCTCGTCGTGCGCCTCCGAACCGCGCGAGCGGGCCTGCTGCCAGCCGTCGCCGATCTCCACGCCCTTGATCGCTTGGATCGACATGAGCGCGGTCGCGAGGCGGGCGTCGAGCTTGCGGTCCCACTGCACGTGGCTGCCCAGGCCCGGCGGCACCCCGTACGCGAGCACCTCGACCACGCCACCGAGTGTGTCGGCGGCCTTCTTCGCGGCGTCGACCTCGGCGACCATCCGGGCGCTGGCCTCGGCGTCGAGGCAGCGCAGCGGGTCGGCGTCGATGCGCGCGGCGTCCTCCGGCGTGGGGCGCAGCCCTGGCTTGACCGCCACCGGGCCCAGCTCGACCACGTGCGAGACGATCTCCACGCCGAGCGCCTGCCGCACCAACGCCTTGGCGACGGTGCCCACCGCGACCCGGGCGGCCGTCTCCCGGGCGCTGGCGCGCTCCAGGATCGGCCGGGCGTCGGTGTGCCCGTACTTCTGCATGCCCGCCAGGTCGGCGTGACCGGGACGAGGGCGGGTCAGTGGCGCGTTGCGGGCCTGGCTTGCCAGTTCCTCCGGGTCGACCGGGTCGGCGGCCATCACGGTGCGCCACTTCGGCCACTCGGAGTTGCCGACCCGGATCGCCACCGGGCTGCCCAGCGTGACGCCGTGCCGGAGCCCGCCGATGATCTCGACCTCGTCCTGCTCGAACGACATCCGGGCGCCCCGGCCGTAGCCGAGCCGGCGCCGGGCCAGCTCGCCGGAGATCTCCCCGGTGGTCACCTCGATGCCGGCGGGTACGCCCTCCAGCATCGCGACGAGGGCGGGTCCGTGCGATTCACCTGCAGTCAGCCAGCGCAACACGACGGTCAGTGTGTCACGCCCGGTGGTCACCGGCGTACGCCGCCCGCCGCATCCCGCCAACCGGACAGGCCACCTCCGCGCGCTGGTCCGCCGCCCGGCGGGTGAGGTGTTAACAGGGGACCCTTCCCCTACCGGAGGCGTTAAGAAGGGGCCCTTCCTTACACCGGCAGCGCGGCGCGCATCGCGGCCCGTGGAGCGGGGACGCCGGTGAACTGCTCGAACTGACCGAACGCCTGGGCCAGCAGCAGATCCAGCCCGGAGACCACCCGGCAGCCGGCGGCGAGCGCCGCCGCGGCGAGCGGCGTCGGCCACGGATCGTAGACCACGTCGAAGAAGACGGACTCCGGCCGCCAGTCGAAGTTGTCGGCCAGGGGGTCGGCGACGCCCTTCGGCACCGTGGAGATCACCACGTCGGCGCGGGCGTGCGCCGGCGCCCCGTCCCACTCCGCGCCCGCCAGCGGCACCCCGGCCGCCGCCGCGACCGGGCGCAGCTCGTCGACCGCCTCCGGGCGGCGGGCCACCACCGTCACCTCGGCCGCCCCGATCCGGGCCGCCGCCGCGATCGCGGCCCGGGCGGTGCCGCCCGCGCCGAGCACGGTGACGACCGCCCCGGCCACGCAGCCGGCGCCGGTGAGCACCTCGACCATGCCGGTGACGTCGGTGTTGTCCGCGTACCAGGTGCCGTCGGGCCGGCGTACCAGCGTGTTGGCGGCGCCGACGGCGGCGGCGACCGGCGAGACCTCGTCGGCGAGCGCGAGCGCCGCCTCCTTGCCCGGCATGGTCACCGACAGGCCGGCCCACTCCGGGCCGAGGCCCGCGACCAGGCCGGGCAGCTCGTCGGCGCCGGCTTCGATCCGGGTGTACGACCAGCCGGTCAGCCCGGCCGCCGCGTACCCGGCGGTGTGGATCACCGGGGACAGCGAGTGGGCGATCGGCCTGCCGACCACAGCGGCACGACGGGGAGCCGAAATGTGCACTGCCTCTGTCTCCCGGGTGACGTCGTGCCTAGAGAACGCCGTTCTCCTTGGCCTTCTCGATGTTGCGCTCATGCTCGGCGTTTGTCGTCGCGAAGGCCGAGTGTCCCTGCCTGTCGATGGCGACGAAGAAGAGCCACTTGCCGTCCGGCGGGCTCAGCGCCCCCTCCAGGGCCTGCTTCCCCGGGTTGTTGATGGGGGTCGGGGGCAGACCCGGGCGGGCGTGGGTGCTGTACGGGTTCTTCTCGTCGTACAGTTCCTCTCTGCGCATGTCCTTCGACGCCTTCGTCGGCTTGCCGGTCAGCTCCCAGTAGTAGTTGACCGAAACGTCGAACTGCAGACAGTTGCAGGGGAAGTTGCCGCTGTAGGCCCGGTTGTAGGCGACGCGGGCGATCTTGCCGAGGTCGTCCTTGTTGCCCGCCTCGGCTTGGGCGAGCGACGCCACGGTCAGTACCTCGTACGGGCTGATGCCGCCGCGGTTCGCCTGCACGTTCTCGGCGAACTTCAGGTTCCCGGTGACGGTGAGGAAGTTGTCCACCATCAGCTTGAGCACCGTCTCGGCGGTGGCCTTCGGCGGGATCTCGTAGGTGTCGGGGAACAGGAAGCCCTCGACCGACGGCTTGGCCTTCTTGCCGTCGGAGCGCTTGAACCACCAGTCCGGTACGCCGAGCGCCTCCGGGTCCTTCGCGGCGGCCTCGAAGTCCTTGACCGGGATGTCGGTCTTCTCGGACAGCCGCTTGTAGACCGTCTTCGCGGTGAGCCCCTCGGGGATGGTGATCCCGTTGACGATCTTGTTCTTGAGGTCCAGCAGCGCCACGACCGCCGCGTCACCGCTCATCTGCTTGCGCAGCTTGTAGGTGCCGGGCTGGATGTTCTTGCTGCGCGAGTTCTCCTCGGCGGCCTCGATGAACGCCTTGGTGCTCTTCACCACGTCGGCCGCGACGAGCGCGTCGGCCATGTCGGCGATCAGCGCGCCCTGCTTGATCTCGACCGTCACCTCGCCGGTGCCGGAGCCGTCGTAGTCGGGCGTGACGAAGTAGTTCTGGACCCGGTCGAAGCCGTAGAACGCGCCGCCGCCGATGCCACCCAGCAGGACCAGAGCGAGCGCGAGGGCGAGAAGGGTCTTGCCCCGGCCGCCGCCGGACTTGCCCTGACGCCGGCGCACCGCGCCGCGCCGGTGCCGGCCCTTCTCCCCCCTGTCCGGCTCGTCGAACCCCAGATCAAGATCGTCGATCATTGCGTCCGCCTCCGCTGTGCGTCCAGCCAGCTCTGCAGAATCTCCACCGCGGCAGCCTGGTCGACCACCGCCCGTTGGCGCTTTCCCCGGACGCCCCGTTCGGCAAGCCTACGACTCGCGACGACGGTAGACATCCTCTCGTCCGTCAGCGTCACCGGAATCGGCCGCATCACATCAGCCAAACGGCTGGCATATGCCGATACGTTCGCCGCCGCGGGTCCGTGCTTCCCGGCGAGATTGACCGGCAGCCCGACCACGATCCCCACCGCCTCGTGCTCGGCGGCGAGCCGGACCAGCTCGGCCATGTCGCCGGGCACCGCGTCCGGTTCCGCCGTCAGATCACGGGCCAGCGTGACCAGGGGCGTGGCGAGGATGCCGTGCGGATCACAGCGGGCCACCCCCACCCGCACCTGGCCGACGTCGACACCCAGCCGGACACCTCGGGACAGCTCGGTCACTGACGGACACCTCCCCGCCGATACGGGCCAGGGCGGACCGGGTGGTCCGCCCTGGCGTACATCCGTGCGCTCATGCCGTGCCGGCTGGGCATGCCCTCACGGCCCTCGCTCCGCTCGGTGCGTTCGCTCATGCCGCGTCGGCGACCGCCCGCTCGACGGTGACCAGCAGGTTCGGCGCCTCCGCCGCGGGCAGGCCGCCGCCCTGGGCCAGGTCGTCGCTGCCGCCGCCCCGGCCGGAGAACGCCGCCTTGACCAGGTCCTTCGCGCTCAGGTTCCGCCCCCGGGCGGCCTGGTTGACGGCCACCACCAGCGACGCCTTGCCGTTGGCCCGGGCCGCCACCGCGACCACCGCCGGGCGGGCCGCGTCGATCCGGCCCCGGATCTCCTGGGCGAGGGTCCGCACGTCGTTCGCGGCCGCGCCCTCCGGCGCCTCGGTCCCGACGTACGCGACCCCGCGCACGTCCTTCGCCTGCGCCGCGAGCGCGCCGGCGCCGCCGAGCACGAGCTGGGCGCGCAGCTTCTCCAGTTCCTTCTCCGCGTCGCGCAACTGGGTGACCGTCTGCTCCACCCGGTCGGCCACCTGCTCCCCCGGCACCCGGAACAGCTCCGCCAGCCGGGACACCAGCAGGTGCTCACGGGCCAGGAAGCCGAACGCGTCCATGCCGACGAGCGCCTCGATCCGGCGGACCCCGGAACCCACAGACGCCTCGGAGAGGATCTTCACCAGGCCGAGCTGGGCGGAGCGGGCCACGTGCGTGCCGCCGCACAGCTCACGGGCGTAGTCGCCGACCTCGACGACCCGGACCCGCTCGCCGTACTTCTCACCGAACAGGGCCATCGCCCCGATCCGGCGGGCCTCCTCCTGGCTGGTGACGAACGCGTGCACCTCCAGGTCGGCCAGCAGCACCTCGTTGACCTGCTGCTCGACGTCGTGCAGCACGCTCGGCGCCACACCCGTCGGGGTGTTGAAGTCGAACCGCAGCCGGCCCGGCGCGTTGAGCGAACCCGCCTGGGTCGCCGACTCGCCGAGGAAGTTACGCATCGTCTGGTGCACCAGGTGCGTCGCCGTGTGCGAACGGGAGATCGCCCGGCGGCGGGACGCATCGATCTCGGCGTACCCGGTCTCCCCGGCCCGCACCTCGCCGCGCACCACCTTCGCCCGGTGCACGATCAGGCCGGGCACCGGCTGCTGCACGTCGAAGACCTCGACCTGGCCGCCGCCGACGGTGATGAGGCCCTGGTCGGGCTGCTGCCCGCCGCCCTCGGCGTAGAACGGGGTGGTGTCGAGCACCAGCTCGATCGTGTCGCCCTCGGCAGCCGCCGCCACCGTGGCACCGCCGGACAGCAGCGCGCGCACCCGCGACTCCCGGCTCAGCTCGGTGTAGCCGGTGAACTCCACCGGCCCGCCGCCGTCGAGCACCGACCGGTACGCCGACACGTCCGTGTGCCCGGTCTTGCGCGCCTGCGCGTCGGCCTTGGCCCGGCTGCGCTGGTCGGCCATCAGCCGGCGGAAGCCCTCCGCGTCGACCTGCAAGCCCTGCTCGGCCGCGATCTCCAGGGTCAGGTCGATCGGGAAGCCGTACGTGTCGTGCAGCTGGAACGCCTTGTCACCGGAGAGCGCCGCCTTGCCGGCCGACTTGGTCTCGGCGATGGCGGTGTCCAGGATCGTGGTGCCGGCGCGCAGCGTGGCCAGGAACGCGTCCTCCTCGGCGTACGCGTACTGGGAGATCCGGCCGAAGTCCTCGGCCAGCTCCGGGTACGACGGCGCCATGCAGTCACGGGCCACCGGCAGCAGCTCGGGCAGAGCCCGGTCGGCGTAGCCCAGCAGCCGCACCGCCCGGATCGCCCGGCGCATGATCCGCCGCAGCACGTAACCACGGCCCTCGTTCGACGGGGTCACCCCGTCGCCGATGAGCATCAGCGAGGTGCGCACGTGGTCGGCGATCACCCGCAGCCGCACGTCGTCCGGGTGCGACTGGTTGGCCGCCTGGCCGGAGTGCGCGCCGTAGCGCTTGCCGGTCAGCTCGGCGGCCCTGTCCAGGATCGGCCGGACCTCGTCGATCTCGTAGAGGTTGTCCACGCCCTGCAGCAGCGAGGCCATCCGCTCCAGGCCCATGCCGGTGTCGATGTTCTTCGCCGGCAGGTCACCGAGGATCGGGAAGTCCTCCTTGCCGGTGCCCGGACCCCGCTCGAACTGCATGAAGACGAGGTTCCAGAACTCCAGGTAGCGGTCCTCGTCGACCTCCGGCCCGCCCTCGCGGCCGTAGGCCGGGCCGCGGTCGTAGTACAGCTCGGAGCACGGGCCGCACGGGCCGGGGATGCCCATCGACCAGAAGTTGTCGGCCTTGCCCCGGCGCACGATCCGCTCGGCCGGCACCCCGGTGGCGCGCCAGATGTCGTACGCCTCGTCGTCGTCCAGGTAGACGGTCGCCCAGATCCGCTCCGGGTCCAGCCCGAAGCCGCCCGCCTCGACCGGCTTGGTGGCCAGGTCCCAGGCGAGCGGGATCGCCCCGGACTTGAAGTAGTCACCGAAGGAGAAGTTGCCGTTCATCTGGAAGAACGTGCCGTGCCGGCTGGTCTTGCCGACCTCGTCGATGTCCGGCGTCCGGATGCACTTCTGCACGCTCGTCGCCCGCGCGTACGGCGGGGTCTGCTGGCCCAGGAAGTAGGGCACGAACTGCACCATGCCCGCGTTGATGAACAGCAGGTTCGGGTCGCTGATGGCGGGCAGCGGAGCGGACGGCACCACGGTGTGCCCGTTCGCCTCGAAGTGGGCGAGGAACCGCCGCTTGATCTCCGCCGTCTTCATCGCTGGTGGTCCTCCGGGAAAATCTCTCGATCACCGATGCGCGGGTCCTCCCGCAGCTCGGCGAACTGGTCGTCGTACACCTCGCCGCGGGCGAAGGCCTCGTGGATCTCCTGCTCACGCTCGGCCATGCCGACCCGGACGTCGTCCATGAACGCCCGGACCGACTCGACCAGACCGCCGGCGGACTCGGACAGCCCGCTGGCGATGCCGGCCGGGGTGTACGCCTGCGCCGTCCGGGTGGCCTTGCGCACCACCAGGACGCCCACGGCCAGCCCGATGCCCAGCCAGAACAACCGCCTCATGTTCTCATCCTTCCCGCGTACGCCGGTCGGGGTCAGCGGTTGCCGCGCTTGGCGGCGCGACGCTGCTGCTTGATCGTGTCGCGCACCTCGCGCTCGGTCTCGGCGTGCCGGCGGGCGGAGGCGGCCCGGCGCACGCCGTACCCGAACGCGGCCACCTTGACCAGCGGGTTCGCGGCGGCGGCGGAGACCACCGTGGCCAGGTTCGCCACGTTCGCGGTGACGTTCTGCGCGTGGCTGGTCATGGTGTCCACCTTGGCGAGCTGGAGGTTCACCCCGTCCAGCGAGGTCTGCACCTGCTCCAGCGCCACGTTGACGTTCTTCACCGTGGTGTTCACGTCACCGAGCAGCGGCGTGGTGCGCTCGTTCACGTCGGTGATCATGCGGGTCGTCGCGTCCACGGTGTGCCGCAGCCGCAGGATCGGCACCGCCAGCACGAGCACCAGCATCAGGAACGCGCCGGCCGCGATCAGCGCAGCGATCTCTCCACCACTCACGCGTAAGTCCTCCTCAAGCAGTGTCCCGGGACCCGACGCCCCGGAACGCGCGACCGTACCTACCCACTTCGCGCCACGCCGACCCGGTCACCGGGCGCGGACGGGCGTGCCAGCCCCAGACCCTACCGTCCGTGATGAAAGTCGGCTCACGACGGTGAGGGGGTCGCCTCGCCCAGCGGGTCGTCGGTCAGGGTCGGATACGGATCCTCGCCGGTGAGTGACGGGTCGGTGGTCGGCGTCGGCCCGGTGCGCTCGTCGTCGATCGCGTTACGCACCTTCACCGACACCAACGAGCCGGTGCAGTCCGCCGCTGCGGGCTCGGCCGGCGCGGACGGCGCGGGCGCACCGTCGACCGGCGGGGGCGTGCAGGTGCGGTCGCGTACCCACAGGTCGAGCGTGAGCTCGTCCCGACGCCAGCAGGTGTAGCTACCCGGGACCTTCTCGTCCGGGCAACGGTCGACCTTCCAGCGCCGCCACCCGTCGCCGGCCAGCGCCTGCTCGTAGACCGCGACCGTCTCCTTCCACCCCTGTTCCGATTCGACGGAGCGTTCCCGCAGGCGGCAGTCCTGCAGGCACCAGCGGCTGCCGCTGACGTTGTCCACCGTGTTGCTCTGCGCCCAGCCGGGCACCTTGAGCTCGTCGAGGGTGTCGAAGACCGGATCGTGGCTGAGCGTGCGAATGCCGAAGTAGAGCGGCACCGCCCCCAGTAGCACGAGGCTGACCAGGGCGAGGATGCCCAGCCGAAGCCGGCTGCGCTCGCGCATCTGCCGACGCAGCTCGGACCGGGCGCCGCGCAGGCCCCCGGCCTCCGCACCGCTGTCGTCCGCGCCGGGACCGCCGGGCCGCGGTGCGCCGACCGCGCCGGGCCGTGGTCCCGCCGGCTCCCCCGGGGGTACGGCCACAGCCGCCCGGGCCGCCACCGCGTTGCCCGGTCCGGGCCGGTCCGGGTCCGCTCCCGGTGGTGTCGCCCGGGCGGCGGTCCGCTCGTCCGGCGCCACCGGACGGGCCACACCCGCCGCCGCGCGGGCGGTCACGGGCGCACCGGGCGGCACCGGGCCGTCGCCCGACGGTCCCCGCGCGCCGGGGGCCACCGGCGGACGAGGCGCGGCACCGGGCCGGAGGGTGTCGTCGGGGCGGGCCACCCCACGCCCGTCGCCACCGGCCGGAGCACCACCGGGTCGACCGCCACCGATCGGGATCCCGCCGGTGCGCTCGCTGTCGCCGCGCGGGCCGGGGGCGACCGGAGCGCCACCGGGACGTCCACCGCCCACCGGGATCCCACCGGTGCGCTCACTGTCGCCGCGCGGACCCGGCCCGGCCGGACCGCCACCGGCAACGGGCGGGACACCGGGGCGGGCCGCGCCTCGGGCCGGGGCGGGCCGGGCCGGTCCCGGGTCGGACGGCTGGGGGCGGGCCGACGGCACGACCGGACCGGACTGGTCGGGGCGGCGCGCCGGGCCGGCCGGTTCGGCATGCTCCGGCGCACCGGGACCGGACTGCCCGGGTCGCCGGGAGCCCGGCTCGGGACGCACCGGCGGGACGGCGACGCCGGCCCGGCCGCCGGGCGCCTCCGGCACGGCGCCCCGGCCGCGGGGCGCGTCGGGCGCGGCATCCCGGCCACGGGCCACGTCGGGTGCGGCATTCCGGGCGGTGGGTGCCTCGGGGGCGGCACTCCGGCCGCCGGGTGCCTCGGGTGCGGCGCTCCGGCCGCCGGGCGTGCCACGACGGGCGGCCGGCGGGGTCGGGCCGGTCGTCGGACCGCCGGACACCGGCGCGCCCGGCAGGTCCGGCGCGTTTCCGCTGCGCGGCACGCCCGGGGCTCGGTCCTGGGCGGCCCGCCGGCCGGCACCCGGCGCGGGTGCCGCCGCGGGTCCAGGAACGTGGTGACCGGCCGTGGGCTCCTCGCGCCGCGCGCGTCGCCCGCCACCGGAGACGGGAGCGGCGTCCGGAACGGCGCGACCGGCCGGCCCGCCGGGCACGCCGCCTTCCGGCGCGGCGCGACGGCCCGCGCCGGAGACCGGCCGGGTGCCTGGTGGAACATCGTCGGTACGGGTCCGGCGGCCCGCCCCCGAGACCGGCCGGGTGCCGGGGGCCACGTCGTCGGGCCGCGCCGGGCGCGCTCCACCGGGGACCGCCTGGACGGCTCCGATGTCCTCGGCGCGGGCCCGGCGGGCCCCACCGGAGACCGGCTGGATGCCGGCGGTGTCGTCCGGCCGGGCTCGTCGTCCGACCGGGGCCGGCGGCATCGCCGGGTCGCCTCCGGCCGGATGCGGGCCCTCCGGCCCGGCGCCGTGCCGACCGCGAGGGGTCGGTGGTACGCGGGTGTCGCCGTCGACGGGCGGCCGGCCCAGGTCGGCGGGTACCCGGCCGGACGGCGGCGGCGGGCCGGGTGGGACGCGGGTGCCGGCGACCGGCGGCTGCTGGCCGGTCGGTCCGTCCGCACGGCGGCGGTACGGCGCATCGGGCGGCCGGGGCGCCTCGGGCACGCCGGGCCAGGGACCGTCGGCGGGCCGGCGCGGGGCGGCGGTTTCGGGGCCGCCGGGCCAGGGACCGTCGGCGGCCCGGCGCGGGGCGCCGGTCTCGGGGCCGGTGGGTCGCACCGGCGGCGCGGCCGGAGCAGGCCCGCCGGGGCGGCGCATGACCGGGGGACGTGGACCGGGCCGGCCGTCGCCGGGCGTCTCCGGACCGGGCCGGCCACCGCCGGAGGGCGCGTCCACCACAGGTGGGCGGACCCCCGACGACGGGCCCCCGGCCGGGGGCGGGTCCATGCCGGGCCGGCCGGCCGGCGGTGACGGGTCCATGCCGGCCCGACCCGGGAACGCGTGCGGGTCCACGCCCGGCCGTCCGGGGGTCGGAGGCACTGCGGCGCCGGGGCGGCCGGCGCCCGGTGCGCCGGGGCGGCCCGCGGCCGGGGGCGCCGCCGGGCCGGAACGGCCGGTCGCGGGGGGCATCGCCGGGTCGGTTCGGTCGCCCGGGACGGGACCGCCCGGCCGGGAACGACCCGCGGTCTGTGGCGCGACGGGCGACGGCGGTACGGACCGGCCCGGAGCCTGGGGTGGCGCCGCCGGGGGCGGTACGGGCCGGCCGGGACCCTGGGGTGCGGTGGCCGGGGGCGGTACGGCCCGGCCGGGACCCGGGGGCACGGCGGCCGACGGCGCACCCGGCGGGGCTGCCGACGGAGGCGGCACCGGCTGACCGGTCGAGGGCTGCGGCGCGCCCCGAGCCGGGGGCCGCGGGGCCGTGTGGCCGGCGGCCGGCGGCATGCCGGGGCCCGGGGCGGCCGGCCGGGCCGGGCCGGGACGCGACGGGTCGGTGCCGGGATGCGACGCCGGGAGATTCCCGTCCGGCCCGAGTTCACCGCCCTGCTGCTTGGCGGTACGCAGGTCGTCGATCCAGCCGAGCTCCTCGCCGACGACTGTCGGGTCCAGCTCGGGCTCGGCCCGGCCGCGTCCCCACCGGCGGCCCTTGCCCCGCGGGTCGCGCCGCTCGTCGGGGCCGTCCGCCGGCCGCTCCGGACCACGCGCCATCACTACTGACCCCCCTCGGCGGCGTCGCTGCCGCCCTCACTCGCCCCGCTGGACTGCTCGCCGCCCCCCACCCGGGCCCCGTTCGCGGCGGCCGGGGCGCCGGCCTCCGCGCGGGTCGCCGGAGCCGGCAGCCCGCGGACGATCCGGCGCAGCAGCGGCAGCCGGGTGGCCACCGCCCGCTCCGCGCCGTGCCCGCTGGGCTGGTAGTAGTCGGTTCCGACGAGGTCGTCCGGAGCGTACTGCTGGGTGACCACCCCCCGGTGGTCGTCGTGCGGGTAGCGGTAGCCGGCGCCGTGACCGAGACCCCGCGCGCCGGAGTAGTGGGCGTCGCGCAGGCCGCGCGGCACCGGGCCACCACGACCGGCGCGTACGTCGGTGACGGCGGCGCCGATAGCTGTGGTGGCCGAGTTGGACTTCGGCGCGGTGGCCAGGTGGATGACCGCCTGGGCCAGGTTGAGCTGTGCCTCCGGCAGGCCCACGTACTCGACCGCGTGGGCGGCGGCGGTGGCCACCGTCAGGGCGGTGGGATCGGCCATGCCGACGTCCTCACTCGCGAAGATCACCAGCCGGCGGGCGATGAACCGGGCGTCCTCCCCGGCCACCAGCATCCGGGCCAGCCAGTGCAGTGCCGCGTCCACGTCCGAGCCGCGCATGCTCTTGATGAACGCGCTCGTCACGTCGTAGTGGGCGTCGCCGTCCCGGTCGTATCGCACGGCCGCCACGTCGACCGCCTGTTCGGCCACGGCCAGGTCGATCCGGCCGGTGCCGAGCGCTGTGGCGGTGGCCGCCGCCGCCTCCAGCGCGGTGAGCGCCTTGCGCACGTCGCCCCCGGCGAGCCGGACCAGGTGGTCCTCCGCCTCCTCGGCCAGCACCAGCGCGCCGCCGAGCCCGCGCTCGTCGGCCACCGCGCGGCGCAGCAGCCCGCGTACGTCGTCGTCGTCGAGCGCCTGGAGGGTGAGCAGCACGCAGCGTGACAGCAACGGCGAGATGACCGAGAAGTACGGGTTCTCCGTGGTCGCCGCGAGCAGCGTGACGGTACGGTCCTCGACGGCGGCGAGAAGCGAGTCCTGCTGGGTCTTGCTGAACCGGTGCACCTCGTCGATGAACAGCACCGTGGGCGGGCCGCCGGACCGGCGTTGGCGACGGGCGGTGTCGATCACGGCACGGACGTCCTTCACGCCTGCGGTCAGCGCGGACATCGCCACGAACCGCCGGTCGGTGGCCCGGGCCACGAGGTGGGCGATGGTGGTCTTGCCGCTGCCCGGCGGCCCCCAGAGGATCACCGACATCGGCGCCGCGCCCTCGACCAGCTGACGCAGCGGGGCCCCCGGCGCGAGCAGGTGTTCCTGCCCGACCAGCTCGTCGATGCCCGCCGGCCGCATCCGCACAGGCAGGGGCGAATCCGCCCGGGTGTCGGTGAAGCCGTCGGTGCCGCCCGCGCCCGCGGGTGCGCCGGCCGGCTCGCCGAGGGTGAAGAGGGCGTCCGATTCCATCACGAGAACAGTACCGGGCCGGGCCGACGACGCCGGAATCGCGCCGCCGACCCGACCCGGGTGGTCTTTTCCGGTCAGCCGCGACCCGGCCGCCGGCCCCGGTACCACCGGCCGCCACCGCCGCCGCGCGGGCCGGAGCCGACCCCGGCCAGGTAGAGCGAGAGCAGCAGGAAGCCGATGAGCATCAGGGTCGAGGTGCTGAACAGATCGGGGGCGCCGAGGTCGGTGTTCATGAAGTCGAGCAGCAGCGCGAAACCGAACACGATGGCCGCGAGAATGGCGAGCATGTCGTTCCTCCGGTGGGGGTTCCCAGCAGGTCGGCGACGGATGTACCCAATCGGTCTGTTCGTCAATCTCCACCGTGGAACGGACGGTGCCTCGACCTCCGGCACCGGCCCTGATGCTCGTACGCTGACGGAATGATCACGGTCGACGAGGTGCTGACCGGGCGGGCCGCGCTGCTCGCCTGCGGCGCGGATCGCGGCCGAGGGCTGGGCGCGGCGCTGACCGCCGGATGACGCGTGCCCTGTTCGGCAGGTACGACGTCGTGGCGCTGGGCGTCCACCCGGACAACGTGGGCGCGATCCGGCTGTACCGGCGGCTCGGCTTCACCGCCGCCGGACGCCGCACCTCCGTCACGCTCGCCTGACCCGCAGCGCCCCGCCCGGGCCCGCTTCCGCGTGAGTGGAACGCCATGGGTGTCAAACGACGGCTGAGACACCCATGACGTTCCACTCAGCGGAGGGCCACCGGCATGTGAGCGGCTCGCAACGGGGGCCCGGGCCGGGTGCGGGGGCCGGGCTCAGGCGCGGCCGGCGGGGGCCGCTGCGGCGGTCGCGTCGTGGGACGGGCCGGGCTCGGCGACCAGGCCGGCGTGGCCGGGGCCGCCACCGGTCACCTCCGGTTCCACAGTGGTGCCCGGCGGGGTACGGCGACCGGCGCGCCAGGCCGGCAGGTAGAGCGGCGCGGCCACTGCCAGCACCACACCGCCGACGACCATGGCGACGCCGACGCTCGTGGCGTCGGCCAGCGCGGTGAGCGTGACCGCGCCGAGCGCGCCGGCCGGCTGGGCGGCCATCGAGTTGAGCGACAGCACACTCGTCCGGTACGGCCCGTCGACCTGCCGGTGCAGCAGTCCCATGTGCAGCGGGTTCGACGCGCCGTGCACGGTGTAGCAGGCCAGGAAGGCGATGAGGATGCCGACCGGGCCGGCCAGCAGGCCCATGCCGACCACCGTCACGCCCTGCAGGATCCGCATCAGCGCGGCGGCCGGGGCGGCGCCGAGACGGCGCAGCAGGAACGGGGTGAGGGCGGCGCCGGCGGCGTTGGCGAGCCAGGCCGCCGTGCTGGCCGGGCCGAGCAGCGCCGCAGCGCGGTCCGGGTCGCCGAGCACCTCGGCGAGGCGCACCGGCAGCAGCGACTCGAACGTGACCATGCCGAAGCCCCAGAACAGTTCGACGGCGACCAGGGCCGCGAGCACCCGGTTGCGGCGCAGCAACCCGACTGCCTGCCCGACCATCCGGGGCGCGTCGACCACGGAGGCGCGCAGCGCGGCCGGGCCGGACGCGGGCCGCCGCTCGGCCATCAGCGCCAGCAGCGCCACGATGGAGACGGCCTGTAGGACGGCGGCGACGATCACCGGCAGCGCGAGGGCACTGACCGGGCCGACCGGGCCGAGCGCGACCAGGCCGCCGCTGAGCAGGGCGCCCGCGCCGATGGCGACACCGATCACGGTGCCGGCCCAGCCGAGGCCGCGCTCGTACTCGGCCTTCGGGTCGACGGCGAGCGTGGCGTCGACGTACCAGGATTCCATCGGACCGCTGTCGAGCGCCCGGTAGACGCCCTGCAAT
Organism: Micromonospora sp. NPDC048887; assembly: GCF_040649715.1. NCBI lineage: Bacteria > Bacillati > Actinomycetota > Actinomycetes > Micromonosporales > Micromonosporaceae > Micromonospora > Micromonospora sp. NPDC048887. The sequence goes on along the minus strand of NZ_JBEZGA010000004.1, from coordinate 340,478 downwards.
GCCCAGACCAGGAAGAACATCCAGAACGAGTCGGCCACCGCCATCAGCGCCAGCGAGCCCAGGCCGAGCACCCAGGCGACGACCAGCACCGGTTTGCGCCCGAGCGCGTCGGCGAAGCCGCCGGTGGGCAGTTCCAGCGCCAGCACGACGAGGCCCTGCGCGGTGGCGACGAGGCCGATCTGGGACAGCGTGAGCCCGCGCTCCTGCATCAGCAGGATCATCACCGGCATGAGCAGGCCGCTTGGTAGCCAGCGCAGGCCGTACAGCGTGAGGTAGCGGGTCCGGATCTGGCGTACGGACAGCGTGGTCACGGCTTCTCCTCGGCGGGCGGCGGGGTGGACCGTGGGTAGGCCGCGTCCATCGGCAGGGCGGCGAGGTAGAACTGCACCGTCTCGGCGGCGGGGTCGTCGGGGTCGGTGGCGTCACGGTGCCGCTCGAAGACCGCGAAGACCTCGTCCTGGATCGCCTTGAGGCGGTCGGCGGGAATCCGCATGAAGAAGTCACCCATACCGAAGCCGTCGCGCCAGGCCGGCGACCACCGGTGCCGCTGGGCGAACCAGCGTTCGGCGTGCTGGGCGAAGAAGCGGACGTAGTCCGCCTCGATCCACTCGATGGCCGCCCGCGCGTCGGGGTCGTCGTCGAAGTCGCTTGATTCCCAGTTCGTGACGTCGTGCGCGGCCCGCCAGTAGCGCTGGCGGCCGGTGCCGAGGCTCGGGTCCTCCACCACGAGGCCGACCTCGGCGAGTTGGCGCAGGTGGTAGCTGGTCGCGCCGCTGTTGGTGTCGAGCGCCTCGGCGAGGGCGGTGGCGGTGGCCGGGCCGCCCACGCGCAGCGCCCCGACCAGCCGCATGCGCAGCGGCTGCGCCAGGGCACGGACCTGGCGGTGGTCGATGCGTACGGTGCGCTCCTTCTTCTCCTCCATGAGATGCACAATATCTGTGCACACTTTACGTGCACAAGATGCTTGCAAAGAATCTGTGCAACTAGTCTACAGCTCGAAGATCCCCCGCAGGCGGGTCCGCAGCAGCCCGTTGGCGCGGGTGGAGTCGAGCACCACCTCACCGGCCGCTGGCACCCACCGAGCAGTCTCATCACTCCCCCTGAAGATCGAAGAGGCCCGCGTCATCATGACGCGGGCCTCTCCGGCAGGTGACGATCAGGTGGGGTCGGCCACCGGGGCGGCCGGGCCGGCGGTGCCGGCGTGCGGACCGGCCGGCGCCTTCGGCTTGGCGTCGATGCCGGCCTCGGCGCGCTGCTGCCCGGTGATCGGGGTGGGCGCGCCGGTCAGCGGGTCGAAGCCGCCCCGGGTCTTCGGGAACGCGATCACCTCGCGGATCGAGTCCGCGCCGGCCAGCAGCATGCAGACCCGGTCCCAGCCGAACGCGATGCCGCCGTGCGGCGGGGCGCCGTACTTGAACGCCTCCAGCAGGAAGCCGAACTTGTCCTGCGCCTCGTCGGCGGTGATGCCGAGCAGGTCGAACACCCGCTGCTGCACGTCGCCGCGGTGGATACGGATCGAGCCGCCGCCGATCTCGTTGCCGTTGCAGACGATGTCGTACGCGTACGCCAGCGCCCGGTCCGGCGCGGACTCGAACCGGTCCACCCACTCGGCGTTCGGCGAGGTGAACGGGTGGTGCACGGCGGTCCAGCCGCCGTCGTCCGTGCGTTCGAACATGGGCGCGTCCACCACCCAGCAGAACGCCCAGGCGCTCTCGTCGACCAGGTTCGCCCGCTTGGCGATCTCGATCCGGGCGGCGCCGAGCAACTCCTGCGCCTCGCGGGTGTTGGTGCTCGCGGCGAAGAAGATGGCGTCGCCGGGCTTCGCGCCGACCGCGTCGGCCAGGCCGGCCAGGTGCGCCTCGGACAGGTTCTTCGCCACCGGGCCGCGCGCCTCGCCGGTCTCCGCGTCCAGCACCACGTACGCCAGGCCGCGCGCGCCGCGCGCCTTGGCCCAGTCCTGCCAGCCGTCCAGTTCCTTGCGGGTCTGCGACGCGCCGCCGGGCATGACCACCGCGCCCACGTAGCCGCCCGCGTCGATCGCGCCGGCGAACACCCGGAACTCGGTGCCGCGCAGGTAGTCGGTCAGCTCGGTCAGCTCCACGCCGTAGCGCAGGTCCGGCTTGTCCGAGCCGTAGCGGGACATGGCGTCGTGCCAGGTGATGCGCGGGATCGGCCGGGCGATCTCGTAGCCGGCGAGGTCCTTCCACAGCGCCGAGACGATCGCCTCGCCGAGGTCGATCACGTCGTCCTCGGTGACGAACGACATCTCGATGTCGAGCTGGGTGAACTCCGGCTGCCGGTCGGCGCGGAAGTCCTCGTCGCGGTAGCAGCGGGCGATCTGGTAGTACCGCTCCATGCCGCCGACCATCAGCAGCTGCTTGAACAGCTGCGGCGACTGCGGCAACGCGTACCAGCTGCCCGGCTGAAGCCGCACCGGCACCAGGAAGTCGCGGGCGCCCTCCGGGGTGGAGCGGGTCAGCGTCGGCGTCTCGATCTCCAGGAAGTCCCGCTCGTGCAGCACGCCGCGGGCGATCTGGTTGGCCCGCGAGCGCAGCCGCATCGCCTTGGCCGGGCCGCCCCGGCGCAGGTCCAGGTAGCGATACTTGAGCCGGATGTCGTCGCCGGCCTCGATCTGGTCGTCCACCGGCAGCGGCAGCGGCGCGGCCTCGGAGAGCACCTCCAGCTCGGACGCGGTCACCTCGACCTCGCCGGTGGGCAGGTCCGGGTTCTCGTTGCCCTCCGGGCGGCGGGTGACCTCGCCGGTGACCTTGACGCAGAACTCGTTGCGCAGCGCGTGCGCGTCCTCCTCGCGGAAGACCACCTGCACGACGCCGGAGGCGTCGCGCAGGTCGACGAAGATGACGCCGCCGTGGTCGCGCCGGCGGGCCACCCACCCGGCGAGGGTCACCGTCGAGCCGGCGTCCGCGGCGCGCAGGCTTCCGGCATTGTGGGTACGGATCACGGCTGGCGTCTCCTCAATCTGGTCCACTCACTGCTCCCCGCATTCTGTCAGGGCGGGCGGGGCCCGCTCCCGGGCACCCGTCGAGCCCGGCCCCTCCTGGGAGGCGACAAAGCCCGGTGGCGCGCGTCGCCGGCGGTTACCGTGGCCGGGTGCGTGCCGTACCGAGCTGGGCCGTGGCCACCGGGGCCGCCGCGCCCGCGCTGCTGGTGGCGGGCTGGACGGTGGCCGGCGCCCGCCAGCCGGCGGGATACGACCCGGTCCGGGACACGATCAGCGAGCTGGCCGGCGAGGGCGCCACCGATCCGTGGCTGATGGGCGGCGCGCTGGTGCTGCTCGGCTGCTGCTACTGCGCCACCGCCGCCGCGCTGCACGCCGCCGGGCTGCCCAGCCGTTTCCTGCTCGCGGTCGGCGGGGTGGCCACGGTGGCGCTCATCGCGTTCCCCCGGCCGCAGGTGGGCGGCTCCCCGGCGCACGGGGTGGTGGCCACTGTGGCGGTGCTCGCGCTGGCGCTGTGGCCGGCCGGCACGGCGCTGCGCCTGCCCCGCAGGGTGCCGCGCGAGGTGGCCGCCTCCCCGGCGGGCCGGCCGCCGTGGGCGTTCCGCCGGCCGGTGGCGCTGGCCGTGACGGCGGTGCTGCTGGCGTTGTTCGGCTGGTCGGCGGCGGAGGTGACGGGCGGCTCCCGGACCGGGCTGGCCGGGCGGGTGGCCGCGCTCGCGGTGACGCTCTGGCCGCTGGCGGCGGTGCTGTCCGCGCGGCGGGCCCACCGGCACTGGACGGCCCGGCCGTCGGAGCCGCCCCGGCCGGACGGCCCGCCGCTCGGTCCGGGCCGCCTCGGCGCGGGCACCTGAGACGGGTACGCGGAACGGGCCGCCGGTCACCCGACGGCCCGTTCGTGGGAGTGCGTGGATCAGAAGACGCTCACGCCGTAGCGGCTGAGCGCCTCGGTGACCGGCTGGAAGTAGGTCGTGCCGCCGGAGGAGCAGTTGCCGCTGCCGCCGGAGGTGAGGCCCAGCGCGACGGTGCCGGCGAACAGCGAGCCGCCGCTGTCGCCCGGCTCGGCGCAGACGTTGGTGCGGATGAGGCCGGAGACGCTGCCCTCGGCGTAGTTCACGGTCGCGTTGAGCGCGCTGACGCTGCCGCTGCGCAGGCCGGTGGTGCTGCCGGAACGGCGGACGGACTGGCCGACGTACGCGTTGCCGGCCGAGGTGATGTCCTGGAAGCTGCCGTTGTAGAGCGAGACGTTGCCGGCCGCGTTGGCCGAGTTGCTGTGCCGGACGATGCCGTAGTCGTTGCCCGGGAAGCTGGTGCCGGTCCGGGTGCCGAGCACGGTGGTGCGGCTGGAGTTGGAGTACCAGGTCGAGCCGATGTTGGTGCAGTGCCCGGCGGTGAGGAAGTAGTACGTCGAACCGCTGCGCACGTTGAAGCCGAGCGAGCACCGGCCGCCGCTGGCGTAGATCGCCTGGCCGCCGGAGATCCGGGTGCTGAGCGTGCCGGCCTCGGCCTCGATGCGGATCGCGCCGTTGTGACGGGCGGCGGCGGCCTTGACCCGCTCCAGCTTGGCGCCGGTGACGGTGCTGTCGACGGAGACGACGACCTGGTTCGTGGCCGGGTCGGTCCACCAGGCGGTGCCGGGGATCTTGGCGGAGCGCTCCAGCTCGCTGGTGGCGGCGTTGAGCTTGTCCGCGCCGCGCGCCACGATCTTCGGGATGGCGCCGGCGTCGCGCACCTGGCGGGCGGTCGCGGTGTCGGTCACCGTGACGATCATCTTGCCGCTGGCGTCGGCGTACGTGCCGGCCGCGCGGGCACCGAGCTTCTCGACGAGGGTGGCGGCGGCGTCCGGCGAGAGGGCCGTGGGGGCGGCCTGCGCGGGTGCGCCGAGCAGCGAGCCGGTGACCAGGGTGCCGGCGACGGCGACTGCGGCGGCGCGGCGGAGCGTGGACCTCGTGGGTCGCATGTAACAACCTCCGAATGGGGGTGAACGGGCGCTGTCATGGGGGCGCGCCCGAGGACAACCCGGGTGACCTGGGGAAACCTCCCGGATGCCCAAAGTATTCACACATTTAAGATCATAAACAAGACATACCTTTGCCCGGATTCGCACCCGCGCGCGATGTAACGCCGAAGCAACAACATCGACACCATCTGTCAGAGCCGGTTCAGGGTCGCGGGGGTGGACCCCGGCACTCCGCGCGGCTCGGCAACCTCGCACCCCTCGGCGCAGCGCGAGCCGACCGGACCTCGCCGCCGCAGCCGCGGTGCGCACGCCCAGCAGCGAGCCCTCCGGGTCGGCCAGGTGGCGCCCACCCCAGCCGAGCACTGGTCAACGCCGAGCGCGGAAGGCCCGTACGCCTTCAACGGCGCACGCCGTCGAAGATCGGGCAGAGCACGACCAGGGTGCGCATCCGATACGGAACAATTTTCCGCCAAGGCAATGAAGCAAGCCCTGAACGCCCACTAGGGCGCTCAGGGCTTGCTGCTGGCATTACCAGCCTTCATTCAGGGTGCCCGCCAAGCTCCGGTCTGGGCGCACTGAAAAACAACGCACCACGGCGAGTCAGCGCATCGCGACTAGACGATCTGGACCGCCGTAATAGTCCTGCCGGGGGCTGCGAAACTCGTGGACTCACCGGGGTTGTAGAAGATTACGTCGCCGTTCGAGAGCGTTACGAAAGCCGTGTTGCTCCCGGCCTTGATACGAACCACACTGTTGATGGTCGTGTATACCTTACCCGCGCCACTGTAGCAGTGGTGATAGTTCAGAGCCGTAATGATGTCCACGGTAGAACTAGTGCATGACACCTTCGAGATGGCGAAGGCGGGCGTGCCGGGAATAGCCGCCAGAGCAAGCCCCGTGGCTGCCACCGCAGTGATCGCTCGCTTTACCCCTCGTCGCATAGGGAGCACCTTTCTCGTCGGCAGGTTCCGGCACACGAGGTCGTCATTTTGACGACCTCGTGCGTTGAGCAGAACGTTATCAGATAGATAGATGCATGACCATCTCTGATCGGCCATCATCACCCTGCCCGCGATGTCAACCGATTTACGACCTGCGTTTATCGGCTGCAGAAAATGTGTGCCTAGCTGCGGCTTCGATCCGACGAGCCGTATTGAGCACGTCGAAACGCGTGTGCATTGACCACCGAGGCACCAGGGGCGGGCATGCTCCGCCACGCCATCCCGAGGATTCTCGGTAGCTCGCTTCGGGCGGGGAGGAGCGGGGTGGGGCTAGCGCACAAGCAGGCGAGTGGCCCTGGCCGCGCGCCTCTCCTCGAAGCGGGACGCCTGGGTCTCCAGGGTGTCCAGGTGGGCGGCGATCTCGTCCCGGGCGGCCTCGCCGTCGGCGTTCAGGCCGGTCACCTCGAACAGGTTCCACTGCCGCAACACGGGCATCACCACGTCGTCGCGGTGCTGGCGCAGGTCGTAGATGCCGGCCAGCGCGATCGCCACCGACTTGCGGGCGAAGCCGTCGATGCCCACGCCCGGCATCTGGAAGTCGGCCAGCACGTCGGCGACCGCGCGCATGGCCTGCGACGGGGCCAGCTCGAACGCGGCGCCGAGCAGGTTGCGGTAGAAGACCATGTGCAGGTTCTCGTCCGCGGCCACCCGGGCCAGCAGCGCCTCGCACGTCGGGTCGCCGGTGGCCCGGCCGGTGTTGCGGTGCGAGATGCGCGTCGCCAGCTCCTGGAACGACACGTACGCCAGCGAGTGCAGCATCTCCTGGTCGTGCGCGTTCTGGTAGCCCGCCGACATGTGCACCATGCGGGCCCGCTCCAGCGCCACCGGGTCCACCGCCCGGGTCACCGTGAGGTAGTCACGGATCGCGGTGCCGTGCCGGCCCTCCTCGGCGGTCCACCGGTGCACCCAGGTGCCCCACGCGCCGTCGCGCCCGAACAGCGTGGCGATCTCGTGGTGGTACGAGGGCAGGTTGTCCTCGGTGAGCAGGTTGACGATCAGCGCGGTCCGCGCCACCTCGGGCAGCGTCGAGTCCTCCGGCGACCACGCCTCGCCACCCAGCGGGCCGTCGAAGGTGCGGCCCTCGCTCCACGGCACGTACTCGTGCGGGAACCACTCCTTGGCCAGCGACAGGTGGCGGTCGAGGTTCTTCTCGACCACCGGCTCGAGTTCGGTGAGCAGAGCGGTCTGGCTGAGCACGGTCACGACGTTCTCCCTACGGTGGCGTAACTTACGCCACCGTAGGTCGAAACGTCTTCAGACGCCAGTGCCGGCCGGGCCGACCAGCGGCTTCAGGTCCGCCCGGGGCGGCGTCCACTCCCCCGCCGAGGCCGGCACCTGCTCGCCGGAACGGATGTCCTTGACCTCGTCACCGTCCGCGCCGGGGAACCAGACGTACGGGATGCCGCGCCGCTCGGCGTACCGGATCTGCTTGCCGAACTTGGCCGCCGACGGGGACACCTCGGTGGGCACACCGCGCGAGCGCAGCGCCGCCGCGACCGCGTCACTGGCCGCCCGGCCCTCCTCGGCGGTGACCGCCACCAGCACGCAGGTCGGCACCGGACGGGACACCGACAGCGCCTCGGCGCCGAACAGCAGGCCCAGCAGCCGGGTCACCCCGATCGAGATGCCCACCCCGGGGAACCGGACGTTGCCCGAGCTGGCCAGGTTGTCGTACCGGCCGCCGGAGCAGATCGAGCCGAACCGCTCGTAGCCGAGCATCTGCGTCTCGTAGACCGTACCCGTGTAGTAGTCCAGGCCCCGCGCGATGCGCAGGTCGGCCACGCAGAGGCCGGGCGCGTGCGCGGCCGCGGTCTCCACCACCGCGGTCAGCTCAGCGACGCCCTCGTCCAGCAGCGGGTCGCTCACCCCGAGGCCGCGCACCGCGTCGGCGAAGGAGGCGTCCGGCGCGGAGATCTCGGCCAGCGACAGCACGGCCTTGGCCTGTGCCTCGCTCGCCCCGGCGGTGCTCGCCAGCAGCTCCGTCACCCCGGTCGGACCGATCTTGTCGAGCTTGTCCACGGCACGCAGCGCCGACTCCGCGTCCGTCAGCCCGATGCCCCGGTAGAACCCCTCGCAGATCTTGCGGTTGTTGACCTGGATGCGCACCGGCGGGATCGGCAGCGACCGCAGCGCGTCGCCGATGACCAGCGGCATCTCGGCCTCGTAGTGCGCCGGCAGCGTGTCCCGGTCGACGATGTCGATGTCGGCCTGGAGAAACTCGCGGTACCGGCCCTCCTGCGGGCGCTCGCCCCGCCAGACCTTCTGGATCTGGTAGCGGCGGAACGGGAACTGCAGCTTGCCGGCGTTCTCCAGCACGTACCGCGCGAACGGCACGGTCAGGTCGAAGTGCAGGCCGAGCGCGTCGTCACCGGCCGGGCCGTCGGCGTCGGCCTGCAACCGGCGCAGCAGGTAGACCTCCTTTGCGGTATCCCCCTTCCGCAGCAACTGATCCAGCGGCTCGACCGAGCGGGTCTCCAGTGGCGCGAAGCCGTACAGCTCGAACGTGGCGCGGATGCGATCGAGAACGAACTGCTCGATCATCCGCTGGGCGGTGGTCCACTCCGGGAAGCCGGAAATGGGCGTGGGCTTGCTCATCACGAACTCCTTGAGAACCCGCGCGGGCGCGGGCGAGGGTCTAGAGGCCTCGGGTGGGCGCGGCCGGGCGCGCGCCGCCGGTGCCCGCCACCTCGACGAGGAACGGGTTTGTCGCGCGCTCGCGGCCGATCGTGGTCGCGGGGCCGTGGCCGGGCAGGACGACCGTGTCGTCGGCCAGCGGGAGCACCTTGTCCCGCAGGCTGGACAGCATCCGGGGCATGCTGCCGCCCGGCAGGTCGGTGCGGCCGATCGAGCCGGCGAACAGCACGTCACCGGAGAGGCAGATCTGCTCCGCCTCCCAGGGCGAGCCGGCGCCGGGCAACCGGAACAGCACCGACCCGCCGGTATGGCCGGGAGCGTGGTCGACGGTGATCTCCAACCCGGCGAGCGACAGCGTCGCGCCGTCGGTCAGCTCGGCCACGTCGTCCGGTTCGGCGTACGGCAGCCGGCCGCCGAACAACTGGGTCAGGTCCATCGACAGCGCCTTGCTCGGGTCGGCCAGCAGTTCCCGGTCGTCCGGGTGGACGTAGGCGGGGATGCCCCGCGCGCCACAGACCGGGGCGACGGAGAACGTGTGGTCCAGGTGGCCGTGGGTGAGCAGCACGGCGGCCGGGTGCAGGCGGTGCTCGGCGAGCACGGCGTCGAGCTGGTCGAGCACCCCGATGCCGGGGTCGACCACCACGCACTGCTCCCCCGGCCCGGTCGCCACCACATAGCAGTTGGTGCCGAAGGCGTCCGCGGGAAAGCCGGCCACGAGCACGTCGCTCCCCTTTCCGTCCGGTCGTCGTCCCCCTGCAGCCTAGTCGCAGCGGCGAGCGGGTTGCGCCCGCCACCGGCCCCGCCTGCCCCGGCCGGGCTGAGACGGCGGGACCTCGTACACCACATTCACAGTCGCTACCCGTACACTCTGGCGGGCGTGTGGCGTGGCGCACCCCGATCGGAACGGCGGACGGCGCCCGGCGCCGGCGGCGATCAGGCAGAGGAAGGGGAGCACACGTGGCTTCCAGCAGGGACCGGCAGCGCAAACTGGCGCGCGCCAAACTCGATCGGCAGCTCGCCCGGCGGGCGGCGGCCGCGAAGCGCCGCCGGCAGATCCGGGCCGGCGTCGGTGCCGCGGTGGTGCTCGTGCTGATCGTGGCCGGCTCCGCCTGGGCGCTCGGCGCGTTCGACTCCGAGCCGGAGAAGAAGGCCGCCGAGGACGTCTGCCTCTGGACCGCCGAGGACGGCGCCGTCAACACCAACCTCAAGGACGTCGGCCAGCCGCCCACCACTGGCCTGCCCACCTCGGGCACCCGCCCGATGACGATCACCACCAACCAGGGTGGGCCGATCACGGTGGAGCTGGACCAGACCGACGCGCCGTGCGGCGCGGCGAGCCTGAGCTACCTGGCCGGCCGGTCGTTCTTCGACAACACCACCTGCCACGAGATCACCGCCGAGGGCGCGCTGCGCTGCGGCGACCCCACGGGCACCGGGCTCGGCGGCCCGACCTACTCGTTCTACAACGAGAACGTCCCGACCGCGCCGGAGCCCGACCCGTCGGCCTCCCCGGCGCCCGGGCAGCCCCCGGCGTACCCGAAGGGCACGGTCGCCATGGTCGGCAACCCGCCGGGCAGCAACGGCAGCCAGTTCCTGATCTTCTTCAAGGACGCCAGCCCGGCCAAGCCGGCCTACTCCGTGGTCGGCAAGGTCACCGGCGGCCTCGACGTGGTGGAGAAGATCGGCGCCCTGCCGACGGTGGACAATGGCAATGGCGCCAAGGTCAAGCCGAAGACGCAGGTGCTGGTCCAGAGCGTGACCGTCGGCGAGCCCGGCGCGGCACCGGCCGGCAGCCCCGCGCCGTCGCCCAGCGCCAGCGCGGGCTGACCCGACAAGCCGATCCGGCGGCCGCCGGCGGTGTCAGACATGATCCGGCGCGCGCGCCGACCCATACGCAGCAGGTGAGGAGTGACCGTGACGTCCACCAGAGACCGCCAGCGCGCGGCGGCGCGAGCCAAGCTCGAACGGGAGATGGCGGAGCGGGCCGGCCGGGCCCGTAAGCGCCGGCAGACCCAGGCGATCGTCGGAGCCGCCGCGGTGCTTGTGCTCGTCGTGGCCGGCACGGTCTGGCTGGCCACCTCGCTCGGCGGTGACGACGACGAGCAGCAGGCGGGCGGCGCCACCGGCGCGGGCTCCGTGCAGTGCGCGTACACGGAGGTGCCCAAGGAGGGCCGGCCGCCGCAGATCAAGGACGTCGGCCTGCCGCCGGCCCAGCAGGCGGGCAAGGGCACCCAGACGCTGACCATCGACACCAACCTGGGCCAGATCACCGCCAAGATCGACCGCGCCAAGGTGCCCTGCACCGCCGGTAGCTTCACGCATCTGACGGAGAAGGGCTTCTACAACAACACCAAGTGCCACCGGCTGGTTACCGAGGGCATCAAGGTGCTCCAGTGCGGCGACCCGAGCGCCACCGGGAAGGGCTGGCGGGACACCGACGGCATCGGCGGGCCGTCGTACAACCTGGCCGAGGAGAACCTGCCCACCGACAAGCGCCCGCCGTACCCGGAGGGCGTCATCGCGATGGCGAAGTCCAACCAGCCGGGCAGCACCGGCAGCCAGTTCTTCATCGTGTACGGCGACTCGCCGCTCGACCCGAACTACACGGTGCTGGGCACCATCACCGACGGCATGGACGTGGTGAAGCAGGTCGCCGCGGCCGGTGACGACGGCGCGTTCGCCAAGCAGGCCGGCGGCGGCCACCCGAAGAAGGAGATCACCATGACCAAGGTGACCATGAGCCCGATCCAGGGCGGCTGACCGCACCCCACGACGACGAAGCGCCCGCCGGCTGCGGATCCAGCCGGCGGGCGCTTTCGCGTGCGTCGTGGGTGGCTCAGGCCCCCGAGGTGACCCGGTACGCGTCGAACACGCCGTCGACCTTGCGGACGGCGGCCAGCAGGTGCCCCAGGTGCTTCGGGTCGGCCATCTCGAAGCTGAAGCGGCTCACCGCCACCCGGTCCCGGGTGGTGGTGACTGTCGCCGACAGGATGTTCACCCGCTCCTCGGACAGCACCCGGGTCACGTCGGCGAGCAGCTTGTGCCGGTCCAGCGCCTCGACCTGGATGGCGACCAGGAACGTCGAGGCCGACGTGAGCTTCCAGCTCACCTCGACCACCCGCTCCGGCTGGGCACGCAGGTCCTCGGCGTTGGCGCAGTCGTCCCGGTGCACGCTCACCCCGCCGGAGCGGGTGACGAACCCGAAGACCGAGTCCGGCGGCACCGGCGTGCAGCAGCGGGCCAGCTTGATCCAGACGTCGCTGACGCCGCGGACCACCACGCCCGGGTCGGCGCTGCTCTGCCGGCTGCGCGGCGGCCGGGTGGCGACGGCGGTCTCGGCGATGTCCTCCGCCGCGCCCTCCTCGCCGCCGTAGGAGGCCATCAGCTTCTGCACCACCGACTGCGCGGAGACCTGGCTGTCGCCGACCGCGGCGTAGAGCGAGGCCACGTCGGCCAGGTGCAGGTCCCGGGCGATCGCCATCAGCGCGTCCGAGGTGAGCATCCGCTGCAACGGCATGCCCTGCTTGCGCATCGCCTTGACGATCGCGTCCTTGCCGGCCTCGATCGCCTCCTCGCGCCGCTCCTTGTTGAAGTACTGGCGGATCTTCGTACGCGCGCGCGGGCTCTTGACGAAGCCGAGCCAGTCCTGCGTCGGGCCGGCGGTGTCGGACTTCGACGTGAAGATCTCGATCACGTCGCCGTTTGAGAGCGTCGACTCCAGCGGCACCAGCTTGCCGTTGACCCGCGCGCCGATGCACTTGTGCCCGACCTCGGTGTGCACCGCGTACGCGAAGTCCACAGGCGTCGACCCGGTCGGCAGCGGGATGACGTCGCCCTTGGGCGTGAAGACGTACACCTCCTGGCTGGACAGGTCGAACCGCAGCGCGTCCAGGAACTCGCTCGGGTCGGCCGCCTCGCGCTGCCAGTCCAGCAGCTGCCGCAGCCACGTCATCTCGTCGATGTGCGCCGGCGGGCCCACCACCGGGGTGCCCTTGTGCTCCTTGTACTTCCAGTGCGCGGCGATGCCGAACTCGGCCGTGCGGTGCATCGCGTACGTGCGGATCTGCATCTCCACCGGCTTGCCGGTGGGCCCGATGACAGTCGTGTGCAACGACTGGTACATGTTGAACTTGGGCATCGCGATGTAGTCCTTGAACCGGCCCGGCACCGGCTGCCAGTTGGCGTGGATGACCCCAAGCGCCGCGTAGCAGTCCCGCACCGTGTCGACCAGGATCCGCACACCCACCAGGTCGTAGATGTCGTTGAAGTCGCGTCCCCGCACGATCATCTTCTGATAGATCGAGTAGAGGTGCTTCGGCCGGCCGGTCGTCTCCGCCTTGATCTTGGCGGCCTTCAGGTCGGTGGACACCTTCTGGGTCACCTGGCGCAGCAACGCCTCGCGCTGCGGCTGATGCTCCCCGATCAGCCGGTTGATCTCCTCGAACCGCTTCGGGAACAGCGTGCCGAAGGCGAGATCCTCCAGCTCCCACTTGATCGTGTTCATACCGAGGCGGTGCGCCAGCGGGGCCAGGATCTCCAGCGTCTCCTTGGCCTTCTGCTCCTGCTTCGGGCGGGGCAGGAAGGTGAGCGTCCGCATGTTGTGCAGCCGGTCGGCCAGCTTGATCACCAGGACGCGGGGGTCCTTCGCCATCGCCACGACCATCTTGCGGATGGTCTCGGCCTTGGCCGCGTCGCCGAGCTTGACCTTGTCGAGCTTGGTGACTCCGTCGACGAGCAGCGCGACCTCACCACCGAAGTCGGCGCGCATCTGGTCGAGCGTGTATTCCGTGTCCTCGATGGTGTCGTGCAGCAGCGCCGCCACCAGCGTGGTGGTGTCCATGCCCAGGTTCGCCAGGATGGTCGCCACCGCGAGCGGGTGCGTGATGTAGGGGTCGCCGGACTTGCGGTACTGCCCCGAGTGCCACCGCGCGGCCGTGTCGAACGCGCGCTGGAGCAGCCGCGCGTCGGCCTTGGGGTGGTTCTCCCGGTGCGTCGCGATCAGCGGCTCCAGCACCTCGCTGACCTGCGAGGTCTGCCAGGGCGCGTTGAACCGGGCCAGCCGGGCGCGTACCCGCCGGCCGGTGGGCGCGTTGGAGAGGGCGAAACCGCCGCCGGCCGGGGATTCGGTGGAGCCCTCGGTCGGGAACGGCACCACGACCGCCCCGCCGTCGGCGGTCGCGTCGGACGCGCCGGTGGCACCGATCGCCCGCGCCGGCGGGTTGCCGCTGCGCTCGGTCACCGAGCCGTCCGCGTCGCCTGTCGGGTGCACCGTGCCCTCCACCGGAGGGACGACATCGTGGGACACCGGCCTCCTCACCGCTCGCCGGAATGCGCCGGCCGTCCGGCCGACGTCTGGTTCAACCGGCCCGGGGGCCGGTGTTGTTCCACGCGGTCGCCGGGGGCCGGGCCCCGGCGCCTTCGCCGCCCCGGACAGCTCGGCCGGGGCGGGCAAAGGGCAATGCTACCCGCACGCAGGGTACGCCACCGCTCCCCCGGGCGGTCGGTGCCGACCGCCCGGACGGGCCGGCCTGGTCAAACGGTCAACAGGGCATGGACCGGGCGCGGTGCCAGCCGCTCACGGCCGGCCAGGAAGCCCAGCTCCAGCAGCACGGTGAACCCGGAGACCGTCCCGCCGGCGCGTTCCACCAGGTCGAGCGTCGCCTCGGCGGTGCCGCCGGTGGCGAGCACGTCGTCGAGCACCAGCACCCGGTGACCGGCGGTGAAGGCGTCCTGGTGCACCTCCAGCGTCGCCTCGCCGTACTCGAGCGCGTAGGAGGCCGAAAGGGTGGCCCGGGGCAGCTTGCCGGCCTTGCGCACCGGCACCACGCCGACCCCGGTGGCGTACGCGACCGCCGCGGCCAGCACGAACCCGCGCGCCTCGATGCCGGCGACGGTGTCGAACGAGTCCGGCCCGTGGTGGGCGATGATGCCGTCGATCACCGCCCGGAACGCCTCACCGTCGGCGAACAGCGGCATCAGGTCCTTGAACACGACACCCGGCTTGGGGAAGTCCGGCACGTCCAGCAGCCGACTGGCGACGAGCTGGGCGACCTCCGGGCCGATGTCTCCGCGTATCCCTGCGGTGTGGGTCTCCGTCACGGTATGTCCCATGTCCTCTCGAAACGACGACGGCGTCCGTCATGCCGTGACATCAGCATGGCGGACGCCGTCGAACCAATTCCGTCCGGTCCTACGGTCAGCGGCGCTTGCCGCCGGGCCGGTTGCCGCCACCACCGGCGGGACGACCGCCGCGGGCTCCGCTGGGGCGCTTGCCGGTCGGGCGGGCGCCCACCTTGGGCGCGGCGCCGGCCAGCGCGGCCGCCTCCGGGTCGATCGGCGCGTCGGCGACCGGCGCGGCGGCCGGCCGGCCCTTCGGCGTGATCTCGCCGCGGGCGAGCGCGGCCCGGCGGGCCTGCACCCGCTTGTTGTGCGCGCTGATCCGGGGGTCCATGTTCTTCAGCAGCACCAGCAGCGGCGTGGCCAGCAGGATCGAGGTCAGGAACGCCACCGCCATACCGACGAACAGCACCAGGCCGAGGTCCTTCAGCGTGCCCGCCCCGAGCAGGCCGGCACCGATGAAGAGCAGACCGCCGACCGGCAGCAGCGCCACCACCGAGGTGTTCAGTGACCGCATGAGGCTCTGGTTGAGCGCCAGGTTGGACGCCTCGCCGTAGGTGACGTTGTTGTTCGCGGTGATGCCGCGCGTGTTCTCCTGCACCTTGTCGAAGACCACCACCACGTCGTAGAGCGCGAAGCCCAGGATCGTGAGGAAGCCGATGATCGTCGACGGGGTGACCTCGAAGCCGACGAGCGAGTAGATGCCGGCGGTGAGGACCAGGTTGGTCAGCAGCGAGATGATGGCGGCGACCGCCATCCGCCACTCGAAGCGCAGCACCAGGTAGATCGACACGACCGCGATGAAGATCAGCAGACCGAGGAAGGCACGCGAGGTGACCTGGCTGCCCCATGCCTCGGAGACCTGGCTGCCGCTGATCTGGTCGGCCTGGATGCCGAACTCCTGAGCGATCGCGGCCTTGGCCTCGTTCGCCTGCTCGGCGGAGAGCTGCCCGGTGCGCATCTCGTAGAACTCGCCGCTGGTGCCGCCGACCTTCTGCGCGCTCACCACCTCGACGCCGGGCGCCTCGTCGGCCAGCACCTCGTCGACCACCTGCTCGGCCCGGTCCAGCGTCCCGACGCTGGCCGGCACCTGGAACGAGTTGCCGCCGGCGAACTCGATGCCGAGCTTGAACCCGCTGATCGCGAAGCTGAGCACGGCGACGAGCACGAGCAGGCCCGCCACGCCGAACCACACGTTGCGGCGCCCGACGATGTTGAGATCCGCCTCGCCCCGGTAGAGCCGGGCGGCAAGACCGCTCTTAGCCATCTCAGGCCTCCTTCACACGCGGGTTGCGGGCGGTGCCCGGCTCGGCCGACCGGGCCGGGAGCGCCCGGCCCAGACCGCTGACCCGCGGCGACAGGAACGCCTTGGTACGGGCGAACATCGTCATGATCGGGTGGCGGAAGAGGAACACGACGACCAGGTCCAGCACGGTCGCCAGGCCGAGCGCGAAGGCGAAGCCCTTCACCGCGCCGACCGACACGATGTAGAGCACCACCGCCGACATCAGCGTGATGGCGTTGGCCGAGATGATCGTCCGTCGGGCCCGGATCCAGGCGCGCGGCACCGCGCTGCGTGGACTGCGGCCCTCCCGGATCTCGTCTTTCAGTCGTTCGAAGTAGATGACGAACGAGTCCGCGGCGACGCCCAGCGACACGATCATGCCGGCGATGCCGGCGAGCGTGAGCGTGAAGCCGATCGACCGGCCGAGCACCACGAGCGCGCCGAACACCAGGAGCGCGGAGAGCACCAGGCTCAGGAAGATGACCGAGCCGAGCAGACGGTAGTAGAAGAACGAGTAGATGATGACCAGCAGCATGCCGATGCCGGCGGCCAGCAGACCCGCCTTGAGGTGGCTGTCGCCGAGCGTGGCGGTGACGTTCTGCTGCTCCTGCGGCTCGAAGGTGACCGGCAGCGCGCCGTAGCGCAGCTGGCTGGCCAGCGCGTTGGCGGCCTTGCTGTCGAAGCTGCCGGTGATCTGCGAGTCACCGGTCAGCACGCCCTGGATCTCCGGGGACGAGACGATCTCGTTGTCCAGCACCACGGCGACGCGGCACTTGCCGTCCTGGCCGAGCGCGGTCTGGTCGCAGGCCTGGCCCTCGTTGTTGAACGCCTCGCGGGTCAGCGCGGTCCACTTCTCCTGGCCCTTGCCGGTGAAGTTCAGGCTGACCACCCAGGAGCTGGTCTGGTCGAGCTGGGCGGAGGCGTCCTTGACATCGGTGCCGAGCACCTTCGCCACGTCCAGCAGGTATTTCGCGCCGGACTCGCAGGCGACCGCCTTCTGCTTCTCGTCCTTGATCGAGGCGGCGGGCCGCGTGTCGAGCTGGGCGCAGGTGATGGTCGGGACGTTGAACTGCATCTCCACCGGCAGGACCGCGACCTCCTGCGGGGAGAGCGTGCCGAACGGCTTGAGCTTGTCGGCCAGCGACGGGTCGGTGGTCAGGTCCGCCGGGGCCTGCAGGCCGGAGGCGGCGGCCCAGGCGGGCGCGCCGACCTTCTGCTCGACGGCCTTGCGCTGCTGCTCGATGCTCTGCGGCACCGGCTCGGCGCTGGCGCTCGGGCTCGGGCTGGCGGCGCTCGGGCTCGCGCTCGGCGCGGCGGCGCTCGGCGTCGCCGACGGGGAGGCCGGGGCCATGCCGCCCTGGCCGCCGGCGCTCGGCGACCCGCTCACCTTGGGGCTCGCGCTCGCCTTCGGCGACGCGCTGCCCGACGGCGCCGGGCTGGCGGACCCGGACGGGGTGGCGCTGGGCACCGGCGCGGGCGCGGCTGCGGCGCCACTGCCGTCGGTGGCCTTGAGCACCTTGCGGAAGCGCAGCTCGGCGGCCTCACCGACGTCGGTCAGGTCGCGGTTCTGGCCGGGCAGGGAGATGACGATGTTGCGGTTGCCCTCGGTCACCACCTCGGCCTCGGCCACGCCGTAGGCGTTGACCCGGCTCTCGATGATCTGCCGGGCCTCCTCGAGGTTGTCGGCGGTCGGGGGCTTGCCGTCCACGGTGTTCGTGGCCTCGAGCGTCAGCCGGGTGCCGCCGACGAGGTCCAGGCCGAGCCGGGGCTCCAGCCGGTCCTTCCAGCCGCCGCTGGCGCCGCCCGAGAAGAACACCAAAAGATAGAGGACGACGAAGATGAAGCCGAGTACGGCGAGCTGCCGTCCGGGCCGCATCTGTCCCTGAGGTGGTGCCACGGCTGTCCTGTCTCCCTGTACGGTCGCGCCGCTTCCGCGGCGGCGACAACTGTCGGGCCGGGGGTGTCCGCCCGACTGCTCCGGCGGGTCGGCACCGGAGCACGGCACGCCGGCTGGTGCGCGGCGTGGGGGCGCCGCACGGCCCGGCCGGATGCCGACGCCGGGCGCCGACCCCAACTATCCACTTGTACGGATGAATCCGCTGCCCCGTCCGGGGCGGGTGGTCACTCCTTGACCGGCTCGGCGTCCTCGGTGATCGTCTCCTCAGCCGGAGCCTCGGCGCGCTTGATCACCCGCGCGACGGCGGGGCGGGCGTACCGGGTCTGCACGCCGGGCGCGACCTCCAGCAGGACCGTCTCGTCCTCGACCGCGGTGACCGTGCCGTGCAGGCCGCCGATGGTGACCACCTCGTCGCCCGGGGCGAGGGCGGACTGCATCTGCTCAGCCTCGCGGCGGCGCTTCTGCTGCGGACGGATCATCATGAAGTACATGACGACGAAGAGCAGAGCGATCATGAGGATCGGCGTCAGACCGCCGGCTCCTCCGCCACTCGCTGCTGCGTAAAGCACGGTGTAGACCTTCCGGTTGGCGTCCGCCCCGGCGCCGGAGGGCGCCGCAGCGGAAGCGAATTCTCACGTCCTGTACAAACGCGGCGAAGTCTAGTCCCTGCTCCTGAGAAGACCGAATGCGGCACAGATCACGAACGGATCACGGCTGGTCGGTCTGCACCGAGAACAGATCGGGCCCCGGAGGGGCATCCATCCCAAATGTACCATTCGGGGGCGTGCGGCCCAGATGGCGCCAGGCGGCCTCCGTCGCCACCCGCCCGCGCGGGGTACGGGCCAGCAGCCCGGCCCGGACCAGGAACGGCTCGCAGACCTCCTCGACCGTGTCCGGCTGCTCGCCCACCGCCACGGCGAGCGTGGACAGGCCCACCGGGCCGCCCCGGAACGAGTCGACGAGCGCGGTCAGCACCGCCCGGTCCAGCCGGTCCAGGCCGAGCGCGTCCACGTCGTAGACGGTCAGCGCGGCCCGCGCCGTCTCCAGCGTGACCACGCCGTCGGCGCGTACCTCGGCGTAGTCCCGCACCCGGCGCAGCAGCCGGTTGGCGATGCGCGGGGTGCCCCGGGACCGGCCGGCGATCTCCGCCGCCCCCTCGGCCCGGATCGGCACGCCGAGGATCCGGGCCGACCGGTGCAGCAGCGTCTCCAGGTCGGCCGGCGCGTAGAAGTCCAGGTGCGCGACGAAGCCGAACCGGTCGCGCATCGGGCCGGTCAGCAGGCCGGAGCGGGTGGTGGCGCCGACCAGCGTGAACGGCTCCACGTCCAGCGGAATGGCGGTCGCACCCGGACCCTTGCCCACGACCACGTCGACCCGGAAGTCCTCCATGGCGCTGTAGAGCAGTTCCTCGGCCGGCTTGGCGATCCGGTGGATCTCGTCGATGAACAGCACGTCGCCCTCGGCGAGGCCGGTCAGGATCGCGGCCAGGTCACCGGAACGCTCGATGGCCGGGCCGCTGGTCACCCGGATCCCGGTGCCCAGCTCGGCGGCGACGATGTTGGCCAACGTTGTGTTGTGCACCACGAAGTCGTTAACCGTGAAGGTGTGGTCGCCGTCGACGGTCAGGCACCGGCACTCCTGCAGGCCGACCGCCTCGACGGAGGCCACCCGGTCGGCGGCGAGCCGTTCGTCGAATCGATCTCGACGCGGCATCCACTCGGCGAGCCGCCGACCTCGCTCACCGATCACCGTCACACGCTGCGCGAACCGCGCCACATCGTCCTGGCTGGTGACGCTCAACCGCCAGGACTCGTGCGGCCGACCCTGGTAACGCCCGCGCTTGAGCTTGAGCCGTGACTGAACACCGAGCCGCAGCAGCAGGTGTTGTACGTCCTCCAGCAGCCCCCGTGAGACGCTGTAGAACTCGACGACCACGTCGTACCGGTCACGTCCCCGGCGGCTCACCGTACCGTCGCAGGCGAAGTAGGCGCCGAGAAACGCCGACACCTGCCAGGCGTCACCTTCGAAGACGAAGTCGGGCACTCGCTTCTGCCAGGCGTTCTTGCCGAGCAGGCCATGTTCGGCCAGCCAGGGCTGAAGACCCGAGATACGGATCATCGAACTGCGGGCACTGTTGGGCCTGGTCACGTGACTGTGCCCGATCCGGTCACAAACAGACCGGAAGTCGGCCAGCACGTCCTCGTCACCCCCCGTGAAGGTGACCTGATTCGTCGTGCATCCGTCGCCGATGAGATAGCCGGCGAGCTTGTACTCGGCGACATCCTGAACGGTGTCCGCGACCAGTTCCGGGCACAGGACATTGGCGACGAAGTCGCGGTCGGTGAGATCTCCCGCCTTCGTCCAGCCCTCGGTGGTCCAGAAGGGGTGGTCGGGTGCCGCGACGACATCCCGCCCGCTCGTGGTCCGGATCCTGACCGACTCCAGTTCACCCTGCTCGTGCACCGCCAGCACGGTGGCGCCCGCCCCGGTTCGGGTGATGACCCGGTCACCCACCTCGATGTCACCGAGCCGGCGCCGTGATCCGTTCTCCAACAGGACCAGAGCCTCCACGGACACCGGCTTCCCGAGACCCGGCGGGCCCGACAGGAGGATGTGGTCGGGCGGGGAGCCGCGCCGCATCGCGCCCTGCAGCAGCAGGTCGAGCTGGTCGCGGACCCGGTGCTGGGCGATGAACTCGTCCAGCCGCTTCGGGCGGACGCTGGCCTCCGCGTCCCGCTCGGCGTCGTGCACGTACGCCGAGACCAGGTTCTCCCCGGTCATCGGGTCCGGCCCAGGAGGCGGATCGCCTGCTTGAGCAGCACCGGCACCGGCGGGGTCTCGCCGTCGACCGTCTCCGCCACCGCGGCCACGGCCTGCTCGGCCTGGCCCGCCGTCCAGCCGAGCCCGACCAGCGCCTGGCGCACCTGCTCCGGCCAGGCGCCCCCGGTCACCCCGGCCGCGCCGTCGGCGCCCACCGGCACCGGACCGACCCGGTCACGCAGCTCCAGCACCAGCCGCTCGGCGCCCTTCTTGCCGATGCCCGGCACCCGGGTCAGCGCCGCGGTGTCGGCGTTGGCGATGGCCTTGCGGACCGCGTCCGGCGTGTGCACGGCGAGCACCGCCTGGGCCAGCCGGGGACCGACCCCGCTGGCGGTCTGGAGCAGCTCGAACAACTGCTTGGCGTCGTCGTCGGCGAAGCCGTAGAGGGTGAGCGAGTCCTCCCGGACCACAAGACTGGTGGCCAGCCGGGCGGGCTGGCCCACGCGCAGGTCGGCGAGCGTGCCCGGGGCGCACTGCACGGCCAGGCCGATGCCGCCCACCTCCACCACCGCGTGATCCGGGCCGGTGGCGGTCACCGTGCCGCGTACGCTCGCGATCATCGCGTCCCTCCTCGTCGAGCCTGTTGCGCGGCGGCGGCCAGCTTGGACCGGGTGCCCCCGCGCCACACGTGACAGATGGCCAGCGCCAGCGCGTCGGCGGCGTCGGCCGGCTTCGGCGGCTCGGGCAGCCGCAACAGCCGGGTCACCATGGCGGTCATCTGCTTCTTGTCCGCCTGCCCCGAGCCGGTCACCGCGGCCTTGACCTCGCTCGGCGTGTACGTCGTCACCGGCAGCCCGGCCCGCGCCCCGGCGAGCACGGCCACGCCGCTGGCCTGCGCGGTGCCCATCACGGTGCGGACGTTGTGCTGGCTGAACACCCGCTCCACGGCTACCGCGTCCGGCCGGTGCTCGGCGACCAGGTCGGTGAGCGAGCGGTCCAGGTGCAGCAGGCGCAGCGCGAGGTCGTCGGCCGGGTCGGTGTAGACCACGTAGTAGGCCACGAGCGTGCAGGGGCGGCCCGGCACGCCCTCGACCACGCCGACCCCGCACCGGGTCAGCCCCGGGTCGACGCCCAGCACGCGCACGCCGCCTCCTCCCGAGCCGCCAGCAGTACGTGTGTTCGACACACCCTACTGGTGGCCGCCGACGGCGGGTCGGCCGGACACGCCGGGCACGGGTGGTGACGCGGCGCACCACACAGGCGGGCGGTGGAGTATGTGTCGCCGCCCCATGTGCCGGGGGGCACCCGGCTCGTACGTTCATGCGCCATGACGGCAGAACCAGTGGCGGCCCCCCACGTCGTACACGTCGACCTGACCGGTCGCATCGCGCTGGTCACAGGTGGTGGCGGCGGCATCGGCCGGGCCTGTGCCCTGCGCCTGGCCGCGGCCGGCGCGACGGTCGTGGTGCTGGACCGCGACGTGGCGGCGGCCGAGGCGGTGGCCGCCGAGGCGGGCGGCCGGGCGGTCGGGATCGACCTGGCCGACCCGGTGGCGGTGGACCGGCTCGACGTCGACGCCGACATCGTGGTCAACAACGCCGGCCTGCAGCACGTCGCGCCGGTGCAGGACTTCCCGGTCGAGCGCTTCGAGTACATCCAGCGGGTGATGGTCGAGGCGCCGTTCCTGCTGATCCGCCGCGCGCTGCCCCGGATGTACGCGAACGGCTGGGGCCGGATCGTGAACATCTCCTCGGTGCACGGGCTGCGCGCCTCGCCGTTCAAGGCCGCGTACGTCTCGGCCAAGCACGCGCTGGAGGGCCTGTCCAAGGTGGTCGCGCTGGAGGGCGCCGCGCACGGCGTCACCGCCAACTGCATCAACCCGGCGTACGTGCGCACCGCGCTGGTGGAGAGCCAGATCGCCGACCAGGCGGCCACCCACGGCATCGGCGAGGACGAGGTGGTCGAGAAGATCATGCTGGCCCGGGCGGCGATCAAGCGGCTGATCGAGCCGGCCGAGGTGGCCGAACTGGTGGCCTACCTGTGCTCCCCGCCGGCGGCGTTCCTCACCGGCACCTCGATCGCCCTCGACGGGGGCTGGACGGCGAACTAGTGGCCCCGCGCACAATGTCGCTCATGTCGTCGCCGGTGGAGTTCCTGGAGTTGCTGGCGCGCGAGGCCGCCGCTGTCGAGTTCGAGGGCCCGCTGGTGGCCGCGCGCGCCGCCGGCCTGCCCGCCGAGCGGCTGGCCGAGCTGGAGCAGGCGAAGGTGGTGGCGCTGCGGGTACGGGCGCTGCTGGCCCGCCGGCGCCGCCGGGAGACCGAGCTGTCCGGCCTGTACGACACCGCGAGCGACCTGGCCGGGCTGCGGGACCTGGACGACGTGCTGCGCGCGATCGTGCACCGGGCGCGGATCCTGCTCGGCACCGACGTGGCGTACATGACGCTCAACGACGACGAGCGCGGCGACACGTACATGCGGGTCACCGACGGTTCGATCTCGGCCCGGTTCCAGCGGCTGCGGCTGGAACTGGGCGACGGGCTCGGCGGACTGGTCGCGCAGACCGGCACCCCGTACGTCACCTCGAACTACCAGGAGGACGAGCGGTTCCGGCACACCGGGGAGATCGACGGCGGGGTGGGCGAGGAGGGCCTGGTGGCCATCCTCGGCGTGCCGCTGCGGCTCGGATCCAGCGTGATCGGCGTGCTGTACGCGGCCAACCGCTCGGCCCGGCCGTTCGCCCGCGAGGAGGTGTCGCTGCTGGTGTCGCTGGCGGCGCACGCGGCGGTGGCGATCGACACCGCCCGGCTGCTCGCCGAGACGCGCGCGGCGCTGGCCGAGCTCTCCGCGGCGAACAGCACCATCCGGGCGCACAGCAGCTCGGTGGAGCGCGCCGCCGCCGCGCACGACCGGATGACCGCGCTCGTGCTGCGCGGCGGCGGGATGGAGGACGTGGCGGCGGCGGTCACCGAGGTGCTCGGCGGCGCGCTGCTGGCGCTGGACGCCGAGGGCCGGCGGCTGGCCCGGGTCGGCGAGATCGAGGAGCCGGACCGGGCGGACATCGTGGAGGCGGTCGCCGCGTCGCGTACCGAGGGGCGCAGCGTGCGCCGGGGCCCGCTCTGGTACGCCGCGGTGGTGGCCGGCGCGGAGAACCTGGGCGCGCTGGTGCTGCGCCCGGACGACGAGCTGGTCGACGCCGACCAGCGGATCCTGGAGCGGGCCGCGCTGGTGACCGCGCTGCTGCTGCTGTTCCGCCGGACCGTGGCCGAGGCGGAGGGACGGGTACGCGGCGAGCTGCTGGACGACCTGATCGCCCGGCCGCTGCGTGACGCCGACGCGCTACGAGCGCGGGCCCGCCGGATCGCCGTGGACCTGGACGCCCCGCACGTGCTGGTGGCGGTCGGCGACGACGCGTTCGCCGAGACCGGGTCGGCCCGGCAGCGGGTGCTGTCCTGGGCCACCACGTACGCCTCGACCCGGGGTGGCCTGGCCGCGGCGCGCGACGGGCGGGTGGTGCTGATGCTGCCCGGCAACGACGCCGGCGGCGCGGCCCGCGCGGTGGCCCGGGATTTGTCCCGGATGACCGGCCGCCCGGTGACCGCCGGGGCGAGCGGCCCGTCGACCGGTCCGGCGTCGCTGGCGGTCACGTTCGCCGAGGCGGAGCGCTGCCTGTCCGCGCTCGGTGCGCTGGGCCGGGCCGGGCAGGGGGCGAGCACCACCGAGCTGGGCTTCGTCGGGCTGCTGCTCGGTGCGGTCGGCGACGCCGGGGACCGGGACGTGGCCCGGTTCCTCGCCACGACCGTGGGGCCGGTGCTGGACTACGACGCCCGGCGGGGCACGGCGCTGGTGAAGACGCTGGAGGCGTACTTCGGGGTGGGCGGCAGCCTGGCCCGGGCCGCCGAGCAGTTGCACGTGCACGTCAACACCGTCACCCAGCGGCTGGAGCGGGTCGGGCACCTGCTCGGCGCGGACTGGCAGCGGCCGGAGCGGGCGCTGGAGGTGCAGCTCGCGCTGCGCCTGCACCGGCTGCGCACGCCCGGCCGCTGACCGGGCGCCGGCCGGGTCAGCGGACGCGCAGGCCGTCCAGGACCGTGTCCACGATCCGCTCCGGCAGCAGCCGCTCGTCGCGCTCGGGGTGCCAGCGCAGCATCCGCTGGGTGAGCATCGGCGCGGTCAGCAGTGCCATCGCCACCTCGATGTCGAGGTCGGCGCGCAGCTCGCCCCGGTCGACGGCACGGCGCAGCACCTCGCGCATCGCCGCGCGCCGGGGCCCGATGATCGCCTCGTACGCCTGCCGGTGGGCGGAGCTGCGGTTCACCTCCGGCACCAGGCAGGGCATGATCTTGCGGACGCGGGGGTCGGCGTGCTGGCCCACCGCGCCGACGAGCACCACCAGGTCGTCGCGGACGGAGCGCCCGGCAGTGCGGGGCGCGGGCCCCTTGAGCGTGCGCAACGCGTCCAGCAGCAGCGCGTCCTTGCCCGGCCAGCGACGGTAGATGGTGGCCTTGCCGACTCCGGCGCGGTTCGCGATCGCCTCGATGGACAGCGACTCGACGGTGCTGCCCTCGGCCAGCAGGTCGAGGGCGGCGTCGATGATCGCCTCGTCCGCGCGGGTGCTCCGCGGTCGCCCGGGCGACCGCGGAGCATCCGCCGTGGAAGTCATGTCAGACATTGTCCACGAACCTACGCGGTACCGGCCAACTCCCGGTCCGTGACCGGCGTCGCGCCGGGCGCGGCGACGACCGGACGGCCCGGCATCCAGCGCAGCACGATCACGATGCCGAGCGCGGCCACAAACGCGGAGGCGCCCGCGGCCCAGTGCATGGCCGACACGAACGAGTCGTTCGCCGCGTCGATCAGTCGCGGCGCGTCGGGGCCGAGCCGGCCGGCGACGGCGTACGCCCCGGAGACCGACTCGCGGGCCGCGTCGCGTACCGGGGCGGGCAGTGCGGCCACCGCCGGGCCGACCTGGTCGCGGTAGACGGCGGAGAGCACCGAGCCGATCACCGCGACGCCGAGCGCGCCGGCGACCTGACGCACGGTGTTGCTCACCGCCGAACCGACACCGGCCTTCTCCCGGGGCAGCGACGACATGATCGACTCGGTGGCCGGCGGCATGATGTTCGCCATCCCGGCGCCCTGGAGGAAGCCCAGCGCCGAGAAGATCCAGATCGGGGTGTCCGCGTCGATGAAGACGAACGCGGCGAGCGCCACTGTGGTGAGAAGCAGCCCGGCGGCCGCGACCGCCCGGCCGCCGTAGCGGCGGACCATCGCCGCGCTGCGCGGCGCGAAGATGAGCTGGGCCGCGGCGAACGGCAGGAACAGCAGGCCGCTCTCCAGCGGGCTGTAGCCACGCACGAGCTGGAGATAGAACGCGCCGAAGAACAGCACGCCCATGGCGGCGAAGAAGATCAGCCCGACCAGGGCCACCGGCGCGGCGAACCGGGGCACCCGGAACAGCCGTACGTCCAGCGACGGGTGGTCGCTGCGCAGCTCGTGGGCGACGAACCAGCCGAGCACCGCGAGGCCGCCGAGGACCGCGATCCACACCCGCGGGCGACCGAAGCCGTGCTCGCCGCCGTCGATGATGCCGTAGGTGAGCGCGACCAGGCCGACCACCGACAGCAGCACGCCGAGCAGGTCGACCCGGCCGGGCTTCGGGTCTCGGGACTCGGGGACCAGGGCCGCGACGAGCACCACGCCGAGCGCCACCACCGGCACGTTGATCAGGAATACCGAGCCCCACCAGAAGTGCTCCAGCAGCGCGCCGCCGAGCACCGGGCCGATCGCCACCGCGAGGCCGACCGCGCCGGCCCAGACGCCGATCGCCTTGGCGCGCTCGCGCGGGTCGAAGACGTTGGAAATGATCGAGAGCGTCACCGGCATGATGGCCGCGCCGCCGACGCCCATCAGCGCGCGGGCCGCGATCAGCTGGCCCGGATCCTGCGCGTACGCGGACAGCAGCGAGGACAGGCCGAACAGCGCCAGCCCGAGGATCAGGAAGCGGCGGCGGCCGAGCCGGTCACCGAGCACGCCGAAGGTGAACAGCAGCCCGGCGAAGACCAGTGTGTAGGAGTTGATCGCCCACTCCAGCTCGCCCTGCGTGGCGCCGAGGCCGTGCACCGGGTCGGCCAGGGTGCGCAGCGCGACGTTGAGGATGGTGTTGTCGAGGACGACCACGAGGAGGCTGATCACCAGCACCCCGAGGATCACCCACCTCCTCGGGTGTCCCGTGTTCTCGTGTGGTTCCACTTGCCGCTCTCCCCCCGGTTCACCCGCGCCGAAATACGATACGGGTCGGACTCGTAACCATGCCGAGCGTAGGCGAGCGGATTTCGATACGGTACCGGTTCGTATCGAGTGTGTCTCAGGTCACGTCCGGGTCCCCTAGGGCATGGCGGCGCGGCGCCCGGCCGCGGCGCGGCAGGAGGTGAGCGCGTCGGACAGGGTCCTCAGATGCCCCGCCGGCGGCGTGATCCAGCCCGGTCCGGCGCTGTGCACCCACACCGACGGGAACTCCCGCGCGAACCGGGCCATCCGGTACGCCCGGCCGGTCACCGGAGTCTGCGACCACACCACCACCGTGTGCGGCCGGCTGCGGCGCACCGCACTGGCCAGCGCCGGCCAGGGCAGGGCAGCGCCCAGGAACAGGCTGCCCATGTTCGCCTCCCGCAGCGCGGCGGCGAGCGCGTGCAGGCCGAGACAGTGCAGCTCCTGTTCGGCCGCGGCGAGCAGGATCCCCCCGGACGGCAACCCCCGCCCCGGCTCCCGCAGCAGCGCGTCCAGGCCGGACCGGATCCCCTCGGAGAAGGCGTGCTCCACCGCCACCTCGACCGCGCTGTGCCCGGGCAGCGCGGCCAGCATCGGCGCGCAGACCCGCTCCCACACCGCCGTCACGCCCCACCGCCCGGCGGCCTCGACGACCAGCCCGGCCACCCGGTCACCGTCCAGATCCTCCGCGGCGAGCGTGAGGTGCTTGCGGACGCCCTCGACGGCGTCGCCGGGCATCGCCTCGGTCACCAGAAGCACCTCCCGGGTAGACGGTCACTACCCAGGGATTCGGCGGAACGGCACCGCTTGGATGCGCTCGGGCCGCCCTGATCGAGGCAACCTCAGTCCGGGAAGGTGACCACCCAGCGGGCGCCCTCGCCCCGGGCCAGCCGGTCCAGCGCCGCGGGCGCCTCGGTCAGCGGCACCGTGCCGCTCACCAGCGGCCCCAGGTCCAGGTCGCCGGCGGCGAGCGCGGCGGCCAGCTCCGGCACCTCCAGATCGGGGTCGGTCGAGCCGTACACCGAGGAGCGCAGCGTGCGCGCGGAGTGGAAGATGTCCAGCGCGGAGAGGCTGAGCAGGTCGTCCTTGCCGCCCATGCCGACCACTGTGACCGCTCCCCCGCGCCGCGTCGCCCGCCAGGCGGCGCGGATGGTGGCGGACCTGCCGACGCACTCGAACGCGTGGTCCACGCCGCGCCCGTCGGTGCGGGCCCGGATCTCCTTGCCCAGCCGGTCGTCCGAGCGCAGGAAGTCGGTGGCCCCGGCGGCGAGCGCCAGGTCCCGCTTGGCCTCCACGACGTCCACCGCGAGGATCGGCGCCGCGCCGGCTCGCCGCGCGGCGGTCAGCACCGCGAGGCCCACCCCGCCGAGGCCGATCACCGCGACCGACTCGCCGGGTGCGACCCGCGCGGTGTTGCGGACCGCGCCGACGCCGGTGAGCACCGCGCAGCCCAGCACCGCCGCCTGCTCCGGCGGCAGCCCGGCCGGCACCGGTACGGCGGCGCGCTGCGGCACCACCACCTCCTCGGCGAGCGCGCCGAGCCCGAGCGTGACCTGCAGGGGCTCACCGGCGGCCGTCTCCCCCCGGGGCGTGGACGGGTTGGGGTTGGCCGCGCAGAGCCACGGTTCGCCGTGCCGGCAGTGCCAGCACTCCCGGCAGGCGGGCGCCCAGTTGAGCACCACCGGCGTGCCGACCGCCAGTGTCGTACCCGGCCCGGCCTCGGCCACCACGCCCGTCGCCTCGTGCCCCAGCACCAGCGGGTACGTGGGTGCCAGCGTGCCGTCCACCATGGCCAGGTCGGAGTGGCAGATGCCGGCGGCGCGGATGCGTACCCGCAGCTCGCCCGGGCCCGGCGCGGGCAGGCGTACCTCCTCGACCGCCGGGGTGGCGCCCCGGCCGCGCACCACGAGCGCCCTCACCGCTGGATCGCCTTCAGCTCGGTGAACTCCTCCACGCCGTACGCGCCCAACTCTCGGCCGAGGCCGGACTGCTTGTAGCCGCCGAACGGGGCGAGCGGGTTGAACGCGCCGCCGTTGACGTCCACCTGGCCGGTACGCATCCGCCGGGCCACCGCCAGCGCCGCGTCGGAGTCGGCGGACCAGACCGCGCCGGCCAGCCCGTACCGGGAGTTGTTGGCGATGGCGACCGCCTCGTCGGTGTCGGCGAACGGGATCACCGCGAGCACCGGACCGAACACCTCCTCCTGGGCGAGCGCGCTGTCCGGGTGGACATCGGCGAAGACGGTGGGCGCGACGAAGTGACCCTGCGGCGGCAGTGGCGCGTCCGGGCCACCGGCGACGAGCCGGGCGCCGTCGGCGAGCGCGCGGTCCACGTGGTCGCGTACCCGCTGGGCCTGCGCGGCGGAGGCCAGCGGGCCGAGCCGGGTGGCCGGGTCGAAGGGGTCGCCGAGCCGGTAGCCGGCCACCGCCGCCTCGACCAGGTCCAGCGCCTCGGCGTAGCGGTCGCGGTGCACGAGCATCCGGGTCCAGGCGGTGCAGGTCTGCCCGGAGTTGAGCAGCGCGTTGCCGACGCCGACCTTGACCGCGGTGGGCAGGTCGGCGTCGGCCAGGATGACGTTCGCCGACTTGCCGCCGAGTTCCAGCGACACCCGGGCGATCCGCTCGGCGGCCAGGTGGGCGATGCGGCGGCCGGTGGCGGTGGAGCCGGTGAACGAGACCAGGTCGACGTCGGGGTGCGCGGCGAGCGCCTCGCCGACGACCGGGCCGGTGCCGGGCACCAGGTTCACCACTCCCGGTGGCAGGCCGGCGTCGACGATCGCGTCGAAGAGCAGGTAGGCGGTCAGCGGCGTCAGCTCGCTGGGCTTGAGCACCACAGTGCACCCGGCGGCGAGCGCGGGCGCGACCTTCGCGACCACCTGGTGCAGCGGGTAGTTCCACGGGGTGATCGCGCCGACCACGCCGACCGGCTCCCGGACCACGAGCGAGTTGCCGACCGTGTGCTCGGCGGCCGGGCGGGCGGCCAGGTCGACCATGCTCCGCAGCACGGTGAGCGGCAGGCCGGCCTGGACGCGGGTGGCGAGCTTGAGCGGGGTGCCCAGCTCGGTCGCCACCGTACGGGCGATCTCGTCGGCGCGGGCGGCGAGCGCGCTGTGCAGCCGGTCGAGGTGCGCGGCCCGCTGTTCGGGGGCGGTGGCGGCCCAGCCGGGGAACGCGGCGCGGGCGGCGGCGACCGCGCGCTCCACGTCGGCCGGAGTGCCGGCGGGCACCTCGCCGACGGTGCTCGCGGTGGCCGGATTCTCCACCGGGATGGTGTCGCCCGACGACGGGTCGACCCAGTCACCGGCGATGTGCAGGTGGCGGCGCGTCAGCAGGGCGGGCGGGGCGGCGGCGAGATCCATGGCGTCCTTCGGGGGCGGGGGAAACTAGCGGTGGGAGTTTCTACGCTACTCCGGACCGCCGACCCGTTCCAGCGGGGCGACGGTGGCGGCGTACTCGGCGGCGAGCCCGTGCAGCAGCGCGTCCAGGCCGAGCGCGAACGCGCCCTCGTCCACGCTGCGCTGGTGGCCGGCGAGCCGGTGCGCCTGGTTGAGGTGCGGGTGCGCGGCGTAGAGCGAGGGGTCCTCGACGAAGCCGCGGGCGAACGAGCCGAGCGCGGACCCGGCCACGAAGTAGCGCATGGCGGCGCCGATGTGGGTGGCCCGCGCGGGCGGCCAGCCGGCCCGCACCAGCGCGCCGTAGACCGCGTCGGCCATGGCGAGCGCGGCCGGACGGCGGCCCGGCCCCTGCGCCAGGTACGGCACGATGTTCGGGTGCGCGGCCAGCGCGGCCCGGTACGAGTGCGCCCAGCGGCCGAGCGCGTCGAGCCAGTCGTACTCGTCGAAGACGCCGGTGTCGACGGTGGCCGCGACGCCGTCGGCCACCGCGTCGAGGATCTCCTCCTTGGTGGCGAAGTGGTTGTAGAGCGAGGGACCGCGTACGCCGAGCGCGGCGGCGAGCCGCCGGGTCGAGAGCGCGTCCAGCCCGTCGGCGTCGATCAGGGCCAACGCGGTCTCGACGATCCGATCGCGGGTGAGCAGGGCCTGCCGGGGTCTGGGCACCTGGTCATCATCCTCCCTTCGACATCGGGCCTGGACGCGGGAAAACTTCCAGCGCTAGTTTAGAGCCAGTCGACCTGAGGGGGCACCGTGGACTTCGCACTGTCCGACGAGGAACGCGCGATCCGGGACACCGTTCGCACGTTCGTCACCCGTGAGGTGATGCCGCTGGAGGCGGAGGTGCTGCGCCGCGAGCGCGCCCACCAGCCCGGCCTGGACCGCTCCGAGCTGCGCGAACTCCAGCTCAAGGCGAAGAAGTTCGGCTTCTGGGGGCTGGCCACGCCGGAGGAGTACGGCGGGATGGCCCTCCCGGCTGTCATGCAGTCGCTGATCTGGACCGAGCTGGGCCGCAGCTTCGTGCCGTTCCGCTTCGGCGGCGAGGCCGACAACATCCTGTTCCACGCCACCGAGGAGCAGAAGCGCGAGTTCCTGATCCCCACCATCGAGGGCGAACGGATCTCCTGCTTCGCCATCACCGAGCCCGGCGCGGGCTCCGACGCGGCGAACATCAAGCTGCGCGCCCGCCGCGACGGCGACGACTGGGTCCTCGACGGCGAGAAGACGTTCATCACGAACGGCAACGACGCCGACTTCGCCATCGTGGTCGCGGTGACCGACCCGGAGAAGGGCGCCCGCCGCGGCGGCGCGACGGCGTTCCTGGTGGACCGCGCGATGGGCTGGCGGTCCGAGTTCATCCAGACCATGGGCGAGGGCGGCCCAGCCTCGCTGATCTTCGACGGCGTACGGGTGCCGCACCGCAACATCCTCGGCGAGATCGGGCAGGGCTTCACGCTCGGCATGGAGTGGATCGGCAAGGGTCGCTACACGATCCCGTCGCACGCCATCGGCATCGCCGAACGCGCCCTGCAGATGGCCATCGACCACGCCAACACGCGGGAGACGTTCGGCGCGCCGATCGCCACCAACCAGGCCATCCAGTGGATGATCGCCGACTCGGAGACCGAGCTGGAGGCGGCCCGCTGGCTGATCCTGCGCTCGGCCTGGACCGTCGATGCGGGCCTCGACCCCCGGCACGCCTCCTCCATGGGCAAGCTCTACGGCGCCGGCATGGTCAACCGGGTGGTGGACCGGGTGCTGCAGATCCACGGCGGCATGGGCTACACCCGTGAGCTGCCGATCGAACGCTGGTACCGGCAGGTGCGGCTGTACCGGATCTTCGAGGGCACCGACGAGATGCAGCGGCTGATCATCTCCCGGGACCTGCTGCGCGGGTACACGAAGATCGGCGGCCATCTGGCCTGACGCGTCGTGTCTCAATCCTGACTCTGCGCAACCACGCGCAGGTCTGGGGTGTGTCCCCGGCACAGGCACCACCAGCTGGAGGGGATGCACATGCGCACACGAACCAGGGCGGTCGCGCTCACGACGGCCGCCGCCATGCTCGGAGTCCTCGCGCTCTCGGCCGCACCGGCCTCGGCGAGCGTGAGTCAGGGGTACATCGCGGGTTCCGGCGACTGGCGGGACGACTGGGGCGACGAGGGCCCGTTCTCGGCGTCGACGCGCTCGTACAGCAACGTCGTCGCCATGTGGCAGATGATCCTGTGGGCCGACGGCTACCTCACCCGCTCCGAGGTCGACTGCCGGTTCGGGCCGCAGACGACGGCCGCCACGAAGCGGTGGCAGAGCGCCCGGGGCCTCGTCGCCGACGGCGTCGTCGGGGCCAGGACCCTGTCCCGGGCGGCCACCCGCCTCGGCGTCTGGGAGAGCGAGGGCTGGTACTACTACGACGGAGCCACCGACTACTTCCAGCTCGGTCGCCGGACCGACGGCAGGTGGGACATGAGCCTCGGCCCGGACCAGGAGTGGAAGCTGCTCTCCTACACGTCCGCGACCTTCGCCGTCTGCTGACCCACAGGTACGGCCGGCGCGCGGTGGCGGGCCGGCCGTACTCCGGGTGGTCTGCGGTCGTTCTCCGGCCGCCCCGGCCCCGGGTCAGCCGGTCAGCGCCTCGATCGCCCGGTCCACGTCCGCCTCGGTCGTGTAGAGGTGGAACGAGGCGCGGACCCGGCCGGCCCGTACCGCCGCGCGCACCCCGGCGCGGGCCAGCCGCTCCTGTGCGTCCGGCACGTCCACGCTGACGATCGCGCTGTCGCCCGGCGGGCGGCCCAGCCCGGCGAGGAACCGGTTGGCCAGCGCCACGTCGTACGCGCGCACCTCCTCCGGATCGAGGTCGGCGAGCAGTTCCAGCGCCGGCGCGGCCCCGACGTAGCACAGCCAGGACGGGGAGATGTCGAAGCGCCGGGCGTCGTCGGCCAGCCGCAGCGGCGTCCCGTAGTAGGAGGCGTGCGGGTCCTCTCCGGCGTACCACCCGGCCGCGTCCGGGCGTATCCGCTCGCGCAGCGCCGGGGCCAGGTAGGCGAACGCCGCGCCGCGCGGCGACATCAACCACTTGTACGCCCCCACGACCACCGCGTCCGCGCGGTCCGCCGCGAACGGCAGCCACCCGCACGCCTGGGTGGCGTCGACCACCACGAACGCGCCGTGCGCCCGGGCCGCCGCGACGATCTCGTCGTACGGGGCCACGGTGCCGTCGGCGGACTGCACCACGCTGAACGCCACCAGGTCGGTGCCGGCGTCGATCGCGTCGGCCAGTCCGGCCAGCGGCACGGTGCGGACCCGCACGCCCCGCTCCCGCTGGACCAGCCAGGGGAACAGGATCGAGGTGAACTCGCCCTCGGGCACCACCACCGAGGCGCCGGCCGGCAGGCTCGCGGCGATCGGCGCGACCAGCTGCGACACGGCGGAGCCGATGCTCACGTCGGCGGCGTCCACACCGGTCAGCCGGGCGAACGCGGCCCGGGACCGCCCGACCGACTCGTCCCACACCTCGAACGACACCCGCCCGGTCCGCCAGTCGGCGAGCACCCGCTCCACGGCGTCGCACACCGGTTCGGGCGGCAGCCCGTAGGTGGCGGTGTTCAACCAGCCCGGCTCCGGCTGCCACAACTTCTGCGCCTGCTCCAGCTCCATTCCCCGACGCTAACCACCCCCACCCCACCCCCGGCACCACCAATCCCACCCCCGTGGCCCCCGCCCCCGCCCCCGACCCCGCCCGCCCCGGCCTGGCCCACCCCGCCGGAGCCGGGGCGCCGCACCAGGGCGGCCGGCCGGGCGATCATGAGGTTGGCGGCGATTGTGGTCCGAATTGCCGCCGTCAACCTCATGATCGTCGCGCTGAGGCTCAGCGGGGTGGGGGGAGGTCGGTGAGGGCTGCGGCCAGTTCGGTTCGCACCCTCGGCAGGGGCCAGGTGGCCAGGTCCCGCAGGGTGTGGCGCCGGCGCAGGTGTCGTACCGCGGTCAGGCCGACCAGGTAGCCGCAGCGTTTGGGCAGGTCACCTGCGAGCGGCGAGTCCCGCATGAGGAAGTACGGGGCGTGGTGGTCCACGTCGGTGGCGTCGAGGTCGGCGCGGACCCGGCGCAGGATCGCCGGCCAGCGGCGGCGGCACTCGTCGAGCCAGGGGCGGTGGCCGGGGCGGCCGAACCAGAGGTACGCCTCGTCCGGCCGCCCGGGATCCAGTTCCGCGGTGACCTGGGTGGCGAGCCCTTCGGTGAACAGCGCGTTCGCCACGCCGTACTCGGGCCAGTCGCGGATCGCCGCGCACCGGTCGTGCACCACGTGCGCGGCCTCGTGCCGCACCAGCAGGCCGAGGTCCTCGGGCGGCCCGAGCTGTTCCACGGCGAGGAACAGCGCGTACCTGCCGTCCATCTCGCCGGCCCAGCCGTTCGCCTGGTGCAGCCCGACCAGCACCACGCACTCGACCGGCCCGCCCTCGCCGGACCAGCCCAGCGCACCGGCCACCGCCGCGACGCCGTCGGGCAGCAGCGCGCGTACCGTCCCGGCGGTTGCCGCCAAATCGGCGGCGCGGTCGCGGAGTCCGTCCAGGACGGCGGCCACGCGCGCGGCGTCGGACCAGTCGCCGTCGCGGCGCAGCGCCCGGAGCACGTCCGGATGCCCGGCCAGGTAGCGGGAGGTCCACGGCTGCGGCGAAGCGAACGACTCGGCGCAGGCCAGGAAGTCGGGCACCAGGTCACGGACGCGGAGCAGGTCGGCGGGCGGCATCCGCACGATGCTGCCCGGCCGCGTCCCGCCGGGCAACACCGGGACGGTACGGGCCCCCGGCGCGACCGCGCCGGGGATCTCGCCCTAACTGAAGGAAGTCTTCACGATGAAGCCCTCTTTTGCAAGGTATCGACATTGATGAGCGTCACGCTATAAGGTGCGGCGAACCGGCGACGGGAGCCCAGTCGCCCCATGTAGTCGACGAGGAGTGACGTGACAATTCGGAGACCCTCGCGTCGGGTGAGCACCTTGCTCGGCGGCGCCATGATCCTCACGATCGGCCTGACCGGTCAGCCGGCCCAGGCAGCGCCACAGCACCGCGCGCAGCCGCTCGCCGCCGCCTTCGACCGGGCCGCCGCCGGTTCCGACGTGCCGCGCGACCTGCTCGCCGCGCTCGGGTACGCCGAGACCCGCCTGGACGGCCACGGCGGCGAGCCCAGCGCCTCCGGCGGATACGGCGTGATGCACCTGACCAGCAACCCGAAGGTGCGGACCCTCGACGAGGCGGCCCGCCGGACCCGGCTGGACCGCGCCGAACTGCGTACCCGGGACGCGGCGAACGTGGCCGGCGCGGCGGCGGTCCTGCGCTCGTACGCCGACGAGGCCGGGCTCACCGCGGCGCAGCGGGACGACGTCAACCAGTGGTACGGCCCGATCGCCCGCTACGGCGGCGCGACGGACCCGGCGACCGCACGGCTGTACGCCGACTCCGTGTACGACCTGCTCGCCAGGGGCTTCATCGCGACCACCGCCACCGGCGAGGTCAGCGTGGCCGGCCGTCCGGTCGCACCCCAGCGGGGCCGGTACACCGACGTCGCGCCGCTGGGCAGCGGCGACTTCGGCACCCTGAGCACCGACTACGGCCCGGCGGCCTGGGTGCCGGCCAGCTCGTCCAACTACACGGCCTCCAGCCGCGAGTCGGCGTACCCGATCAACTACATCGTCATCCACACCATGCAGGGCAGCTACTCCGGCTCGATCAGCTGGTTCCAGAACCCCGCCGCCGGCGCCAGCGCGCACTACCTGCTCCGCTCCTCCGACGGTGCGGTGACGCAGATGGTCCGGGACAAGGACATCGCCTGGCACGCGGGCAACTGGACCTACAACACCCAGTCGATCGGCATCGAGCACGAGGGGTACGTCGACAACGCCTCCTGGTACACCGACGCGATGTACCGGTCGTCGGCGGCGCTGACCCGCTACCTGTGCGACAAGTACGGCATCCCGAAGACCCGCACCAACATCATCGGGCACAACCAGGTGCCGGGCGCCACGCACACCGACCCGGGGTCGAACTGGAACTGGACCTACTACATGCAGCTGGTCACCGGCGACACCACGCCCCCGCCGACCGCCTGGTCGACCATCGTGGACAACACCACCGCCGGCCGGTTCACGGCGAGCGCCAACTGGAGCACCTCGACGTACTCGGCGCAGCGCTACGGCGCCGACTACCGGTACGCCAACCCCGTCGCGGCCAGCGACACCGCCTGGTACAAGGTGAACATCCCGGCGACAGCCACCTACCGGGTGGAGGTCTGGTATCCGGCCGTGGCCGGCTACAACACCTCCACGCCGTACATCGTCGCGACGACGAGCGGCAACCAGACGGTCTCGGTGAACCAGACGGCGAACGGCGGCGCCTGGCGCTCGCTGGGCACCTTCACCCTGGCCGCCGGGGACGCCAACAAGGTGGGTGTCAGCCGGTGGTCCGGCAGCACCGGGTACGTGATCGCCGACGCCATCCGCGTCACCCGCGTCTAGCTCGCTGAGCCGGAGGCGCTCGGCCCGGTCAGCTCACGTTGGCCGGGCCGAGCACGCTCTTCAGGTCACCCATCAGCGCGGTGGTCGCCGCGACCCGGAACGGGCCGAGGCGCAGCGTGGTCACCTTGCCGCCGTTGAGCAGCTTGACGTGCACCTCGGTGTCGCCGGGGTGCAGCACCAGCGTCTCCTTGAGCCGTTCCACCAGCGGCGGCGTGCAGCGGTGCACCGGGATGGTGAGCGTGACCGGTTTGCTCCCCGGGGTGCTGCTGACATCCGGCATGGACATGTCCATCGCCATGATGCGCGGGGTGTCGTCGCGCCGGTCCACCCGGCCCTTGACCACCACGATGGCGTCCTCGGCGATGTACTGCCCGATCACCTCGTACGTGTTCGGGAAGAACAGCGTCTCCACGCCGCCGGCCAGGTCTTCCAGGGTGGCCGACGCCCACGCCCGGCCCTGCTTGGTGACCCGGCGCTGCACGCCGGAGAGGATGCCGGCCAGCGTGACCACCGCGCCGTCGGGCACGGTGCCCTCCTCGGACAGCGCGGCGATGGTGGTGTCGGCGGCGGCGCCGAGCACGTGTTCCAGGCCGAACAGCGGGTGGTCGGAGACGTACAGGCCGAGCATCTCGCGCTCGAACGCGAGCTTGTCGCGCTTGTCCCACTCCCCCTCGCCGATGACCGGCATGACAGTGGTGGTGCCGCCGGTCTCCGCCTCGCCGAAGCCGGCGCCGAACAGGTCGTACTGGCCGACCGCCTCCTTGCGCTTGACGTCGGCGTACGCGTCGATGGCGTCGGCGTGCACGGCGAGCAGGCCCTTGCGCGGGTGGCCGAGCACGTCGAACGCCCCGGCCTTGATCAGCGATTCGATCGTCTTCTTGTTGCAGACCACGGCGTCGACCTTGGACAGGAAGTCGTAGAAGTCGGCGTAGTCGCCCTTCTCCTCGCGGCAGCGCATGATCGAGGCGACCACGTTCGCGCCGACGTTGCGCACCGCGCCGAGGCCGAAGCGGATTTCCTTGCCGACCGGGGTGAACGGCCCGGCCGAGGTGTTGACGTCCGGCGGGAGCACCTGGATGCGCATCCGGCGGCACTCGGAGAGGTAGAGCGCCATCTTGTCCTTGTCGTCACCGACGGAGGTGAGCAGGGCGGCCATGTACTCGGCCGGGTAGTGCGCCTTGAGG
Organism: Micromonospora sp. NPDC048887; assembly: GCF_040649715.1. Taxonomy (NCBI): domain Bacteria; kingdom Bacillati; phylum Actinomycetota; class Actinomycetes; order Micromonosporales; family Micromonosporaceae; genus Micromonospora; species Micromonospora sp. NPDC048887. The sequence continues at coordinate 302,518 of NZ_JBEZGA010000004.1, read as the reverse complement.
TACGCGGTCCAGTAGGAGACCAGGCCGTACGCGGCGGAGTGGGCCTTGTTGAACGCGTAGCCGGCGAACGGCACCAGCACGTCCCACACGGCCTGGATGGCCTCGTCGGAGTAGCGGCGCTCGCGGCAGCCGTCCCGGAACGGGATGAACTCCTTGTCCAGGATCTCCTTCTTCTTCTTGCCCATCGCCCGGCGCAGCAGGTCGGCCTGGCCGAGCGTGTAGCCGGCGAGGATCTGCGCGGCGCGCTGCACCTGCTCCTGGTAGACGATCAGGCCGTACGTGGGCGCGAGGATCTCCCGCAGCGGCTCCTCCAGCTCCGGGTGGATCGGGGTGATCTCCTGGAGGCCGTTCTTGCGCAGCGCGTAGTTGGTGTGCGAGTCCACGCCCATCGGACCGGGCCGGTAGAGCGCCAGGACGGCGGAGATGTCCTCGAAGTTGTCCGGCTTCATCAGCCGCAGCAGTGAGCGCATCGGCCCGCCGTCGAGCTGGAACACGCCGAGCGTGTCACCACGGGCCAGCAGCTCGTACGCCGCCTTGTCGTCAAGCGGCAGGCCGAGCAGGTCCAGCTCCCGGCCGTGGTTGAGCTGGATGTTCTTCACCGCGTCGTCGATGATCGTCAGGTTGCGCAGGCCGAGGAAGTCCATCTTCAGCAGCCCGAGCGACTCGCAGGTCGGATAGTCGAACTGCGTGATGATGACGCCGTCGGAGTCGCGCCGCATGAGCGGGATGTGCTCGATGATCGGCTCGGCGGACATGATGACGCCGGCGGCGTGCACACCGGTCTGCCGGATCAGGCCCTCGATGCCCTTGGCGGTCTCGATGACCTTCTTGACGTCCGGGTCGGACTCGTAGAGGCCACGGATCTCGCCGGCCTCGGCGTAGCGCGGGTGCTTCGGGTCGAAGATGCCGGACAGCGGGATGTCCTTGCCCATCACCGCCGGGGGCATGGCCTTGGTGATCCGGTCGCCGACCGCGTACGGGAAGCCGAGCACCCGGGCCGAGTCCTTGATCGCGGCCTTCGCCTTGATCGTGCCGAACGTGGCGATCTGCGCGACCTTGTCCTCGCCCCACTTGTCGGTCACGTACTTGATGACCTCACCCCGCCGGCGCTCGTCGAAGTCGATGTCGACATCCGGCATGGAGACGCGCTCGGGGTTCAGGAACCGCTCGAAGATCAGGCCGTGCGGGATCGGGTCGAGGTCGGTGATGCCCAGCGCGTACGCCACGAGCGAGCCGGCCGCCGAGCCACGCCCCGGGCCGACCGCGATGCCCTGGCTCTTGGCCCACTGGATGAAGTCGGCGACCACGAGGAAGTACGACGGGAAGCCCATCTGGATGATGACGCCCAGCTCGTACTCGGCCTGGACGACGTGGCCCTCGGGGATGCCGTTCGGGAAGCGGCGCTTGAGCCCCGCGAAGGTCTCCTTGCGGAACCAGGACTCCTCGGTCTCGCCCTCGGGGATCGGGAACCGCGGCATCAGGTTGTGGAACGTGAACATGCCGGCCGGGTCGACCTTCTCGGCCACCAGCAGCGTGTTGCGGCAGCCCTGCTGCCACAGTTCGGAGGAGTCGACGGCGCGCATCTGGTCGGCGGACTTGACGAAGTAGCCGCCGCCCTCGAAGCGGAACCGGTTCGGGTCGGCCACGTTGCTGCCGGTCTGTACGCAGAGCAGCACGTCGTGCGCCTCGGCCTGCGCCTCGTGGGTGTAGTGCGAGTCGTTCGTGACCACCGGCGGGATGTCGAGCTTGCGGGCGATCTCGGTGAGCCCGTCGCGGACCCGGCGCTCGATGTCGAGGCCGTGATCCATGATCTCCAGGAAGTAGTTGTCCTTGCCGAAGATGTCCTGGTACGCGGCGGCGACCTTGAGCGCCTCGTCGAACTGGCCCAGCCGCAGCCGGGTCTGCACCGCGCCGGAGGGGCAGCCGGTGGTGGCCATGATGCCCTCGGCGTGCTCGGCGATCAGCTCCATGTCCATCCGGGGCCACTTCACGTAGTGGCCCTCCATGGAGGCGCGGGAGTTGAGCTTGAACAGGTTGTGCAGGCCGTCGCGGTTGGCCGCCCACATGGTCATGTGGGTGATCGCGCCGTTACCGGAGACGTCGTCGCTCTTCTGCTCGGGGCGCCCCCACTTGACCCGGGCCTTGTGGAAGCGCGACTCCGGCGCGACGTACGCCTCGACGCCGAGGATGGGCTTGACCCCGGCGTCCATGGCCTGCTTGTAGAAGTCGTTCGCGCCGTGCATGTTGCCGTGGTCGGTGATCGCCACCGCCGGCATGCCGAGCCGCGCCGCCTCCGCGAAGAGGTCCTTGAGCCGGGCCGCCCCGTCCAGCATCGAGTACTCGGTGTGTACGTGCAGATGCGCGAACGAATCGCCCATGCGTGGCGCCCCCCGGGTTGTGGATCAAGCTGCGTCGGAGTCGACCGACCCACCCTACCGAGGCGGTCCCGCGGGCTCCACCGCCCACACCGAGGGTGCTCCGTCTCTCTCCGACCGGCAGGTGTGCGGCACGCGACGTTCTGCTCTATTGCAATAGTGTGTGGCACACACTATCGTGTTGAGCATGGTCAGCGATGAGGTCCTCCGGACCCACCTCCAGGAGCTACGGCGCGGCACGGTAGTGGTGGCCAGCCTGGTCGCCCTGCGCCGCCCCGACTACGGATACGCCCTGCTGCAACGGCTGGCCGCGCACGGCTTCGCGGTCGACGCCAACACGCTCTACCCGCTGCTGCGCCGCTTGGAGGACCAGGGCCTACTCACCAGCGAGTGGAACACCGAGGAGAGCCGGCCGCGCAAGTTCTACCGGACCAGCGCCGACGGCGACGCCGTGCTGAACCTCCTGCTCGACGACATGACCGCGGTGCGGACGTCCGTCACCGAACTGATCGAAGGAGCGGAACGATGAGTTCCCTGACCGACCGTTACGTCGCCGCCACCATGCGGGCCGTGCCCGCGCAACGCCGCCTGGAGCTCGCCGAGGAGCTGCGCGGCTCCATCGCCGACATGATCGACGACCGGACCTCGGGCGGGCAGGACCACGCCTCCGCCGAGCGCGAGGTGCTCACCGAGCTGGGCCATCCGGAGAAGCTCGCGGCCCGCTACAGCGACCGCACCCTGCAACTCATCGGCCCGCGCTACTACCTGACCTGGTGGCGGCTGCTGCGGCTGCTGCTCACCTGGATCCCGGCGATCGTCGGCGTGCTCTCCGGCGTCACGAAGGCGCTTGTCGACGGCGAGCCGGGCGCGGCGATCGGCACGGCGGTCGTGGCCGCGATGCAGACCGCGGTGCAGATCGCGTTCTGGGTCACGCTGGTGTTCGCCCTGCTGGAGCGCACCCGGACCCCGCTCGGGCTGCCCGAGTGGACCGTCGACCAGCTCCCCGAGGAGAGCCGGGAGCGGCAGATCAGCCACTCCGACAGCATCGCCTCGGTGGTGTTCCTGCTCGCCACCGTCGGTGGTCTGATCGGTCAGCACTTCCAGCGCTGGACCACCGACGGCGGCTCCCGGATGCCGGTGCTCGACCCGGCGCTCTGGAGCTTCTGGCTGCCGGCCCTGATCGTGGTGCTGCTGGCCACCGTCGGCCTGGAGATCGCCAAATACCGGTCCGGCCGGTGGACCTGGCCGCTGGTGGCGGTCAACGCGGTGCTCAACGTGGCCTTCGCCGCCCCGGCGCTCTGGCTGCTCGCCACCGACCGGCTGCTCAACCCGGAGCTGGTCGAGCGGTTCGCCTGGCTGCGCGACGGCGGCACCGTCGAGTTCGCCCGGGTGGCGGGCGCGGTGGTCGTGCTGGTCGCGATCTGGGATGTGATCGACAGCGCGATCAAGGCCGGACGCGCCACCCGCTGACGCCCGGCCGCGGTCCCCGCGACCTCGCTCTCGCCCCGGTGCCGTCGGCGCCGGGGCGAGACGCCGTCGGCTGCCCGACTCAGCCGGGGCGGACCGGCCACCCGGGGCATAGCCTGAGGTCCGGACCACCGGCGAGCACTGGGACGCCCTGATGCCCCTCCCCGACGGCACGGACGAGCTGGCCCGGTCGGCGGCACTCGGCGACCGCACGGCCCTCGACGCCCTGCTGGCCGCCGTACGGCCAGAGGTGCTGCGGCAGTGCGCGCGGCTGCTGCCCCACCGGCAGGACGCCGAGGAGGCCTGCCAGGACGCCCTGCTCGCGCTCGCGCACGGGATCACCGGGTTCGAGGGGCGGTCGTCGTTCGACACCTGGCTCTACCGGATCACCGCCAACCGGGCCCGCTCCACCTACCGCACGTTGCGGCGACGGTGGCAGCGGGAGGCCGACGGGGTCCCGCTGCCGGACCCGCCCGACCCCCGCCGGACGAGCGTGGTCGCCGGCACCCGGCTCGACCTGCTGGACGCGCTCGACGCGGTCCCGCCGGACCTCGCCGAGGCGGTGACCCTGCGCGACGTGCTCGGGCTGAGCTACCGGGAGATCGCCGGCCTGCTCGACGTGCCGGAGGGCACCGTCAAGTCCCGCATCCACGAGGCCCGGCGGCAACTGCGGCTACGGCTGTCCGATGCGTGAGCCGGCCCGCCGGCGGGGCGGCGTCGCGCTCGTCGTACTCGCCGCCCTCGCCGCGACGCCCGCCTGCGCCGGCCGCCCGGTCTCGCCACTTCCGGCACGGCCGGCGGTGACAAGCGCCGTCGCCGCCGCGCCGCCCACCACCGCGAGGCCGCCCGGGCCCACCCCGGCACCGCCGGGGAGCACGCCGGCCCCGTCGAGCAGCAGACCGGCGGTCCCGCGTACGCGGCCACGACCACCGGCCGCGCCCCGGACCACCCGGCCCGCCCCGCCGGTACGCACCACCGCCCCGGCCGCGTGCTTCGGGGCGGTCCGCCACGACCTGATCCTGGCCGAGACCGAACTGGCGCTGGTGCGGTCGCTCTGCTTCGCCGCCGGTGGAATCCTGCGTATCCGGGGCATCGGCCCGGGTGAGGTGACGGTGGACCGCGAGGATCTGGTCTCGCAGAGCTACGAGGCCGGCGTGGTGGACATCCGGTTCGTGCGCACCGGCACCGTCGTCGTCACCATCCCGCAGGACGGGCGGGCGTACCCCATCACAGTGGTGGTGGTCTGACCGCGCCGCCTACCCGGCCCGTACCCCGGCGAGCACGCCGTCGGCGAAGTCCGCGCCCGCGTCCGGCGGCGGGACGAGCTGGACGTAGAGCAGGCCGGCCCGGCCGGTCGCCGGCCCGGCCGCCTCGACGATCACCGGGCGGCCGGTGGGGCAGGTGTACGTGACGACGGTCCACTCGACGCCGCCCTGCCGGGTACGCCGCGGCGGTGCCGCGACGCAGTCGGCGTGCGGCCGTCCGGCGAGGAAGGCCGCCGGACCGGTCCGGCGAGCCGCACCGGTGGCGAGACCGACGAACGCGCCGGGCAGCATGGGGTCGGCCGCCCAGTTCCCCGGGTCCGGGGAGATCACCAGCGCCGGTTCGAGGCGGCCGTCGTCGCCGTACCGTCCGGCCCAGCCGGTTCCCTCGGCCCGCCAGCCCGCCGGCAGGAGCACGGTCAGCGGCCCGCTGCGGCCCACCGCACCGGCCGCAACGGGGTGGATCGCGTCCCCCGCGCCCGTGACGGCGACGGCGAGCGTCACCGCGACCGCGGCCACGGCCGGCACCGGGCGCGGTGCCCGCCGGGGCGGGGGCGGGGCGGGCCCACCCGCCACCGCGCGCCGCAGCGCCCGCCGGAACGCGTCCGCGTCCGGGTGGCGGTCGGCCGGGCGTACGGCGGTGGCGGTCCGCAGCACGACGTCCACGGCGGCCGGTACCCCGGGACGCAGGCGTGAACCGGCCGGCCGTTGCTCGACCGGCCCACCCGGTGGGTTCGCCCGGCCGAGCAGCCGCAGTCCCAGGCGGCCCAGTCCGAACACGTCGGCGCGGGTGTCGACCACCGCCAGCGGGTCGTCCTGCTCCGGCGCCATGTAGCCGGGCGTGCCGGCCCGGGCGGTCAGCCCGGAGGCGGAGGCGAGCGCCTTGGCCAGCCCCAGGTCGGCGATGAGCACCCGCTCACCGTCCGGGCCGGAGTGGAACAGGACGTTGCTCGGTGTCAGGTCCCGGTGCACCACCCGGTGCCGGTGCAGCACCGCCACCCCGGCCGCGATCTCGTCCAGCACCGACAGGGCCTCCGTCACCGGCAGCGGGCCCCGGGCCAGCCGGTCCCGCAGGCTGCCACCGTCGGCCCAGGCCAGCACGGCGTACGGGCGGCCGTCGGGCAGCTCCCCCACGGCGTGCACCCGGACCAGGCGGTCGTGGTCCAGCCGCCGCAGCAGCCGGGCCTCGTCGAGGAACCGTTCCCGCACCCGCAGGTCGTGGCTCCAGTTCTCGGCCAGCACCTTGACCGCCACCCGGCCGGCGAGGGCGGGGTCGTACGCGAGCCAGACCGTGGCGAAGGACCCCGTGCCGAGCAGGCGCTCCACCCGGTACGCCCCGATCCACGTCGGCGTGATCATCGCACCACCTCCGGGACCGCCACCCGGGCCACCACGTCGACGGTAGACGATCCACCGAACCGAACCGCCGCGGCCGGAGACCAACAGGACAGGAGAACCCGACGGAAGGAGATCCACCATGAACCGTCTCGCGTCCACCGTCCTCGCCGCTCTGCTGGCGCTGGCCGCCGCCGTGCCGGTCGCCGCACCGGCCGCCTCCGCCGCACCGGTGCGCACGGCGGCCACCGGTGGCGATGCCGGCACGCCGGTGCGCGCCCGGTCGGCGGTCCCGGAGAACGCGGTGCTCAGTGTCCGGGGCGCCGGCCCGTTCCGGATCGGCGCCCGGCTGGACCGGCTCGTCGCGGCCGGCCTGATCGACTGGACGGCGCCCGGCTGCCCCGGAGTCGTGCACGCCGGTGTCACCGGCTCCTGGGCCGGCGCGATCCTGCTGGCCTTCCGGGACGGCCGGCTCGTGTCGGTGGGCACGGCCACCGCGCCGCCGCGCTCCCCGGCCGGCGGGTCGGTCGGGATGTCCTTCGCCGAGCTGGAGCGCGTCTACGGACCGCGCGGCAGCATGATCCCCAACGACGCGGGTGACGCCGAGGCGTACCTGGTCCGGTTCGGGTCGCGGGTCGAGCTGTTCAGCGACCACCCGATCCGGCCCGGGGCCGGCTACTACGAGGCCGGTCTGGCGTCGTACGTCGAGCGGGGGTTCCGGCAGGGCTGCTGCTGCTGAGGGCGGCGGGCCCGGCCGTCGTGCCGGGCCCGCGTCCGGCGGCCGCTCAGGTCGCCGCCCGCCACTCGCGGGACAGCACCGCGTAGACCACCTCGTCGGTCCACTCCCCCTTGACGAACTCGTTCTCCCGCAGGTGCGCCTCCCGGCGCATGCCCAGCCGCTCCAGCACCCGGGCCGACGCGGTGTTGCGGGCGTCCAGCCGGCCGACGATCCGGTGCAGCCCCAGCCCGTCGAAGCCGATCCGCAGCAGTTCCCGGGCCGCCTCGGTGACGTACCCCCGGCCGGTGTGCGCGGGATGCGCCACGTACCCGATCTCGCCCTGCCGGTGCTCCCCGCTGGTCCAGCTCAGCAGCACGTCCCCGGCGAACTCGCCGGTGCCCGCCAGCGTCACGGCGAGATTGAGCACGTCGCCGGGGGCACGCAGCGCGGTCCGCCGGACCAGCCGCTCGATGGCGGCGCGGGCGGCGGCGTCGTCGTACGGCTGGTGGTAGAGGTAGCGGGTCACCTCCGGGCGGCCCCGGTAGTCCCGGACCACCGTGAGGTCGTCGGCGGTGAAGGCGCGCAGCACCAGGCGCTCGGTGCGCAACGGCAGATCGGGCACGAACACCCCGGCAGGCTACGTCGCGGTTGTCGTCCGGCCCACCCGATTACGCCCCGAGCACCGCACCGGGCGCGGCGGTGGCATGGTCGTACGGTGAGCACCGCACCCACCACCGCCTGGCGCCGGCCGGTTCCCACCGCCGCGCAGTTGCGCGCCGACCTCTGGGTCGGGCTCGCGGTCACCGTGCTGGCCCTGTTCGAGCTGACGCTGGCGCACAGCACCGGGGCCTTCCTGCTCGGGCCGCCGCCGAGCCTCGGCGAGCAGGTCTGGTGGACGGTGGCGGTGACCGCCCCGCTCGCCGTACGGCGGCGATGGCCCGCCACCGTCGCGGTGCTCGTCTCGATCGCGTTCATCGCCGGGCAGGCACGGGCGGTGCCGCTCGCCCAGCTCCCCTCGGGCGCGTTGTTCGCCGCCCTGTTCACGCTCGGCGCGTGGGGTGCCGACCGGCGGCTGGCCGGGCGGCTGCGCGCCGGCATCATCGTGGCGATGTTCGGCTGGCTCGCGCTGTCGCTCGCGCTGCGGGCCGACCAGATCTCGGCGGCCTCCTTCGCCGACGCCGCCGGCCCGGTGCCGCCGGTACTCGCGGCGGTGGTCAACGGGGTGTTCTACAACGTGCTGTTCTTCGGGTTCGCCTACTATTCCGGGCAGACCGCCTGGGTGGCCGCCCGCCGCCGGCACGAACTGCGGGAGCAGGCCGAGCAGCTGCGCCGGTCACAGGCCGAGGCGCGCGAGCGCGCGGTGATGGGCGAGCGGGTCCGCATCGCCCGGGAGCTGCACGACGTGGTGGCCCACCACGTCTCGGTGATGGGCGTGCAGGCCGCCGCGTGCCGGCGTGTCTTCGACCGCGACCGGGACAAGGCGCGTACCGCGCTGGCCGCGATCGAGGAGACGGCCCGCACCTCGGTCGACGAGCTGCGCCGGATGCTCGGTGTGCTGCGCGACCCGGCCGGCGCGGCCGCCGCGCCGGAGGACACCGCCGGCATCGAGGACGTCCGCGCGCTCGTGGACCGGGCCCGGGAGACCGGGCTGCGGGCCGAACTCGGGGTGTACGGCGAACCGGTGCCGCTGCCGCGCTCGGTGTCGCAGGCGGCGTACCGGATCGTGCAGGAGGCGGTGACGAACGTGGTCAAGCACGCCCACGCGACCACGCTCGACGTGCGCATCCGCTATCTGGCGAGGGAACTGGAGATCGACGTGAGCGACGACGGGCACGGCGGCGCGCCGGCCGCCGGGGCCGGGCTCGGCCTGATCGGCATGCGGGAACGGGTCGCCGCCCACGGCGGTGAGGTGGAGGCCGGGCCACGCCCCGGCGGCGGGTTCCGGGTCCGGGCCCGCATGCCGCTGCCGGTCGAGGCCACCGGGCGGGCGGCGTGACCGCGCCGGTACGGGTGCTGCTCGTCGACGACCAGCACCTGGTCCGGACCGGTTTCCGGGTCATCCTGGAGGTGGAGGACGACATCGAGGTGGTCGGCGAGGCCGCCGACGGGCAGCGTGCCGTGTCGATGGCGACCGCGCTGCGGCCGGACGTGGTGCTGATGGACGTGGAGATGCCCGTCCTCGACGGGCTGGAGGCCACCCGCCGGATCACCGCCGACGCGACGCCGGGCGGCCCGGCGGTGCTGATCCTCACCACGTTCGACCACGACGACTACCTGTTCGCCGCGCTGCGGGCCGGGGCGAGTGGCTTCCTGCTCAAGAACGGCACCCCGGAGGACCTGGTCGAGGCGGTGCGGGTGGTGGCGCGCGGCGAAGGGCTGATCGCGCCGTCGCTCACCCGGCGGGTGATCTCCACGTTCGCCCGGCCCGGCGCGGCGCCGCCGGACCCCCGGCACGACGCGGCGACGGCGGACCTGACCCCGCGCGAGCGGGAGGTGCTGGAGCTGGTCGCGAGCGGGGCCAGCAACGCCGAGATCGCGGACGTCCTGCGCGTCGGCGAGGCGACGGTGAAGACCCACGTCAGCCGCGTCCTGGCGAAGCTGGGGTTGCGCGACCGGGTGCAGGCGGTGGTGTTCGCGTACGAGCACGGCGTGGTGCGGCCCGGGGGATGACGCCCGTCCCCCACGCGACGGACCTCGTGATCGCCCCACGGTGGGACGACGGGAGCGACGGCCGGCCGTAGCGTCGGGATCATGACCAGCGTGCTCCGCCTCGACGGCGTCGACCGCAGCTTCGGCGGCCGTCAGGTGCTCAAGGACGTCTCCTTCGACGTGACCGCCGGGCGCATGACCGGATTCGTCGGCGGCAACGGCGCCGGCAAGACCACCACCATGCGGATCGTTCTCGGCGTGCTCGCCCCGGACGCCGGGCAGGTGACATGGCGGGGGCGGCCGCTCACCCGCGAGGCCCGGGCCCGGTTCGGCTACATGCCGGAGGAACGCGGCCTCTATCCCAAGATGACGCCCCGCGAGCAGGTGGTCCACCTCGGCCGCCTGTACGGGCTGGACGCCGCCGGTGCGCGCCGGCGTACCGACGCGCTGCTGGAGCGGGTCGGTCTGGGCGAGCGGGCCGACGACCTGCTGGAGACGCTGTCGCTCGGCAACCAGCAGCGCGCGCAGATCGCCGCCGCGCTGGTGCACGACCCGGAGGTGCTGATCCTGGACGAGCCGTTCTCCGGGCTCGACCCGCTCGCCGTCGACATGGTGGTGGCGGTGCTGCGGGAGCGCGCCGCCGCCGGAGCGCCGGTGCTGTTCTCCAGCCACCAGCTCGACGTGGTGGAGCGGCTCTGCGACGACCTGGTGCTCATCGCGGGCGGCACGATCCGGGCCGCGGGCGCCCGCGAGGAGCTGCGCGCCGCGTACACCCTGCCCCGGTTCTCGCTCGTGGTCGACGGCGACGCCGGCTGGCTGCGCGACCAGCCCGGCGTGCGGCTTGTCGACCTCGACGGCGCGCGCGCCGTGTTCGAGGTGGACCCGCCCGCCGACGACCAGGCGGTGCTGCGCGCGGCGCTGGAGCGCGGCCCGGTCCGCGCGTTCGGCCCGGTCACCCCGTCCCTCGCCGAGATCTTCCGAGAGGTCAACCAGTGAACACGTTCCAGGCCACCCGGCTGGTCGCGGCCCGCGAGATCAAGGTCAAGATCCGCGACAAGACGTTCCTCTACAGCACGCTTATCTTCCTGCTGCTCGCCGTCGTCGCCACTGTGGTGCCGGCGCTGATGAGCAGCGGCCCGTCCACGGTCGCGGTGACCGCGGCCGGCGCCGAACCGCTGCGCGCGGCCGGGCTGGACGTCATGCTCGTCGCCGACGACGGCGCCGCCGAACAGGCGGTACGCGACGGCGACGCGGACGCCGCGGTGGTCGCCGGTCCGGTCGTGGTCGCCGACGAGCGGGCCCCGGACGACGTGGTCTCCGCGCTCAGCGCGGCCCCGCAGGTGAAGCTGCTGGACCCGGACGCGGTGGATCCGCTCGTCGGCTACCTGGTGCCGTTCGCCTTCGCGTTCGTCTTCTTCTTCATGTCCCAGACGTTCGGGTTGCAGATCGCGCAGAGCGTCACCGAGGAGAAGCAGACCCGGATCGTGGAGATCCTGGTCGCCGCCGTGCCGGCCCGGGCGCTGCTGGCCGGCAAGATCCTCGCGGCGGGCGCGCTGGCGCTGGGACAGATCACCCTGATCGCGGCCGTCGCGCTGATCGGCATGCGCCTGACCGACGGCGGTGACCTGCTCGGCCTGATCGCACCCGCGATCGGCTGGTTCGTGCCGTTCTTCCTGTGCGGTTTCCTGCTGCTGGCGGCGATGTGGGCGGCCGCCGGGGCGCTGGTGAACCGCCAGGAGGACATCGCCGGGGCGTCCACCCCGGTGCAGCTCGCCGTGATGGCGCCGTTCTTCGCGGTGGTGTTCCTCAACGACAACGCCGCCGCGATGCGGATCCTGTCCTACCTGCCGATCTCCGCGCCGACCGCGATGCCGGTACGGCTGTTCACCGGCGACGCGGCCACGTGGGAGCCGTTCGTGTCGCTGGCGCTGCTGCTGCTCGCGGCGGCCGGGTTCCTGCTCGCCGGGGCCCGGATCTACGAGGGTTCGCTGCTGCGCACCAACGGGCGGACCTCGGTGCGCACGGCGTGGCGGCAGCGCGAGCCGATCGGCTGACCACGCGAGACGCGGAGCGCCGGCCACCCGATCACGGGGTGGCCGGCGCTCGGCACGTCGGGCGGGGTCAGCCGACGGCGGCCATGACCTCGTCGGAGACGTCGAAGTTGGCGAAGACGTTCTGCACGTCGTCGCAGTCCTCCAGCACGTCGATCAGCTTGAAGATCTTGCGTGCGCCCTCCTCGTCCAGCGGCACGTTCACGCTGGGGATGAGGGAGGACTCGGCCGACTCGTACTCGATGCCGGCGTCCTGCAGCGCGGTGCGGACCGCGACCAGGTCACCCGGCTCGGAGACCACCTCGTACGCCTCGCCGAGGTCGTTGACCTCCTCCGCGCCCGCGTCGAGGACGGCCATCATCACGTCGTCCTCGCTGGTGCCGGCCTTGGGGACGATCACGACGCCCTTGCGGGAGAACATGTACGACACCGAGCCCGCGTCGGCCAGCGAGCCGCCGTTGCGGGTCAGCGCGGTGCGCACCTCGGTCGCCGCCCGGTTGCGGTTGTCGGTGAGGCACTCGATCAGCATCGCCACGCCGTTCGGGCCGTAGCCCTCGTACATGATGGTCTGCCAGTCGGCGCCGCCGGCCTCCAGGCCGGAGCCGCGCTTGACCGCGCGGTCGATGTTGTCGTTCGGGACCGAGTTCTTCTTCGCCTTCTGGATGGCGTCGTAGAGAGTCGGGTTGCCGGCCGGGTCACCACCGCCGGTACGGGCGGCCACCTCGACGTTCTTGATCAGCTTGGCGAACATCTTGCCGCGCTTGGCGTCGATGACCGCCTTCTTGTGCTTGGTCGTCGCCCACTTTGAGTGGCCGGACATCTGTTACCTCCGTTGCTACCCGCCGTCTGCATCGACCGCACCACACGCCCCGCTCCCCCGCCGGCTCACGCCGACGCCGAGGTGCCGTGATCTCTGCTGGGAGCCGCGGCGGGCTGATGGCCCTGCCGAATCTCGGCAATCCTACCGGCGACCGGCGGGTGACTGTCACGCGCCGCACGGCACCGGCCCGTCCCAGGCCGCCCGAACCGGCACAACCGGGGACAGACCGGCCACTCATTCCCCGAAACCGTACGACAGCGCCACCGTCGGCTCGAACGTCTCGCGTTCCTCGCAGCGCTCCTCCAGACCAGCCCGGAAACGCCGGAACGACTCCAGCTGCGGCAGCGGCCCAGGCAGCTCCGGCGCGGTGGCCACCTCGACGAAGCTGCGTTCGTCGTCGAGCCGGTAGGAGACGTAGCGGAAACCGGACGGCCGCAGCCGGGCCAGCTCGTCGTGGACGGCGCGCAGCAGGCGCAGGTGCTCGGTCAGGCGCTCCGGGCGGATCCGGTAGCGGATCAGGATCATCTCCACGCTCACACCACCTGCTCCGGGCCGTCCCCGGCGGCGCCGCGACGGCCGGGGCGGGCACTTCCCACTGTCGGACCGATCCGCACCGGTCCTGTCCTCTGTGTCGTCCTCATGCCGGGAATCGTCGGTCCGGCCGCCGCCACACCGGGAGACCGGCGCGAGGCTGGCCCTGCCGGGGCCACCCGGCGGCCCGCCGCCGGTGCGAGACTGGGCCGATGATGGACGGCGAGCTGGGGGCGTTCCTGCGCAGCCGCCGGGAGGCGCTGCGCCCGGCCGACGTGGGGCTCGCCGCGGGCCCGCGCCGCCGCACGCCCGGTCTGCGCCGGGCGGAGCTAGCGACGCTGGCCCAGGTCAGCGTCGAATACCTGACCCGGCTGGAGCAGGGGCGCGACACCCGGCCCTCGCCGGAGATCCTCGCGGCGCTGGCCGACGCCCTGCTCCTCGACGACGCCGACCGGGACCACCTGCACCAGCTCGCGACGGTCGGCCACAGCCGGCACCTGTGCCCGCACGAACGGACGTCAGTGGCCCGCGCCGTCCGCCCGACGGTCCGGGCCGTACTCGACGGGCTGCGGGGCAACCCGGCGTACGTCGTCAACCGGCTGAGCGACGTGCTGGCCTGGAACGACGCGTTCGACCGGCTGGGCCGGCCACTCGGCCTACTCGACGGCAGCCGGCCCAACCTGCTCTGGTTCACGTTCGCCGACGAACGCGCCCGCGACCACTTCCCGCAGTGGGCGGAGCTGGCCGACCAGCAGGTCGCCGAGCTGCACCGGCTGCGACGGGGCGACCCGGCCACGGACGCGTTCGCCGAGCGGCTGGCCCGCACCGTGGGCACGCCGTTCACCGAGCGATGGCGGCGGCGTCCGGTGGCCGCGCCGCGTACCGGCGTGCGTGGACTGCGGCACCCGCAGGCCGGTCCGTTGCGGCTGGCCTACGAGACGCTGGACATCGCCGACGCCGCCCACCAGCGCATCGTCGTCCACCTGCCGGCCGACGCCGCCTCCGCGTCCGCCCTGGACGGGCTGCTCGGCCGGCGGCCCGGTCAGCTGCGCGCCGTCGCCGGCTGACGGCGGTCCGGACGGCGGGCGGGCCGCATGCCACTCAGGACGCGGCCCGGACCAGCTCCACGAAGTGGCGGTGCAGGCGCAGGTCACCGGTCAGTTCCGGATGGAACGAGGTGGCCAGCAGGTTGCCCTGCCGTACCGCGACGATCCGGTCCGCGGCCGGGCCGTCGGTCACCCGGCCGAGCACCTCGACGTCCGGGCCGACGCGCTCGACCCAGGGCGCGCGGATGAACACGGCGTGGAACGGGCCGCCGTCGACGCCGGTGAGCGCCACCGGCGCCTCGAACGAGTCGACCTGACGGCCGAACGCGTTGCGCCGCACCGTCATGTCGACGCCCGCGAAGCCACGCTGGTCGGGTCGGCCGTCCAGCACCCGCGCGGCCAGCATGATCATGCCGGCGCAGGAGCCGTAGACCGGCATGCCGGCGGCGATCCGTTTGTCGATCGGCTCGCGCATCTCGAAGATGTCCACCAGCTTGCTGATCGTGGTCGACTCGCCGCCGGGCACCACCAGGCCGTCGACCGCGTCCAGCTCGCCCGGGCGCCGCACCGGCCGGGCGTCGGCGCCCGCGCCGGTCAGCGCCGCGACGTGCTCGCGTACGTCGCCCTGAAGTGCGAGCACGCCGATCACCGGTACGGCCACGATGCTCCCTCCGGGGTGTTAAGAGGGGGCCCCGCCTCTACCGCAGGCGTTAACAGGGGGCCCTTCCTTGCGCTCACCAGCCGCGCTCGGCGAGGCGGTGCGGCTGGGGGATCTCGTCGACGTTGATGCCGACCATCGCCTCGCCCAGCCCGCGCGACACCTTGGCGAGCACGTCCGGGTCGTCGTGGAACGTGGTCGCCTTGACGATCGCCGCGGCCCGCTGGGCCGGGTTGCCGGACTTGAAGATGCCCGAGCCGACGAACACGCCCTCCGCGCCGAGCTGCATCATCATGGCCGCGTCGGCGGGGGTCGCGATGCCACCGGCGGTGAACAGCACGACCGGCAGCTTGCCCAGCTCGGCGACCTCCTTGACCAGCTCGTACGGGGCCTGCAGCTCCTTGGCCGCGACGTACAGCTCGTCGTCGGGCAGCGTCTGGAGCCGGCGGATCTCCTGCCGAATCCTCCGCATGTGCGTGGTGGCGTTGGAGACGTCGCCGGTGCCCGCCTCGCCCTTCGAGCGGATCATCGCGGCGCCCTCGGTGATCCGGCGCAGCGCCTCGCCCAGGTTCGTCGCCCCGCACACGAACGGGACGGTGAACGCCCACTTGTCGATGTGGTTGGCGTAGTCGGCCGGGGTCAGCACCTCGGACTCGTCGACGTAGTCGACGCCGAGCGCCTGGAGGATCCGCGCCTCGACGAAGTGGCCGATACGGGCCTTTGCCATCACCGGGATCGAGACGGCCTGGATGATGCCGTCGATCATGTCCGGGTCGCTCATCCGGGACACGCCGCCCTGCGCGCGGATGTCGGCAGGCACGCGTTCCAGGGCCATCACGGCCACCGCGCCGGCGTCCTCGGCGATCTTCGCCTGCTCGGGGGTGACCACGTCCATGATCACACCGCCCTTGAGCATCTCGGCCATGCCGCGCTTGACGCGGGCGGTGCCGACGGCGGTGGCGGCGGTCGGGGCTGCGGATTCAGACACGGGACATCGCTCCTCGGCGCACTCGGGAGGTGACTGCGCAGGAATGCTACGACCGGCGCGGCGCCGGTCCGAGCGCCAATCGAACCCCCGGTGGTCTGCCGTGTGGCCCCGGTCACGGCCGGTGGATCAGCCGGTGGTGACGTCCGCGTGCGACGCCAGCGTGGGATCGTCGATGTCGAAGTAGCGCGGCCACTCCCGCCCGCGTCCCATCCGGAACAGGCGCACCACCGGACGCCCGCGCGCCGAGCGGGCGTCGCGGACCAGATCGGTGTGCACCTGCCGGGCCAGCGCCAGCCGCCGGCTCGCCGCGATCACCGCCGCGCAGGCCGGGTCGTCCGGGTCCAGCCGCACCGCGCGCAGCTGCCGGGTCAGGTCGTTCTCCGCCGCCTCGCGCTCCTCCGGCACGGCGTCCAGCGCGATCCGGGCGGCGGCATACAGCTCCACGCCGTACCGCTGCTCGGCCAGGACCGCGGCGGCGGCCGCGCGGCGCAGCAGGTGCGCGTCCAGCGCGCGGGCCGCCGAGTCCGCGCGGATCTGCAACCGCTGCACCCGCCCGGAGGTCCAGATCAGGTACGCCGAGAGCAGCCCGAGCACCACGACCGCGCCCACCACCCACCACATGCCCGGCATCGTAGTGCTGCTCCTCATCCCGGCCGGCCGGCGCTCGCACCGGTCGACGCGCTCGTCACAGCGGCCGCGGCGGCCACAGCGGTCAGCCCAGTCCCGCCCACTCCTGGTCCATGACCCGGCCGTCGGTGGCCTCGATCGCGGCTGCGTATACCTCCAGAACGCGGCGGGCAACCACGGGCCAGTCGAAATTCGCCACCACCTGGTCGCCGCAGGCGGTCAGCCCGGCGCGGCGGCCGTCGTCGTCGAGCAGCTCGGACAGCGCGGCGGCCAGCCCGGTCGCGTCGCCGGTCGGGAACAGCCACCCGGCCCGCCCGCCGTCGAGCACCCGGCGGAACGCGTCGAGGTCGCTGGCGACCACCGTGGTGCCGGCGGCCAGCGCCTCGGTGAGGATCATCCCGAAGGACTCCCCTCCGGTGTTCGGTGCCACGTAGAGGTGCACGCTGCGCAGCATGCGTGCCTTGTCCGCCTCGGAGACCAGGCCGAGGAACGTGACCCGGTCGCGCAGGCCGGCCGGGAACCGCCCGTACAGCTCGTCGGCGTCACCAGGCCCGGCGACCAGCAGGCGCAGCCCGGGGCGGTGCGGCGCGAGCGCGACGAACGCGTCCCGCAGGATCGGGAAGCCCTTGCGCGGCTCGGTGAACCGGCCCAGGAACCCCAGCGTGCCGCCGGTGCCCGGGGCGCACTCCCCCGGCCAGCCCGGCAGCGGCGGCACCCCGGCGAACTTCGCCACCGCCACCCCGTTCGGGATCTCCACCGCGCCGCCGTCCATGTGCTCGACCTGCACCTTGCGGGCCAGCGCGCTGACCGCGATCCGGGCGGTGATCCGTTCCAGCACGATCTGGAGCGCGCCCTGCGCGGCCGACAGCACCCGGGAGCGGGTCATCGCGGTGTGGAAGGTGGCCACCACCGGCCCGCGCGCGCAGAGCACCGCCAGCATCGACAGGCTCGGGGTGAGCGGCTCGTGCACGTGCAGCACGTCGAAGTCGCCCCGGGTGATCCAGCGCCGCACCCGGGCGGTGGAGACCGGGCCGAACGCGATCCGGGCCACCGAACCGTTGTACGGCAGCGGCACCGCCCGGCCGGCCGACACCACGTACGGGGGCAGCGCCGAGTCCTCGTCGGCGGGTGCCAGCACGCTCACCTCGTGACCGAGCCCGAGCAGCGCCTCGGCCAGGTCCATGACGTGGTTCTGCACGCCGCCCGGCACGTCGAAGGAGTACGGGCACACGATGCCGATCCGCATGGCGTCCCCCTAGACCGTCCCGGTGGTGGCCGGCGGCTGCGCCGACGCGGGCGTGCCGTCCCGGCCCTGGTCCAGCCACATCCGTTGCAACATGTGCCAGTCTTGCGGATGCCGGGCGATGCCCGCCGCCAGACCGTCGGCAATCCGCTGCGTCACCGCGCGCACCCGCGCGTCGAGTGGGGCGCTGTCCGGGTCCGGCAGCGGCAGCGGACCCTCGAGCGACGCGCACGCGGTGTCCGGTTCGTACCACATCGAGGCCACGTAGAGCGGTGCGCCGGTGCGGATGGCCAGCAGCGCCGGCCCGGCCGGCATCCGGGTCCGGCCGCCGAAGAAGTCCACCTCGACGCCCCGGGCCGACAGGTCCCGGTCGGCGAGCAGGGGCACCACGTAACCGGCGCGCAGCCGGTCCACCAGCACGTCGAACGCGGGACGCGGGCCGCCCTGGTTGGGCAGGATCTCCATGCCCAGCCCTTCCCGGAACCCGACGAACCGCTCGTAGACGCCGTCCGGAAGCCGTTCCGCCACAGTCGTCATCGGCCAGCCGGTGGCCGCCACCCAGGCACCGGCCGCGTCCCAGTTGCCGGCGTGCGGCAGCGCCACCACCGCCCCCCGCCCGGCCGCCACGTCGGCGGCGAGCAGTTCCTGCCCGTCCAGGCGGAACCCGGCGAGGATGTCCGCCCGGCTCAGGCCGGGCAGCCGGAACGCCTCCATCCAGTACCGGGCGTACGAGCGCAAGCCCTCGCGCACCAGCGCGTCCAGTTCCGCGTCGGGCATCTCCGGTCCGACCACCCGGCGCAGGTTGGCGCGCAGCCGGCGCGTACCCCCGCCGTCCTTGCGGTGGGCGCGGTCGGCGCCCATCCGGAAGGCCGCCGCCGCGACGGGCCGGGGCAGCGCCCGGACCAGGCGCCAGCCCGCGACGAAGCCCGCCTCGGTGAGGTTCACTCGGCGCCGACCCGCTGGGCCTGGCGGTAGACGTGCGCCATCCGCTGCCCCACGGTGAAGATCGAGACGGCGGCGAGCAGCCAGAGCGCGATCTCCAGCGCGTGCCGGACGCCGACGCCGGTGAGCAGGCCGCCGACGCCGACGATGAGCAGCCGCTCGGTGCGCTCGGCGATGCCCACGTTGCAGGTCATCCCGAGCCCTTCGGCGCGGGCCTTGACGTAGGAGACGAGCCCACCCGCGGCCAGGCAGATCAGCGCCGCCGCCACGCCCGAGTAGTCGTGCTCGGTGGCCAGCCAGTACGCGACGGCGCCGAACACCGCGCTGTCGGCAATCCGGTCCATGCTCGAGTCGAGGAACGCCCCGAACCGGGTGGACCCGCCGCTCATCCGCGCCATCGTGCCGTCGAGCAGGTCGGTGAGAGCGAAGACCGTGACGATCAGCGCGCCGGCGACCAGGTGGCCGCGCGCGCCGAAGCCGAGCGCGCCGGCGAGCACGCCGAGGGTGCCGGTCACGGTGACCGCATTGGGGGACACGCCCGCACGCAGCAGCGTGCGGGCGATCGGCTCCACGACGCGGGTCATGCCCGCGCGGGCCGTCACTTGGAAGATCTTCGCCATGGCGGTCCCACGATAACGGCCCGCAACGGCCGGGGACACAGCCGGGCGTACGACCCGCCCGACGGCCCTTGTGCGGGCACCCGTGCGGGTGTGAGATCGAGCCAGGAGGTGAGCCAGTTCACCGGATCACCGGTCCGCGTTCGCATCCGGCAGCAGATCACCGGAAGATATCGCCGCGGCGCCCGTCCCGGGTCCGCTCCCCGTCGCCCGCGGCGGTCGCCACCACCACCGGTTGAGGGAGGTGCGCCGCGATGGCGCAGAAGAACGAGAAGGGTGTCACCGGCGGCGCGCCGGTGGTGACCGAGCCCGGCAGGGTCCGCAACGTGGTGCTCGTCGGGCACTCCGGCGCCGGCAAGACCACGCTGGTCGAGGCGCTGCTGGCCGCCAGCGGCACGATCAGTCGCGCCGGCGCCGTCACCGAGGGCACCACAGTCTGTGACCACGACCCCGCCGCCGTACGCCAGCAGCGCTCGGTGAGCCTCGCCTGCGCCCCGCTGGTGCACCGCGACGTCAAGGTCAACCTGCTGGACACGCCGGGCTACGGCGACTTCGTCGGCGAGCTGCGCGCCGGGCTGCGCGCCGCCGACGCGGCCCTGTTCGTGGTCTCCGCCGTGGACGGCATGGACGCCGCCACCGCCGCCCTCTGGGAGGAGTGCGCCGCCGTCGACATGCCCCGGGCGGTGGCGGTCTCCCGGCTGGACCACCCGCGGGCCGACTTCGACGAGGCGGTGGCGCTGTGCCAGCGGGTCTTCGGCGACAACGTGCTCCCGCTCTACCTGCCGATGCTCGGCGACGACGGCGAGTCGGTGGCCGGCCTGATGGGGCTGATCACCCGCCGGGTGTTCGACTACTCCGCCGGGCTGCCGGCGGCGGTGCGCGAGCCGGACCCGGAGCACCTGCCGGCCATCCAGGAGTCCCGCAACGAGCTGATCGAGGGAATCATCGCGGAGAGCGAGGACGAGACCCTGATGGACCGCTACCTCGGCGGCGAGGAGATCGACCCCGAGGTGCTGATCACCGACCTGGAGACCGCCGTCGCCCGGGGCCACTTCTATCCAGTGGTGCCCGTCTGCGCGGAGACCGGAGTCGGCCTGGACGCGCTGCTCGACGGCCTGGTCGCGGCGTTCCCGTCCCCGCTGGAGCACGACCTGCCGGCGGTCACCGGCGTGGACGGCTCGCCCCGCCCGCCGCTGACCTGCGACCCGGACGGCCCGCTGGTCGCCGAGGTGGTCAAGACGACAGTCGACAGGCACGTCGGGCGGGTCTCGCTGGTGCGGGTCTTCTCCGGCACGCTCCGCCCCGACCAGGTGATCCACGTGTCGGGGCACGGCATGGCCGAGCGCGGCCACCCCGACCACGACGCCGACGAGCGGGTCGGCCACGTCTACAGCCCGCTGGGCGCGACGCTGCGCGAGGTGCCCGCCTGCGTCGCCGGTGACCTGTGCGCGATCACCAAGTCGGGCAGCGCGGAGACCGGCGACACCATCTCGGCCAAGGACGACCCGCTGCTGATCGCCCCCTGGGAGATGCCGGAACCGCTGCTGCCGGTGGCGATCACGGCGCGCAGCCGGGCCGACGAGGACGCGCTGGCCCGCAACCTGTCCCGGCTGGTCGCCGGCGACCCGACGCTGCGGCTGGAACGCAACCCGGAGACCCACCAACTGGTGCTCTGGTGCATGGGCGAGGCGCACGCCGACGTGGTGCTCGACCGGCTGCGCGGCGGCGGGGTCGAGCTGGACACCGAGCCGGTCCGGGTGCCGCTGCGCGAGACGTTCGGCGCCGCCGCCCGGGGGCACGGCCGGCACGTCAAGCAGTCCGGCGGCCACGGCCAGTACGCGGTCTGCGACATCGAGGTGGAGCCGCTGCCCCGGGGCGCCGGCTTCGAGTTCGTCGACCGGGTGGTCGGCGGCGCGGTCCCGCACAACTACATCCCGTCGGTCGAGAAGGGCGTCCGGGCCCAGATGGAACGCGGTCTGGTCGCCGGCTACCCGGTGGTGGACCTGCGGGTCACGCTCGTCGACGGCAAGGCGCACAGCGTCGACTCCTCCGACGCGGCGTTCCAGACCGCCGGCGCGCTGGCGCTGCGCGACGCCGCCGAGAAGGGCCAGCCGACGCTGCTGGAGCCGGTCGACGAGATCACCGTACGGGTGCCCGACACGTCGGTCGGCGCGGTGATGGGCGACCTCTCCGGGCGGCGCGGCCGGGTGCTCGGCACCGAGCCGGACCCGGATGCCGAGGGCCGCACGCTGGTCCGCGCCGAGGTGCCCGCGACGGAACTGCTGCGGTACGCCGTCGAGCTGCGCTCGATGACCGCCGGCACCGGTACGTTCCGCCGCGAGTTCGCCCGCCACGAACCCATGCCCGCCCACCTGGCCGACCAGGCCCGCAAGGAATCCACCACCCGCTGACCCCACCCTCCCCCCTCCTCCCCTCTCCCCTCCCCCGCCTCGGCCCCGCGATCTTGCACTTGCGGCCCCGGCAAGCGGTGCATTTCCGGCAACGGGAGGGCACTAAGTGCAAGATCGACGCCGCCGAGGGCGGGGTTGGGTCAGGACTGCGCAGATCTTGGTAGGAAGTGGCCCTCATAGGGGCCCTTTCGTACCAAGATCTGCGGTGGCCTCAGGATTTGGGACACCGATCTCGTCGCGTGGGAGCGATCGGCTCGACGGGCGCGATCGGCTTGACGGGGTCGCTCGGCGGGCGCGATCGGCCGGGGCAGGGTCGGCTCGGCGGGGTCGGCTTGGGAGGTGCGGTCGGCTTGGGGGTGCGGTCGGCTCGGCGGGCGGGTCGGCCGGGGCAGGGGTCGGCTCGACGGGGTCGGCTGGTGGGTGGAAGTGCGGTCAGGGGCGGACGGCGGGGACCGGGGGCATCGGCCAGTGGGGGCGGTCGGCGTCCCGCAGGGCGGCCCGCCGTACCGCCGCCAGTTGCCGCTCCACCTCGGCGAAGTGGTCCGGGGCGAGCGGACCCCGGGCCAGCGCGGCGGCGTTCTCCTCGACCTGGGCGACGGTACGGGCGCCGGGGATCGGCACCGCCCTGTCGCTGCGCGCCCAGATCCACCCGATCGCTCCCTGCGCGAGGGTGCGGCCGTCGGCGATCAGCGCGTCGCGGACGGCGGCGACCCGGCGCAGCCACTCCGGGGCGGGCCGGCCGCTGCGGAACCACTCCAGCCAGGTCGGCCCGAGTCCGCGTACGTCGTCGCGGGGCAGCGTGGACTCCGGCGTGTACTTGCCGGTGAGCAGGCCCATCCCGAGCGGCCCCCGGGCCAGGCTGGCCAGGTCGTGCTTGCCGCAGACGTCGAGCATGGCCGGGGCGTCGCGCAGCACCGACAGCGCGTGCTGCACGGCGGCGGCGCCACGGGCGACCTGGGCGAAGGCGGCGGCCCGGTCGGCCCGGTCGGTGCTCCACCCGTACGACCGGATCAGGCCGGCGTCGACCAGGTCGTCGAGCGTGCCGATGAGCGCCTCGGCCCGGGGCAGCGGCAGGTCACCCAGGTGCAGCTGGTAGAGGTCGATGCGGTCGGTGCCGAGCCGGCGCAGCGAGTCGGTCACCGCCCGGCGCAGGTAGTGCGGCGAGGCGTTCTCGCCGGTGGCCTGCCGGGTGCGCTCGTCGAACGTGTAGCCGAACTTCGTGGCGATCACCGCCTCGTCGCGCCGGCCGGCCAGTGCCCGCCCCAGCACCCGCTCGCCGTGCCCGGCGCCGTACGTGTCGGCGGTGTCGAACAGGGTGACACCGAGGGCGAGCGCACGGCGGACGGCGCGTACCGACTCGTCGTCGTCGACCCGGCCCCAGCCCAGCGGGCGGGCGCCCTCGGCCCACGGGCCGCCGATCGCCCAGCACCCCATGCCGAGGGCGCTCACCTCGATGCCGCTGCGCCCCAACTGTCGTGTGTCGACTGCCACCGCCGCATCCTGTCACCTTCCCGGCGACCGCGGGCCGATTCGTAGCCGGAGAGTCCGACCGCGATCACGCCGCGTGACGCCAAGGGGTGGACCATCGTGCTGAACCCGATATGCCTCTGAGGCATATCGGTCCGAGGCCGTCCCTTCGGTCCCGCCTCTGAGGAGGAACGCCGTCGCCCGGCGAGCCGTCAGCGCGCGTAGGCCAGCAGCACCGGCTCGTCCTGGCCCGGCCAGGTGCCGGTGAGGCCGCCCGCCGCCGGAACGTCGGACGGTACGGGCCGCCGGACCACCGCAAGCTCGACGTCCCCCACCCGGACCAGCGTCACACCGCCGTCACCCGCGCCGGCCGAAGCCGGACCCGTCGGCACCGGTCCAGCCGGCACCGGGCGGCCGGTACGGCTGCCCGTCAGCGTCATGCTCGCCGGTCGCACCTCGCGCCTTCCGTCGACCTCGAAGTATTCCTCGGCCTGACCGGCGTCGGCGAGCACCGCGGCGGCCAGCAGCGGCGGGTACACCGGATCGCCGCAGGCGTCGTACGCCCAGCGGCGGCCGAGCACCGAGTGCTCGATGACGCCCACCAGGTGCTCGTCAGCTCCGGCAAGCGGCGCGGCCCGGTAGGTGAGCGGCGCCTGGAGCACCGGGCCGTCGCCGGCGCGCACGAGCAGCGTCTCGACGCCGACCTCGCCGGCCGGGTCGTCGAAGCGGTACGCCGCCACGCGGCTGACCGGCGCGCCGGCCTCGCCGGCGAACCACTGCCGGCCGGGCAGCCAGGAGGCGAGCAGCTCCAGTTTCGAGGGGCGCAGTTCCGCGCGGTGCAGGAGAGCCATGCGCGAGATCGTACTGTCGGGGCCCGCCGCCGTCAGGCCGCCGCCCACGCCCCGGCGAGCAGGTCCCGGGTGTCGGCGAGCAGCTGCGGCAGCACCTTCGTCCGGCCGATCACCGGCATGAAGTTGGCGTCGCCGCCCCAGCGCGGCACCACGTGCTGGTGCAGGTGCGCGGCGATGCCCGCGCCCGCGACGCCCCCCTGGTTCATGCCCAGGTTGAAGCCGTGCGCGCTGGACACGTGCCGGATCACCCGCATGGCGGCCTTGGTGAACGCGGCCAGCTCGACCGTCTCCGGCTCGTCCAGCTCGGTGTAGTCGGCCACGTGCCGGTAGGGGCAGACCAGCAGGTGGCCGGGGTTGTACGGGTAGAGGTTGAGCACCGCGAAGACGTGCTCGCCCCGGGCCACCACCAGGGACTCCTCCGGCGGCAGCCCGGGCGCGAGGCAGAACGGGCAGCCGGCCGGCTTCTCGTACCCGCCCTCGGGCCGGTCCTCGCCGGAGATGTAGGTCATCCGGTGCGGCGTCCAGAGCCGGTCGAGTCCGTCCGCCAGACCGTTGTCGCCGCCGTACCCGGTGTCCCGCTCCGCCCCTGTCACACAGGCGATCCTACGATCCGGGGCGAACCGCGCCGCCGCCCGGGCGGCGCGGTCGCCGGGCCGCCTACTCGGCGGCGGTGGCGGTGGGACCGGCGTTGGTGCGCGAATCCACCACCTCGCGGACGTGCGCCACCGCCTCGTCGATCGGCACACCGTTGCGCTGCGAGCCGTCGCGGTAGCGGAACGAGACGGTGCCGGCGGCCACGTCGTCGTCCCCGGCGATCACCATGAACGGGATCTTCTGCTGCTGCGCGTTGCGGATCTTCTTCTGCATCCGGTCGTCGCCCAGGTCGACCTCGGCCCGGACGCCGTGCCGCCGCAGCGTCGCGGCGAAGTCGACCAGGTAGTCGCCGTGCTCCTCGCGGATCGGGATGCCGACCACCTGCACCGGTGCCAGCCAGGCAGGGAACGCGCCCGCGTAGTGCTCGGTGAGCACGCCGATGAACCGCTCGATGGAGCCGAACTTGGCGCAGTGGATCATCACCGGCTGCTGCCGGGTGCCGTCGGCGGCCTGGTACTCCAGCCCGAAGCCCTTGGGCTGGTTGAAGTCGTACTGGATGGTCGACATCTGCCAGGTGCGGCCGATCGCGTCCTTGGCCTGCACGGAGATCTTCGGGCCGTAGAACGCCGCGCCACCCGGGTCCGGCACCAGCTCCAGGCCCGTCTCCAGCGCGCACTGCTCCAGCACGGCGGTGGCGGTCGCCCAGTCGGAGTCGGAGCCGACGAACTTGTCCGGCTTCGACTCGTCGCGGGTCGACAGCTCCAGGTAGAAGTCGTCGATGCCGAAGTCGCGCAGCAGGCTGAGCACGAAGCCGAGCAGGTGCTTGATCTCGGACGGTGCCTGCTCCTCAGTGCAGTAGGAGTGCGAGTCGTCCTGGGTGAAGCCGCGCACCCGGGTCAGGCCGTGGATCACGCCCGACTTCTCGTACCGGTAGAGCGTCCCGAACTCGAACAGCCGGATCGGCAACTGCCGGTAGGACCGACCGCGCGACCGGTAGATCAGGTTGTGCATCGGGCAGTTCATGGCCTTGAGGTAGTAGTCGCTGCCCTCCATCTCCATCGGCGGGAACATCGTGTCCTTGTAGTAGGGCAGGTGTCCCGACGTGTGGAAGAGACCTTCCTTGGAGATGTGCGGCGTGCCGACGTAGTCGAAGCCCTCCTCGATGTGGCGGGCCCGGACATAGTCCTCCATCACCCGCTTGAGCACACCGCCCTTGGGGTGGAAGACCGGCAGACCGGAGCCGATCTCGTCGGGGAAGCTGAACAGGTCGAGGTCCGCGCCGAGCTTGCGGTGGTCGCGGCGGGCGGCCTCCTCGAGCAGCTTCAGGTACGCCTTGAGCTCGTCCCGGGTCGGCCACGCGGTGCCGTAGACGCGCTGGAGCTGCGGGTTGCGCTCCGACCCGCGCCAGTACGCGGCGGCCGAGCGCATCAGCTTGAACGCGCCGATCAGGCGGGTGTTCGGCAGGTGCGGGCCACGGCACAGGTCCGACCAGCAGACCTTGTCCTCGTTGGCGGCCAGGTTGTCGTAGATGGTCAGCTCGCCGCCGCCCACCTCCATCACCTCGGAGGAGTCCAGCCCCTCCCCCTTGACCTCGATCAGTTCCAGCTTGAACGGCTCGGCCGCCAGCTCGGTCCGGGCCTCGTCCAGGTCGGCGAAGCGGCGGCGGCGGAACCGCTGGCCGGACTTGACGATCTCCTGCATGCGCTTCTCGAGCTTGGTCAGGTCGTCCGGCTGGAACGGCTTGTCGACGCTGAAGTCGTAGTAGAAGCCGTTCTCGATCGGCGGGCCGATGCCGAGCTTCGCCTCCGGGAAGATGTCCTGCACCGCCTGGGCCAGCACGTGCGCGGTGGAGTGGCGCAGCACGTTCAGCCCGTCCGGGCTGTCCAGCGGCACCGGCTCGACCGCGACCTCCTCGGCCGGGCGCCAGTCCAGGTCGCGGAGCTGGCCCTGCGGGTCGCGGACCACCACGATCGCCTTCGGCCCGCTCGTCGGCAGGCCGGCCGCGGCCACCGCGTCGGCAGCCGTCGTCCCGGCGGCGACGACGACGGGGTCGGCCACGACGGGGGTACGGGGTGCGGACACGGTGACTCCTAGTCGTCGACGGTACGGATCGGCCGGTGACCGGCCTCTGCGATGCTATCGGTCGCCCGGATCCGCGCCGCCGCCGACGCCGGTGCCCGTTCCCGGCGAGTTCCGTGCCGTGTTGAACCTTTTCGCCCCGCAGCCCGAACTACCAGGTGGGGCCGGAGCCGGTGCCGGCCCCAGTCGACAGGGATGGGGACGACCATGAGGATGACCCGTCGGGGCCGGTGGGCGGCGGCGTTGCTGGCGGCCGTACTCGCCGGGGCGGTAGGCTGGCCGGGCGCGGCGAACGCGGCCGGGGTGACGGTGACGACCTCGCCCGCCCAGGTACGCCAGGGCGACGCGATCGAACTGTCGGTGCTGGTGCCGGCGGACAAGCCCGGCACCCGGACCACCCGGATCGAGCTGACCATGCCCGCGGACGCCCCGATCGGGGAGGTGTATCCGCTGTCGGTGCCGGACTGGGCGCCGACCATCACCACCCGCACGCTCGACCAGCCGGTCCCCGGCATGCACGCGGCCGAGCTGAACCAGGTGACCCACTCGGTCAGCTGGCTGCGGATGCCCGGCACCGGCACCGGGCCGGCCCGGCTGCCGCTGGGCATGGGACCGATGCCCGCCACCGACCGGCTCACGTTCACAGTCGTGCAGACGTACGACGACGGCACCGTGGTCCGGTGGGCGGACCCGGCGGGTGGCGCGCACCCCGCGCCGACGCTCGATCTGCTGCCGCCGCTGCCGGGCACCGTGACGCACGACGGCGGCCCCGGCGCGGGGGCGAACGGCGGTGCGCACGGCGGTCACGGCGCGGCGGGCGGACCCGGCGCTGCCGATGGGGCGCAGGACGGCGCTCCGGGCGGCACGGCGGCCGGTACGGCGGACGACGGGCCGAGCGCGGACCTGCTGCTCGGTGGCGGCCTGCTCGCCGGGCTGGCCGGCGGCGCCGCGATCGGCTGGCTGCTCAGCCGCCGCCGGCGCGACACCATGGCCCTCCCGCAGGGCAGCAACGGCACCCCCGACGCCACCGCGACCGCGACCCCCGACAGCGGCACGCCCTCCGACACCGACGGTGCCCCCGCCAGCGCGACCCCCGAAGCCGGCGAGCCGGTGACCGTCGGCGCCCCCACACGCTCCTGAACGGGGCGGGGACGGACCCGTCAGGCGGGGGTGGGAAGCCAGTGGGGCAGCGGCTCGCGGGCGGCCAGCCAGTCCGCCGGCACGCCGCCCGGGGTGCCGGCTCCGGTGTACGCGGCCACGATCCCGCCCACGATGGCGGCCGTGGTGTCCACGTCGCCGCCCGCCTGGACGCAGGCGCGGATCGCGGCGGGATAGTCGTGCAGCAGCGTGGCGGCGACCCAGAGCGTGAACGGCACGGTGTCCTGCGCGGTGACCCGGGAGCCGTTGCCGAGCGCGCCGGCCGCCCCGGCGGCGGAGTGACCGAGCAGCGCGGCGGCCCGGCGTACCCCCCGGTGCACCTCACCGGCCGGGTCGAGCGCCCCCGCGACGGCGGTGAGCAGCCGGGCCGGGTCGGGCCGGTCGCCGTCGAGGCGGGCGCGGGCGGCGAGCGAGGCGGCCACCGCGACCGCCACCGCACCGGCGACGCCCTCCGGGTGGGCGTGCGTCACCTCGGCGGAGGCGCGGGCCTGTTCGGCGGCGCGCCGGGTGGAGTCGGCGTGCCAGGCGCCGAGCGGCGCGACGCGCATCGCGGCGCCGTTGCCGCAGGAACCCTGCCCGTCGAACGCGGACGCGGCGGCCACCGGCCAGGGCGTGCCGGTGCGGATCAGCCGCAGCACGGTCACCGCACCCGGCCCGTACCCCCGGTACGGCTCGCAGCGGTGCGCGAACGCCAGCGCCAGCCGGTCCCGGTCGATGTGCCCGTCGGCGGCCAGCTCGGCCACCACGGAGCAGGCCATCTCGGTGTCGTCGGTCCACTCCCACGGCGGCTCGGGCAGCCGCCCGGCGGCGAGGTCATCCGGGTGCCGTCCGGGGACGAAGAACTGGGAACCCAGCGCGTCGCCCACCGACAGGCCGGCCAGCGCGTCGCGGGCGAGCGTGAGGCGGGCGTCGGGAAAGAGCGTGAACGTCATCGCCGCCCCAGCTTGCCCGCTTCGCCGGAGCTCCGCAACGCTGCCGGCTTGCCACGCCGAGTACGGTGCTGACGTGGCAACCGTCCTGCTGGTCGAAGACGACCACGTCGTGCGCGGCGCCATGCTGCGGTCGCTGACCGACCGGGGGCACGCGGTGCACGCCGTCGGCACCGCGCTGGACGCGTTGCGCCGGGTCGCCGCGGAGACACCGGATCTGGTGGTGCTCGACCTCGGACTGCCCGACCTGGACGGCTCGGACGCGCTGCGCATGCTGCGCGGCATCACCGACGTGCCGATCATCATCGCCACCGCCCGCGACGACGAGCAGTCGGTGGTACGGCTGCTGCGCGCCGGCGCGGACGACTACATGGTCAAGCCGTTCACCGGGGCGCACCTGGACGCCCGGATCACCACGGTGCTGCGCCGGGCGGGGCGGGCCAGCCGTACCGTCGCGCCGGCCGTGCACACGGTCGGCGGCCTGCGGGTCGACGTGGGTGAGCGCAGCGCGGTGCTGGACGGGGAGGCGCTGGCGCTGACCCGCAAGGAATTCGACCTGCTGGCGTATCTCGCCGCGCGTCCCGGCCGGGTAGTGTCCCGGCGGGAACTCTTGGAGGAGGTATGGCGGCAGCCATCGGTCGGCGAGGACCAGACCATCGACGTTCACCTGTACTGGCTCCGCCGCAAAATGGGCGAGTCCGCGGCGAAGCCGCGCTACCTGCGCACCGTGCGGGGGGTCGGCTTCCGGCTGGTGGCGCCGGACTGAGGCTCACGCTGGCCGGGCTCACCGCCGGCCTGTGCGGGCTGATCGCGCTCGCGTTCCTCGTCCCGCTCGGGCTCACCCTCGCCGACCGGACCCGGGAGGCGGAGCTGGCGGACGCCGAGCGCCGCGCCGCGCTGGTGACCGGCGCGCTGGCGGCCAGCACGGACACCGCGACGATCGAACGGGCGGTGGCCGCCGCGGCCGGCGACGATCCGGCCCTGCGTCCGGTCGTGCACGGCATCGGGGCGGACGAGTCCGCCGGCCGCGCCAACCCGCGGGTGCTCGCCGACGCCGCCACGCAGCGCCGGTCGGTGGTGACCGACGTGGACGGCGGGGTGCTGCGGCTGGACCCGGTGGTGCTCGGTGACCGGGTCGCCGTGGTGGAGGTCTTCGTCCCCGACGAGGTGCTCGACTCCGGCGGCGGCGGGCGGTGGCTGCTGCTGCTCGCGATCGGCCTGGCGCTGGTCGGCGCAGCCGTGGCAGTGGTCGACCGGGTGGCCGCGCGGGCCGTGGACGCCACCGGCGACCTGGTCAAGGCGGCGCTCGCGGTGGGCGACGGCGAGCTTGGGGTACGCGTCGAGCCGACCGGCCCGCGCGAGCTGGCCGAGGCCGGGCACGCGTTCAACCGGATGACGGAACGGCTGGTGGCGCTGCGCGCCGACGAGCACGAACTGGTCGCCGACCTGTCGCACCGGCTGCGTACGCCGCTGACCGCGCTGCGGCTGGACGCCGAGGCGCTGGAGTCCGACGACACCAGCATCGGCACGTTCAGCGAGGCGGAGCTGGACCGGCGGCGCGGCATCCGGCGCATCCGGCAGGCGATCGTCACGCTGGAGGGCGAGGTCGACCAGCTCATCAAGACGACCCGCAAGGCGGTCAGCCAGGAGACGGCGCCGGCGTCGTGCGACGTGAGCGAGGTGGTCCGGGACCGGATGGTCTTCTGGTCGGCGCTGGCCGGGGACCAGAACCGCCCGCACCGGGTGGCCGGTGCGCAGTTGCGCATCCCGGCGCCGGTGCCCCGCGCCGAGCTGGCCGCCGCGCTGGACGCGGTGATCGGCAACGTGTTCCGGTACACGCCGCAGGGCACGGCGTTCGAGGTGGCGGTGAGCCGCCGGGACGGCTGGGTGGCGATCCGCGTCGACGACGCCGGGCCGGGCATCGCCGACCCGGACCGGGCA
Source organism: Micromonospora sp. NPDC048887 (assembly GCF_040649715.1). Classification (NCBI taxonomy): domain Bacteria; kingdom Bacillati; phylum Actinomycetota; class Actinomycetes; order Micromonosporales; family Micromonosporaceae; genus Micromonospora; species Micromonospora sp. NPDC048887. Next base: position 271,759 of record NZ_JBEZGA010000004.1, on the reverse strand, counting down.
CTGCGCCGGGGCGAGAGCGACAGGGGCTCCACCGGGCTCGGGCTGGACATCGCCAAGCGGGTCGCGTTGCAGGCGAACGGTTCGGTGAGCATCGACCGGGCCCGGCTCGGCGGGGCGAGCGTGGTGATGCTGCTGGCCGATCCGGACGCGGCGCCCCGGCCGGTGAACCGGTTCGGGCTGGTCGGCCGGATGGCCCGGGAGGCACGCGAGCCGCGCGCCGGGCGGCGCTGGGGGCGTCCGCGCTGACCGGTGACTGTGTACCGGCGCAAGTTCTCCTTAAAGGTGGTTTAACGACGGCCGCGAAACCGGCGTGAACTGGCAGGATCGCTGACAGAACCCATCAGTTCCGTCGGCCGGGACGCCCCGTAACACCTTCCGGCCGGCGGATCATGCGCGCGGCGGGAGTCCGGTCCCCCCACACCTCGCTCCCGTCGCGCGCGCTCTCCCGTCGAGCCCGGGCGCGAGGTGACCGTCATGCCACCGGCTGTCAGCCGTCTGCTCCGCTGGGCCGCCGTCATCGGCCTGGGCATCGCGCTCACGCTGGCGGTCTGGCAGGACCCGGTGCTCGCGCACGGTCCCGTGCGGCCCGCGCCGGCCGCGGCCGGTCCGAACGTCGCGCTCACCGCGCTGGCGGTGGCCGGGATGCTGCTGACCGCGCGACGCCGGCCGCCCCGGATGTCCCGGCGGCCGGCGCCCGTACGGCCGCTCAGCGGGCCGCGTTCGCCAGGTACGCGTCGATCTCGGCGGTGATCCGGGCCTGCTCGGCCGGCGCCAGGAACGCGGCCGAGACGGCGTCGCGCGCCAGTGCCGCCACCCCGTCCGGGCCGAGCCGCAGCAGCCGGGCGGCCACCGCGTACTCGTCGTCGAGCGTGGTGCCGAACATCGGCGGGTCGTCGGAGTTGATGCTGACCGGCACACCGGCCTCGACGATCCGGGGCAGCGGGTGGGCGTCCAGGCTCGGCACGGCCCGGGTGCGCACGTTGGAGGTCGGTGCGATCTCCAGCGGGATCCGCCGCTCGGCGAGGTGGGCCAGCAGCGCCGGGTCCTGTGCGGCGGAGATGCCGTGGCCGATCCGCTCGGCGCCCAGCTCGCGCAGTGCGTCCCAGATCGTCTCCGGGCCGGTGGTCTCACCGGCGTGCGGCACCGAGCGCAGCCCGGCCGCCCGGGCCTGGTCGAACCAGGGCTTGAACTGCGGCCGGGGCACCCCGATCTCGGGGCCGCCGAGGCCGAAGCTGACCAGCCCGTCCGGTCGTTCGTCGAGCGCGATCCGCAGCGTCTGCTCGGCGGCGGGCAGGCCGGCCTCGCCGGGGATGTCGAAGCACCAGCGCAGCGCGATGCCGAAGTCGGCCTCGGCGCGCTTGCGGGCGTCCTCGATCGCCTCGCAGAACGCCGGCGCCGGGATGCCGCGGTTGACGTGCGAGTAGGGCGTGACCGTCAACTCGGCGTAGCGGACCTGCTGGCGGGCCAGTTCCCGGGCGACCTCGTGGGTGAGCAGCCAGACGTCGTCGGCGTCGCGGATCAGGTCGACCACGCTCAGGTAGACCTCGATGAAGTGGGCGAAGTCGCGGAACGCGAAGTAGTCGGCGAGCGCCTCCGGGTCGGCCGGGACGGGGCTGCGCCCCTCGTGCCGGGCGGCCAGCTCGGCGACGATCCGGGGTGAGGCCGAGCCGACGTGGTGTACGTGCAGCTCCACCTTGGGCAGTCCGGCGATGAAGGTGGGCAGGTCGGTCACGAGTTCTCCTCTGCGCGGGCGCCGGTGCGGGCCACCATGAAGATCCGGCGGAACGGGAAGTACACCTGACCCTGCCGCAACGGGTACGCCTGCGCGAGCCGTACCCCCAGCTCGGCGCGGAAGGCGGCCCAGCCGGCGGCGTCCAGCGCGGCGCGGACCGGGCGCAGCGCGGTGCCCTCCATCCAGGTCAGCACCGGGTGGTCGGCGCCGGTGGCGGGCAGCAGATGCACGTACGTAGTCTCCCAGGCGTCCACCGCGCAGCCCGCGTCGGTCAGCAGCGTGGCGTAGCCGACCGGCTCGTCGACTGGCGCCTCGCGCAGCTCACCGGCGAGCGCGTCGCGCCACCGGTCCTGCCGGGCGACGGAGCGCAGCAGCCGGTGCGACGGCGCGTCGAAGTTGCCGGGGACCTGGAACGCCATCCAGGCGCCGGCCGGCAGCGCGTGCGCCCAGCGACGGAGCAGATCGCGGTGTTCCGGCACCCACTGGAGCACGGCGTTGCCGACCAGCACGTCCACGTCGGGCTCCGGCCGCCAGTCGCGGACGTCGGCGACGGCGTACGTGACCGGTCCGCCCTCGGCGGTCGCCCGGGCGATCATCTCCGGAGAGGAGTCCAGGCCGGTGACCCGGGCGCCGGGCCAGCGGCCGGCGAGCGTGGCGGTGAGCGTGCCGGGGCCACAGCCGAGGTCGACAACGGCGCGCGGGTGCTCGGCCCCGACGCGGGCCAGCAGGTCGTGGAACGGCCGGGAGCGCTCGTCGCCGTAGCGCAGGTAGGTGCGCGGATCCCACATGACAGCCTCCAAACCGTACGTACGTCTTGTTAGACCGTACGGCCCGCCGAGCGCGACGGCAAGCCGCTCACTAGGCTCGGCCGGGTGGAACAGCGCAGCTTCGACCGGCTCGGCCGGCACGTCGGCATCATCGGACTCGGCGCATGGCAGCTCGGCGCGGACTGGGGCGAGGTCAGCGAGGACGACGCACTCGCCGTGCTCGCCGCCGCCGTCGACGCGGGCGTCACCTTCCTGGACACCGCCGACGTGTACGGCGACGGCCGCAGCGAGGCGCTGATCGGCCGGTTCCTGCGCTCCCGCCCCGGGCACGGGCTCACCGTGGCGACCAAGATGGGCCGCCGGGTGGAGCAGACGCCGGAGGCGTACACGCTCGACAACTTCCGGGCCTGGACCGACAGGTCCCGGGCCAACCTCGGCGTCGACACGCTCGACCTGGTGCAGCTGCACTGCCCGCCGACCGCCGTCTTCGCCGACGACCGGGTCTTCGACGCGCTCGACACGCTTGTCGCCGAGGGTCGCGTGGCCGGGTACGGCGTCAGCGTGGAGACCTGCGACCAGGCGCTCACCGCCATCGCCCGGCCCGGCGTGGCGAGCGTGCAGATCATCCTCAACGCGGTCCGGCACAAGCCGCTGGAGCGGGTGCTGCCCGCCGCCGCTGCCGCCGGGGTGGGAATCATCGCCCGGGTGCCGCTGGCGAGCGGCCTGCTCTCCGGCCGGTACGACGAGCACACCACGTTCCCGGCGAACGACCACCGCACGTTCAACCGGCACGGCGAGTCGTTCGACGTGGGCGAGACCTTCTCCGGCGTCGACTACGACAGCGGCCTCGCCGCGGTACGCCGGCTCGCGCCGCTGGTCGGCGACGACCGGACGATGGCGCAGTTCGCGCTGCGGTGGGTCCTCGACCAGCCCGGCGTGACTGTGGTGATCCCCGGCGCCCGCTCCCCCGAGCAGGCGCGGCGCAACGCCGAGGCGGCCGGGCAGCCGGCGCTGACCGAGGTGGAGCTGGCCGCGGTGCGGGCCACCTACGACGAGCTGATCCGCCCGCAGATCCACGACCGGTGGTGAGCCGGCCGGCCGGCGCGGCGTCGCCGGGTGTACGCGGCGGCGGGCATGCTGGAGCGGGACTGTCGTCGGAGGGGAAACGATGAGGGGTTGGTTCCGGCTCACCCTGGGGCTGCTCGCCGTGGTGATCGGTGCGCTGTGGACGGTGCTGGGTCTCGGGTACGTCGAGGGCAGCGCGATGAGCGACAGGCGGATCTGGGCGGTGGTCGGCCCGGTGCTGATCCTGTTCGGACTGGCCGGGCTCTGGTGGGGGATGCGGGCGCGGCGCCGCTGAGCCACCGGGCAAGGCGAAGCCCCGCCTCCCGTACGGGATGCGGGGCTTCCGGCACCGGCCGGCGCGGCCGGTGCGGTCAGCTCAGATGGGGCGGACCTGCTCGGCCTGCGGACCCTTCTGACCCTGGGCGATCTCGAACTCCACCCGCTGGTTCTCCTCCAGCGTGCGGTAGCCGCTGGTCTGGATGGCCGAGAAGTGGACGAACACGTCAGCACCCCCGCCGTCGACGGTGATGAAGCCGAAGCCCTTGTCAGCGTTGAACCACTTCACGGTTCCCTGCGCCATGTGTATCTCCTTCTAAAACTGGCGGCCGAGCACGCCGTGCGGCCGATTGGCCGTTTTCGAGCAGCGGCGCCTGAGGCGGCCCCCATGCGGGAGACTTCTCTCAACCCACGCGTCTCTCAACAGCGTGAGAAAGCAAACCACGTACGCAAAAACTTCGCACAGCCTAGCGGAGGAAATTTCTCCGACATGTGACCTGAAGGTCGCGCGAGCGCCGCCGCGCGGACCGGACGGAGCCATGCGAAAGGCCCCTTCCCCGCGCTCGGGAAAGGGGCCTTTTCCGGCCTTCTCGTCAGTCCGGCCAGCGGCCGGTCAACCGGCGTACGCCCACCGCTCCGCCCCTGTCGACGGCGGCCCGCACCACCGCGAAGATGGCGCCCTGCAGGGCCGCGGCGGCCAGCACCTCGCCCCAGCGGCGGTCCTCGTCGGTGGCGCTCGGCGCCTCGCCGTCGCCCGCCGTCACCTTCCAGACCTGGCGGAAGACCGCCCCCGCGACGGCGCCGGCGGCGAGGCCGAGCAGCACCCCCACCGGCTTGTACGCCGCCTTGCCGACCCTGCCGCTCACCTGTGCCTCCCTCGGACGATCACCAGCACCACCGCCGTCACCAGCGCGCCGGCCGCGATGGCCGCCCACGGCAACGGGTTGCGCCCGACCGCCTCGCCCTTCTCGTACGCCTGCGCCCGGACCAGCCGGGCCCGCTGGGCCGCCCGCCCGCGCACCCGGGCCGCGGTCAGCGACGCCTGCTCACGCATCCGCGCCTTCGCCTGCTCGGCCGAGTGCCGCACCAGCGCCTTCGGATCGGCCCTGGCCGCGAGCAACTCCATCGTCTCACCGAGCTCCACCCGGGTCCGGCGGATCTCCTCCCGGAGCGCCGCCACGTCCCCGGTCCCGTTACCGGTCATGCCCGCCTCCCGTCCTTCACCGCGGCGGTGACCGTCTCGACGTCCGCCCGAACGCTGCGGACCGTCGCCTGGGGCACCGGCGGGACGGCACGGCTGACCTGCTTCTTGCCCACGAGCGCCAGGATCCCGGCGAGCAGGAACAACGCCACCGCCACGATCAGGGCGGCGAGCCACGCCGGCATGACCAGCGCCAGCAGCAGGATCACGGTGGCGACCAGGGCCCCGGCGCCGTAGAGCGCCATCACCCCGCCGCCGCCGAACAGACCGATCCCGATCCCGGCGTGCTTGCCCTTCTCGGTCAGCTCCGCACGGGCCAGGGCCAGCTCGTCCCGCACCAGGCGGGTGACCTGCTCGGTGGCGCGCTGTACCAGTTCGGCGGTGGACGGCTCGCTCCCGGTCCGCGACGTGCTGCGACTCGCGACGTCAGCCATGCTGTCCTCCTTTCGTCATCACCGCGCTGTATGCCCGGAGTCGCCGCTCGTCAATCCTGCGCGGCGCGGCCGGTACGTCCGGCCGCGCGCCGCCGCAAGCCGGTGCCGGGCACCGGATCCGGGGCGTGCGCACCACGTCCCCCGCCACGGCCCGGCCAAACCCGTGCGGCCGGAAAGCCGCCCGTACGCGCCGAACCCCCGGCGCCGTGGGCGGCCGGGGGCTCCGATCGGGGTACGGGGTCAGCCGCGCGCCTCGGCGTGCTCCTCCCGGCCCACGAACACCTCGCTGCGGGCGTCGCCGTCGTCGCTGCCGCCGAAGACCCGCGCGTCGTCGGGCGCCTCGGTGCCGGCCGGGCGGCGTACCGGGCGGCGCGGCTGCGCCGCCTGCCAGGGCAGCGGCCCGGTGGCCTCGCCGACCTCGGCGCGCAGCCGGGGCAGGGCGGTCGGGCGCTGGTCGCGTACCCAGGCCACCAGGTGCTCGCGGACCAGGCACCGCAGGTCCCACAGGCTGCCCGCGTCGGCGGCGCTGACCAGCGCGCGGACCTTGACCAGGCCACCCGTCGCGTCGGTCACCTGGAGCACGCAGACCCGTCCGTCCCACAGCTCGGTGCCCTCGCACAGGCGGCGCAGCTCCTCCCGCATCGCCTGCACCGGGATGGCCCAGTCCAGCTCGAACTCGGCGGTGCCGAGCACCGCCGCCTCGGTACGGGTCCAGTTCTGGAACGGCCGGCTGGTGAAGTACGAGGTGGGCAGGATCAGCCGTCGGTCGTCCCAGACCTGCACCACCACGTAGCTGAGCGTCAGCTCCTCGATCCGGCCCCACTCCCCCTCGACCACCACCACGTCGTCCAGGCGCACCGCGTCGCTGAACGCGAGCTGGAGACCGGCGAAGACGTTGGCGAGCAGGCTCTGCGCGGCCAGCGCGGCGACCGCGGCGATCACACCGGCCGAGGTCAGCACACCGGCGCCCACCCCGCGGACGGCCGGGAAGGTCATCAGCATCACGCCGACCGTGAGGATCACGATCACCGCGATGGTCAGCCGGCGCAGCAGCACCACCTGGGTACGCACCCGGCGGGCGTGCCTGTTGTTCGGCACGTCGACCCGGAACCGGGCCAGCGCGGTGTCCTCCGCCACCACCAGCAGCGAGGCCACCAGCCAGGCGGTGGCCGCGATCGTCGCCAGCACCAGCGTGTGCAGGACGAACTGCCGCCACGGGCTGCCGACCGCGTACCCGGTGGTGAACCGGACCGCGAACTGCACCGCGGCCACCGTGAGCGCGACCTGGAACGCGCGGTGCGCGTGCTCGGTCAGCTCGGTCATCAGCAGCGAGCGGCGGCCGAGGCGGCGGATGACCCGGTGCACCACCTGGGCCAGCACCAACGCGATCGCCGCCGCGGCGAGCGCGGCGGCGACGGTCACGACGTAACTCTGCACGAACTCTCTCTCCCTCCGACCGGGCGGAATCGGGCAAGGGCCCAATGGTGCCCGGCGGCCCGGGTATCGACCAGGATCAGACCTTGCGGTACCGGGACTGGAAGAAGCAGTAGACACCGAACGCGGCGATGCCGAGCGCCATGAGCGCCAGCAGCCACGGCCCGTACGACTGGTCGCGCAGCGTACGCAGGGCGGCGTCGAGGCCACGCGCCTTCTCCGGGTCGTAGTTCACCGCGGCGACGACGACAAGCACGCCGGCGATGGCGAAGACGGCGCCCCGGGAGGCGTAGCCGGCCATGCCGAGCCGACGGGTGAGCTGGCGGGTCTTCGGGCTCATCTCGCCGGTCTTGAGGTTGCGCTCGAACTTCTTCTTCAGGCCGTAGATCACCATGCCGACGCCGAGCGCGGCGAGCGCGAGCCCGGCCAGCCCGACCAGCCACCGGCCGCCGTCGGAGGCCATCAGCTTCTCGGAGAGCTGCTGCTGCTGGTCCGAGGCGTTGGAGCTGGCGTCCTGGAAGACCTTGATCGCGGTCCAGCCCAGCCAGACGAACACGACGACCCGGACCGCCGAGGCGATCCGCTCGAACAGCCGTTCCTTGCCGGTGCGGGACACGTGGCCGGAGATCGCCTCGAATGCCTGCCAGATCGCCATGGCGAACAGGCCGACCGCCATCGCGATCAGGAGGAACTTCCCGAGCGGCTGCTCACCGAGGGTGCGCAGCGCGCCGTTCTGGTTACCCTCCTCGCCCGAGTTCCCGAAGGCGATCTGCAGCGCCAGCCAGGCGAGGAGCAGGTGCACAACTCCGTAACCGATGAATCCGGCACGGGTCAACAGTTCGAGCCACCGGCTGTTTCGAGCCTGGGCGGCGGTGGCTCCGGCATTCCGGGTGAGAGACATGAGCCCTCAATCTCCCGGCGGGCGATTTTCCAAACGTCCGCGCCCGCCGGGACGGCCGAAACGGATCAGCCGTTGAGGTCGCGGGCGACCCGCAGCACCACCTGCTGGTCGGTGACGCTGTCCAGGCTGACCTGGAAGCCGGCGACCTCGGTGGCCTGCTGGCCGACGGTGAGCGAGAGCTGTTCCCCGGCCACCTCGACCGTCACCTGGTCGCCCTGGGCGCCGACCAGCTTGGCCTCGACGCCGAGGATCCGCGCGCTGGCCTCGACGCCGCGGTCGAAGGTGATCGTGCAGGCGTCCAGACCGCAGTCGGTCTCGGCGCCCTCGGAGCTGCATCCGGCGAGCAGTGCGGCGCCGAGGGCCAGGCCGGCGAGCAGACCGGCGGCGCGGCGGGCGGGGGCGGAGGTGGCGCGTCGGATCGTCACCGGCCCAAGGATAGGCGGCCCGCGCCACGGCGCCTTCGCCCACCGGTGCCGGGAGGCCACGCCGGGCGGCGTGTCCGGGGTGCGCGCTAGGGTGCCGGAATGGCTTTCGACGTCGCCCGGGTCCGGGCCGCCTACCCTGCCCTGGGCGAGGGATTCGCCCACTTCGACGGCGCCGGGGGCACCCAGACAGCCACCGGCGTCGTCGAGGCCGTGGCCGGGGCGATGCGTGCCGCCACCGGCAACCGCAGCACCGCGTTCCCGCCCGGCCGCCGGGCGCTCGACCTGGTCGCCGGGGCGCGGGCCGCGGTCGCCGACCTGCTCGGCGCGCAGCCGTCGGGCGTGGTGCTCGGGCCGAGCGCGACGGCGCTGACATACACGCTGGCCCGCACGCTCGGCGCGGGCTGGCGTCCGGGCGACGAGGTGGTGGTGTCCCGGCTGGATCACGACGCCAACGTCCGCCCGTGGGTGCAGGCCGCGCAGGCGTCCGGCGCCACGGTGCGCTGGGCCGAGTTCGACCCGGCGACCGGCGAGCTGCCCGCCGGGCAGTACGCCGACCTGGTCACCGAACGCACCCGGCTGGTGGCGGTGACCGCCGGCAGCAACGCGATCGGCACCGTGCCGGACGTGGCGGCGATCGCCAAGACCGCACACGCGGCCGGGGCGCTGGTCTGCGTGGACGGCGTGCACTCCGTGCCGCACGGCCCGACCGACCTGGCCTCGCTCGGCGCCGACTTCCTGGTGACCAGCGCGTACAAGTGGTCCGGTCCGCACCTGGCGGCGATGGTTGCCGATCCGCGGCGGTGGGCGGAGCTTCGCCCGGCGAAGCTGCTCCCCTCCGCCGACGCGGTGCCGGACCGGTTCGAGTACGGCACGCCGAGCTTCCCGCTGCTGGCCGGGGTGACCGCCGCGGTGGACCACCTGGCCGGCCTGGACCCGGAGGCGACCGGCGATCGCCGGGAACGCCTGCGCGCCGCGCTGGCCGCCGCGCGGGCGCACGAGGAGGCGGTCTTCGACCGGCTGCTCGCCGGGCTCGCCGACCGCCCGTTCGTGACCGTGTACGCCGCACCGGCCCGGCGCTGCCCCACGGTGTCGTTCCGGGTGGCCGGTCTGGCCCCGGCACGGACGGCGGCGGCGCTCGGCGAGGCGGGCCTGTGCCTGTCGCACGGCGACTACTACGCCTACGAGTACTTCGAGGGCATGGGCCTGCGCGCCGACGGCGGCGCGGTGCGGGCCAGCGTCTACCACTACAACACTGTCGACGAGGTGGACCGGCTGCTGGCCGAACTGGACCGGCTGGCCGGGCCCGGAGGGAGAATGATCCGGTGAGTTTTCTGGTCGAGGAGAACACCGCCGAGCGCCGCTTCGAGATCCTGGTGGACGACGCGCTGGGCGGGTTCGCCGCGTACACGCCCCGGGGCGAGACGCTCGTCTTCACCCACACCGAGGTCGACGACCGGTTCCAGGGCAAGGGCGTCGGCGCGGCGCTGGTCCGGGGCGCGCTGGAGCAGGTCCGTGCCCGGGGCGGCCGGGTGGTGGCGCAGTGCCCGTTCGTGGCCTCGTTCATCGAACGCCACCCCGAGTACGCCGACCTGCTGGCCGACAAGCCGTGAGGCCCGGCCCGGCCGGGGGACCTCCCCACCCGGCCGGGCCGGGAGTCAGCGTGCCCCGGTCAGCACCTCGGCGGCGGCCCGCGCCGCTGCGGCGGTCGCGCCGTGGGTGGCCAGGTGCACCGCGCCGGTGACCAGCTCGGGCACGCCCAGCTCGACCACCACCGCGTCCGGGCGGGCGGCGAGCGCCCGGCGTACCGCGTCCCGCATCCAGTCGTGGCGGTGCAGGTCGCGCACCACGAGCACCAGCGGCCGGCCGGCCGGCGCAGCGCCCGGATCGGCCGGTACGGCGTCGGCGGCGTAGCGGACGGTGGTGGTGCCCGGCGCCAGGTGGGCCAGCGGCGCGGCGATGCCCCACGGCGTCTCCTCGCCGATGGCGATGTTGCGTGCGGGCGCGAACTCCACCACGTGCGCCGGACCGGCCAGCGGCAGCAGCCCGGCGTCGCCGGTGACCCGTACCGCCCGGCGGGCGGCGGCGAGCCCGATCGGTGGGTTCCCGGCCGAGTGCGGGCCGGCGGTCCGGCGGGCGCGGGCGGCGACGCTCCACGCGGCGAGCTGACCGACGCGCTTGGCCGCCTCGGCGAGCCGTTCCTCGGGCAGTTCCCCGCTGATCACCGCCGCGACGATCGCGTCGCGCAGCTCGCGGGCGTCGGCCTCGGTGGCCCGTTCCCCGCCCACGCAGATCGCGTCGGCGCCGGCCACGAGCGCGCGCACGGCGGCGCCGGTGAAGCCGTACCGGTCGGCCACCGCGCGCATCTCCACCGCGTCGGTGACCACCACGCCGCCGAAGCCCATCTCCTCGCGCAGCAGGCCGCCGAGCACGCGCGGGCTGAGGGTGGCGGGCAACTCCGGGTCCAGCGCCGGCACCAGCAGGTGACCGGTCATCACCGCCTGCGCCCCGGCCGCGACGGCGGCACGGAACGGGGCGAGTTCGACAGCGTCGAGGCGGGCCCGGTCGCCGCCGATGCGCGGCAGGTCGTGGTGCGAGTCGACCCGGGTGTCGCCGTGGCCGGGGAAGTGCTTGGCGCAGGCGGCCACGCCGCCGGCCTGCAGGCCGCGTACCCAGGCGGCGGTGTGCCGGGCGACGAGTTCCGGGTCGGCGCCGAAGGAGCGCACCCCGATGACCGGGTTGGCCGGGTTGGAGTTGACGTCGGCGTCCGGGGCGTAGTCGAGCGTGACGCCGACTGCTGCCAGTTCGGCGCCGAGGTCGCGGGCGACCTCCTCGGTCAGGGCCGGGTCGTCGACCGCGCCGAGCGCGTAGTTGCCGGGCCGGGAGCTGCCCCGGGCCGACTCGATCCGGGTGACGTCGCCTGCCTCCTCGTCGATCGCGACGATGACGTCCGGCCGCTCGGCGCGCAGGTTCGCGGTGAGCGTGGCGACCTGCTCGTTGTCGACGACATTGCGGGCGAACAGGACGACCGAGCCGAGCCCTTCGCCGAGCCAGCGGCACACCCACGGCGGCGGCGTGGTGCCGACGAAACCGGGTTGCAGGACGGCGGCGGCGAGCGCCGCCAGGTCTCCGGTCGATCCCACGGTCCGCTCGCTCATGTGCTGTCGTACCCCCGTCTCCCCCACGGACCCGCCAGGACCGGCGGGTGCTGCCATGGTCACACCGCGCAGCTAAATAGTCAACAATCCTTACTGTTAGCCGCTGGCATCCCGTGACCACCCGTGGGAGAGTTCCCACATGTCCGCCCTGCCGCTCGCCGACGCCACCAGCGCCGCCGACATCCCCGGCGTACGCCTGCTCGGCCTGGTGGTCGGCGGCCTGTTCCTGCTGATCGCGATCCGGGCCATGTTCCGCCGCTGATCCCGCGCCGGGCGGTGAGCGGCGGTGCCGGTTTCGGGCGGGATCGCCGGGGGTAGCTGAGGCGCTTGATGAAACTGACCACGCACTCCACCAGCCTGCGCCGGGCGGCGCGGAACCTGTTCGGCTGGACCGCGCTGCGGCCCAACCAGCTCGCCGCCATGCGCGCCGTGATGAAGCGCCGCGACGCCCTGGTGGTGCTGCCCACCGGCGCCGGCAAGTCGGCGATCTACCAGATCCCGGCCAGCCTGATCCCCGGCCCGACGGTGGTGATCTCCCCGCTGCTGGCGTTGCAGCAGGACCAGATCGCCGCGCTCAACGAACGGCAGCGCCCGGAGCTGCGCGCGGTGCGGATCAGCTCGGACGAGAGCGCCGCGCAGCAGGCCGAGGCGATCGAGGACATCCGGGCCGGGCGCGCGGAGTTCCTGTTCATCACGCCGGAGGCGCTGAGCAATCCGGACCGCCTGGCCGAGGTGCGCGAGCTGAAGCCGGCTCTGGTGGCGATCGACGAGGCGCACTGCATCTCCGCGTGGGGCCACGACTTCCGGCCGGACTACCTGGCGCTCGGCCACCTGATCGACGGCCTGGGCCGGCCGCCGGTGGTGGCGCTCACCGCGACCGCCTCCCCGCCGGTACGCGACGACATCATCGCCCGGCTGCGGCTGCGCGAGCCGGAGGTGGTGGTCTCCGGGCTGGACCGGCCCAACCTCTTCCTGGAGGTGGCCTACTGCCCGACCGACGACTACCGGTGGCGGCGGCTCATCGCCCTGCTGCGCGACGACGAGCGGCCCGGCATCATCTACGTGCCGACCCGCCGGGCGGCCGAGGAACTGGCCGAGCGGCTCACCGGCGCCGGTTTCCCGGCCGAGTTCTACCACGGCGGCATGCCCACTGCGGCCCGGCACGAGCTGCACGAGGCGTTCCTGGCCGACCGGGTGCCGATCATGGTGGCCACGTCGGCGTTCGGCATGGGCATCGACAAGCCGAACATCGCCTGGGTGGTGCACATGGCGCTGCCCGACTCGCCGGACAGCTACTTCCAGGAGATCGGCCGGGCCGGGCGCGACGGCTCGCCGGCCCGGGTGCTGCTGCTGTGGCGCTCCGAGGACGTCGGGCTCCAGCGCTACTTCAGCGGCGGGCTGCCCGACGAGAAGGAACTGACCGAACTGGCGGCGGTGCTGCGCGGCAAGGCCCGCAACCGCAAGGAACTGCGTGAGCTGACCGGTCTCGGCCCACGCAAGCTGGGGCAGTACCTGTCCCTGCTGGAGCAGGTCGGCGCCGCCGAGCCACGGGCCAAGCAGCGCATCGGCGCGCCCCGGTACGCCCCGGCGGCGGTCGAGGCCGGCCGCGCCGCGCTGGCCGAGGCGGAACGGCAGCAGACGGTCACCCGGTCGCGTACCGACATGATGCGCGCCTTCGCCGAGACCACCGGCTGCCGCGGCCAGGCTCTGCTGGCGTACTTCGGCGAGCAGATGAACGAGGTCTGCGCGCACTGCGACAACTGCCACGCGGGCACCAGTGTGGCCGGTGACGGCGCGGTCGGGCCGTTCCCGGTGCACAGTCAGGTCCGCCACCCGGAGTGGGGCTCCGGCCTGGTGCTCAGCTACGAGGAGGACCGGATGACCGTGCTCTTCGACGAGGTGGGCTACAAGACGCTGTCCGTGCGCGTGGTGTCCGAACAGGGCCTGCTGACGCTGGACTAGCCTGACCCGGGCGCCACGGGGGCGCCCGTCGACAACGACGACCACGGCGAAAGGGGCCTGATCGTGATCGAGCAGCCGGCGTACACCCGGTTCGGCGTCTCCGACGAGGAGTGGGGACTGCTTGTGGGGCTGCCGCAGTCGGTGATCACCGCCGCGGCCGCCGCCGAGTCCGACGGCACCCGCCGGACCATGGCCGAGAACGCCGCCGGGCTGGAGACCATCGCCGCCGGCCGGGAGTCGGCGAGCCCGCTGGTCGCGGCGGTGGCAGGTGAGGTCGTCGACCGGGTGGGCGACCCGGAGACCGGGGCGGAGCTGCCGGTGATCACGCCGGACGACCCGAAGGCGATGATCGAGGACGTGCTGGCCCGGGCCGGGCAGGCGTCCGCGCTGCTCGGCGCGCGGGTGGACGAGGGGCAGGCCGGGGCGTACCGGCACTGGCTGGTGGAGATCGCCGAGCAGGTGGTGGGCGCCGCCTCCACCGGCGGCATCCTGGGTCTGGGCGGTGACACGGTGACCGATTCCGAGCGCCGGTTCCGGGACCGGCTGGCTCACGTGCTGAACGACTGAACGGACTCCTAACAGAAGGCTCGTCGATCCGTCAATGACGGACGTCACGCCCCACGGGTGTCGCTTTTCGACCCCGTGGGGCGTCCTGCTTAGAGCAGGAGTGACGAGCCACGGGGGTCGTTGATGGACGGAAAGCTGCAACGCCAGGTCCTCGACACGGCGGCGCTGCCGCCACGGGAACGCTTCGGCATGTGGCTGGACATGCTGGCGGGCATCCCGACGCCGCTGCGGGTGCACACCGCGCACGCCGACGACTTCGTCGCCCGCGCGGAGTTCATCGAACTGGGCCCGATGCGGCTCATCCGCTACCGCTACCCGTCGGTGGACTGCGTGCGCACCTCGAAGCTGATCCAGCGCTCCGACCCGGACTACTACCTGCTCGCGCTGACGCTCACCGGGACCAGCCAGGCCGACCAGGAGGGGCGGCGGGCCCGGTGCCGGCCCGGTGACCTCACCTTCTACGACTGCTCCCGCCCGCACGAGGTCAGCCACCACGCCGACGCCGCCGGGTCCGCGTACGCCCGCTCCATCGTGGCCCTCATGCCGTACGACGCGCTGCCACTGCCGCACCGCCGGCTAGCCCGCCTGTTCGCCGGCCGGATGTCCGGCTCCGAGGGCGTCGGCGCGCTGGTCGCCGACTTCCTCACCCGGATCACCGCGCACCCCGAGCAGTACCACGCGGCCGACGCGGAGCGGCTGGGCGCCGTCGGGCTGGACCTGGTCGCCACGCTGCTCGGGCGCAACCTCGTCTCCGAGGACGCGGTGCCCACCGAGATCCGGCGGCGTGCGCTGCGGGAACAGGTGCACGGGTACGTGCGCCAGCATCTCGGCGACGCCACGCTGGACCCGGGCCGGATCGCCGACGCGCATCACATCTCGCTGCGCTCGCTGCACCGGCTCTTCGAGGACGAGGAGACAACCGTGGCCGCGTACATCCGGGACGAGCGACTGGCCCGGTGCCGTCGCGATCTCACCGACCCGGCACTCGGCGACCGCTCGATCCAGGTCATCGCCGCCCGCTGGGGTTTCCGGGACAAGGCGCACTTCAGCCGGGTCTTCCGGGCCGCGCACGGGGAGACGCCGCAGGCGTACCGGGCCCGTCACCTGGAATCGGCACGGATCGTCAACACCACGGCATCCGCCGTCAACCCGGCCCGTACATACTGATCTCGGGCCGATACCGCTCGCGGTGGCCCATGGATATCGGGGGGCCGCGGCGTGGCGCCCGCGGCGGTTCAGCCGTGGGCGGCCCCGCCCGGTAAAGCCCCCGCACCGCACCCGCGGCCACGGTTTCCGGCCCCGTCGCGCATCCCCCCAGGACCGGCGGGGCCGGTCGGCACTCAGCCGGCCTCCTCCTCCAGCAGCGCCAGCACCGACTTCTCCACCGCCTCGCGCGGCATCTCCGGCCGTACCGGCGCCAGCACCCCGTCGTGGTAGAGGTCGACCACGCGCGGGTCCACGTATGAGGTCCGGGCCACCGTCGGGGTGTTGCCGAGCAGTTCGGCCACCGAACGCATCACCGCCGCCACGGCGCGCTTGCGGGCGGTGGCGGAGCGCTGCGGGCCCACGGTGGCCAGTTCGGCGGCGGCCAGCACCGTCGCGTGCCAGGTGCGGAAGTCCTTCGCGGTCATCTCGCCGCCGCTGGCGTCGCGCAGGTAGTCGTTCACCTCGTCGCTGCGCACGTCGCGCCAGGCCCGGCCGTCCCAGTAGCCGAACAGCCGCTCCTGCGCCCGCCGCCGCCGGCGCAGGTTGAGCAGCACCTGGCACAGCTCCGCGTCCTCGATCCGGCGGACCTGCTCGATCCCGCCCTTGGCCGGGAACTCGAACACCACGCAGCCGCCCCGGGAACGGGCGTGCTCGGGCCGCAGCGTGGCCACCCCGAACGTGGGGTCGTCACCGGTGGCGTACTGGTCGCTGCCGACCCGGAACGCGCCCATGTCCAGCAGCCGGGCGACAGTCGCCAGCACCCGTTCCCGGCGCAGGCCGCGCAGCGCCAGGTCCTGCGTGACCCGGTCGCGCAGCGCCGGCAGCCGGTGCGCGACCTCCAGCACGTGGTCGAACTTGGCCTCGTCGCGCTTGCGCCGCCAGCCCGGGTGGTAGAGGTACTGCTTGCGGCCCGCCGCGTCGATCCCGGTGGCCTGGATGTGGCCGTTCGGGTACGGCGAGATCCACACGTTCCGCCAGGCGGGCGGGATCACCAGCTCGCGCAGCCGCACCAGTTCCTCGGCGTCGCGCACCGGCTCGCCGGCCGGGTCGAGGAACAGCCAGCCCTTGCCGCGCCGCCGGCGGGCGTACCCCGGCCGGCCCGGATCGCTACGCCGCAACCGCACCGGATACCCGTTCCACGTCGGCCACCGCGGCCACCACCTCGTCGATCCCGATGGCATCCAATGTCGGGTGGGTTCCTACCCCGCCCGACCCGGTCGAATCCCGGTTGACGGTGGTGGGGGTGAGCGCGCCGAGCGCCCGGTGCCGGGGCCGGTCCGGCGGTGGCCCCCAGTGCGCCGCCGGCACCGGCCCGAACAGCACCACCGAGGCGGTGCCGTAGCCGGTGGCGAGGTGGGCGACGCCGGTGTCCCCGCTGACCACCAGCCGCGCGCCGGCGACCAGCGCGGCCAGTTCGGCCAGCCCGGTCCGGCCCGCCAGCACCGCCCGCGGCGGCAGCCCGGCGTCGCGGGCGACCCGCTCGGCCAGCGCCCGCTCGTCCGGCGAGCCGGTGACCGCCACCCGGTGCCCGCGCGCGGCCAGCTCCCGGGCCAGCCCGGCGAAGCGGTCCGCCGGCCAGCGCTTCGCCGGGATCTTCCCGCCCGGGTGCAGCAGCGTCACCCCGGCCGGCACGCCGGTCACCGCCGGCCGCCGCAGCGCCAGGTCTCCCGGGTCGGCCGGCAGCCCGTACGCGTGCAGCAGCCGGCACCAGCGTCGGACCTCGTGCTCGTCGTCGTCCCAGGCGGGGCCGTGCGGGTGTCCGGCGTCGGGGTTGGCGTGGGCGAGCAGCCGGCCGGGGCGGACGGCGGCCAGCGCCCGGTGCGACCGAGGTCCCCGGCCGTGCAGGTTGACAGCCACCTCCGGTGGCGGCCCGGTCCAGGCGATCCGGTCCGGTCCGGTGGTGGGCAGCACTCGGTCCACCGCCCCGGTCAGCTCCGCCAGCGGCGCCAGCCAGGCCGGGGCGGCCAGCACCAGTTCCCGGCCCGGCAGGCCGGCGCGCAGACCGCGCAGCGCCGGCACGGCGGTGGCCAGGTCGCCGACCCCGAGCGCCCGCAGCACCAGGATCACGGGTACGAGGACTCCTGCGCGGCGCAGACGACCATCTCGCGTACCGCGCAACCGGCCGGCTGGGACAGCGCGAACATGACCGCGGCGGCGGTGTCGGCCGGCTCGTTGAGCACCGCGTCCGGGCCGGGGCGGTACTGCGCGTCGCGCTCGTCGAAGAACGCGGTCCGCATCCCGCCCGGGATCAGCAGCGTCACGCCCACCGTGCCGGCCAGTTCGGCGGCGAGCGCCCGGGTGAAGCCGACCACCCCGAACTTCGCCGCGCAGTACGCTGTCGCGTCGCTGACCGCCTTCACCCCGAGCGTGGAGGCGACTGTGACGATGCTGCCCCGGGACGCCTCCAGCCAGGGCAGCGCGGCCCGGATCACCGCGGCGGTGGCGAGCAGGTCCACCGTGACGATCCGCTCCCAGGTCTCCGCCGGGATGTCGGCCAGCTTGCCCGGCACGTCCATCCCGGCGGCGGTGACCACCGCGTCCAGCCCGCCGGCGCGTTCCGCGAGGTCGCGGGTGGCGGCCTCGGCGGCGCGGGTGTCGGCCAGGTCGCACTCGACCCAGGGCACCCCGTCGGCGGGCCGCTGCCGGTCCAGCACCAGGGGGCGCCCACCGGCGCGGGCCACCGCGGCGACCACCGCCGCGCCGAGCCCACTGGAACCGCCGGTGACCAGGACGGTCGGCCCGGCGCCGGGCGCGCCGGTGCTCACGCCGCCACCGTCGGGCCGGCGGGGGCGGCCGTGCCGGGTCGGATGCGTCGCTCGTTCATCGTGCTCCCTTCGCCGTGGACCGGACCCGCGTGACGGCCGCGTCGACCGGCCAGCCGCCGCTGCCGCGCCCGGCCCGCGCCGCCGCGATCATGTCGGTGGTCGAGCGCCCGTCCAGGTACGGCACGACCACCGTGTGGCCGCCCCAGCGGGCCAGGATCTCCGTCTCGGGCAGCGTCTCCGGCCCGCCGCCGCTGGCGTAGTCGCCGCCCTTGACCCAGATGTCCGGGCGCAACCAGGACAGCGTCGCCTCCGGGGTGGGCTCGTCGAAGATCAGCACCGCGTCGACGCAGCCGAGCGCGGCGAGCAGCCGCCCCCGGTCGCCCTGCGGCACGACCGGACGTTCCGGCCCCTTGAGCCCGGCCACGCTGGCGTCGGAGTTGAGGCAGACCACCAGGCAGTCGCCGAGCTGCCGGGCCGCCTGGAGCGTCGCGACGTGCCCGGCGTGCAGCAGGTCGAAGCAGCCGCCGGTGGCCACCACCGTGCCGCCGGCCGCGCGTACCCGGGCCACCACCTCGCCGGCCGCCCCGGCGCCGATCCGGTCCCCCCCGCCGGTGACCACGGCGGGGGCCACCGCCCGCACCGGTGCGGGCAGCGCGGTGGCCACCCCGCCCGCGGCCACGTACGCGGACGCCTCGGCGACCGCCTCCTGCACCGCCTCGGACACCAGCGCGCCCCGGGCCAGGGCCAGCGCCGCGGTGGACGCGAACCGGTCGCCGGCCCCGCAGGTGTCCCCCTCGGCGGGCGGCGCCGGCACCACGAGGGGCGTGGCGCCGGCGTGGCTGAGCAGCGCGCCGTCCCCGCCGAGCGTCACCGCCACCGCGCGCGCCTGCCAGCGGCGGCGCAGCGTGTGGGCGCTGCGGGACGCGACGGCCAGGCGGGAGCCGCCCGGCGGCGTCTTGGCCAGGTCGCGGGCCTCCGGCTCGTTCGGGGTGGCCAGGTGCACCCCGGGTACGGCGGCCGGCCCTCGCGGGTGCGGATCCCAGACCACCGGCGCCCGGGTCGCGGTCAGCGCGGCGCGCAGCGCCGGATGCCCCGCCACGCCCCGGCCGTAGTCGCTCACCAACACGGCGGACGCGTCGGCGAGCAGCCGCAGCACGGCGTCGCTCGGCTGGCCCGGCGCACCGGCGGTACCGCCCCGGTCGTGGCGCAGCAGCACCCGGCCGCGCGCCCGCAACCGGATCTTCTCCGGGGTGGCGCCGGCCAGCGGAAGCGCGTACAACCGCACCCCGGCGGCGGCGAGCAACGTGCCCAGCCGGGCGCCGCCCGCGTCGTCGGCGACGGCGGTGACCAGCGCGACCTCGGCGCCCTGCGCGGCGGCGAAGACGGCGGCCAGCCCGGCGCCACCGGGCCGGTCGAGGGACACGGTCTCGTCCAGCACCGGCACCGGGGAGTCCGGGCAGAGCCGGTTCACCAGACCTTCGACGTCGCGGTCCAGCAGCGTGTCACCGAGTACCACCACCGGTCCCCTCATGCCGTACCTCCCCGGCCGGCCGGCGCCGTCGGATCCGGCTCGCCGACGACGACCTCGACACCGGCGCGTACCGGCCCGGCCGGAGTCTGCGCGGCGGGCAGCGCCAGTTCGACGTACTCGCAGAGCACGTGCGAGGCCACCAGGTGCAGTTCCTGCACCACCTGCCCGTCCGCCGAGTCGATCGCCAGGTGCTCGTGGCAGAGGTCGGCGAGGGGGTTGGGCGCGGGTCCGGTGAAGGCCCAGGTGCGTAGGCCGGTCTGGTGGGCGGCGTGGGCTGCGGTGAGGAGGTTGGTGCTGGTGCCGCTGGTGGTCATGAGGAGGAGGTGGTCGTGGGGTCGGCCGTGGGCGCGGACTTGCCGGGCGAAGGTTTCGTCGTATCCGTAGTCGTTGGCGATGGCGGTGAGGGCGCTGGTCTCGGCGTGCAGGGCGATGGCGGAGAGGGGTTGGCGGTCGTGGTGGAGTTTGCCGACGAGTTCGGCGGTGAGGTGCTGGGCTTCGGCGGCGCTGCCGCCGTTGCCGGCCACCAGCAGCCGGCCACCGGCGGCGAGCCCCCGCGCCAGCTCCGCACCCCAGCGGGCCAGCATGTGTTCGGCCTCCCGCAGGGGCAGCAGCGCGGCGGCCAGCCGGCTCAGGTGGTCCTCGAGCACCGTCGCGCCGGCGGCCGGCGTGGCGGGCGTCATCAGGCGACCACCCGGGTCGGGCGGCGCACGGTGGCCACCTCGCCGTACAGCTCAGTGAGGCGGTCCGCGGTGGTGGCCCAGGAGTAGCGGGTGCGGGCCCGCTCCAGCGCGGCGGTGGCGTAGGCGAAGCGGCGGATCCGGTCGCCGAGCAGGCCGCGCAGGGCCGCGCCGAGGGCCGCCGGCTCCCGGGGCGGCACCAGGTCGCCGGTGCGTCCGGCCACCACCGTGTCGATCAGCCCGCCGACAGCCGTCGCGACCACCGGTACGCCGCAGGCCATCGCCTCCAGTGGGGTGAGCCCGAACGGTTCGTACCAGGGTGCGGCGACGAGCACGTCGGCCGACCGGTACCAGCGGCCCATCTCCTCCCGGGGCACCGCGCCGACCAGGCGTACCCGGTCGGCGACGCCCAGGGAGCGGGCCAGCGCGCGCAGGCGCAACGCGTACGGGTCGGTCTCCAGCAGTCCGGCCGGCGGCCCGCCGACCACCACGCACTCGGCGTCGGGCACCTCGGCGACGGCCCGGATGACGTCCTGGAAGCCCTTGCGCTCGACCAGCCGGCCGACGGTGAGGATGCGGGCCCGGTCGCCGTCGCGGTCGGCGACCGGGCCGAGCGGGGAGAACGTCGTCAGGTTCACCCCCGACGGCACGACTGTCATCCGCGTCCGGGGCACGCCCATCCGGACCAGTTCGGCGACCTCGTCCTGGCACTGGGCGACCACCCGGTCCACCGAGCGGCCCAGCCTCCGCTCGTGCTCGACCCGGCCCGGCGGGCTGGTGTCCTGCACGCCCTGGTGGCGGCGCTTGACGGTGCCGAGCGCGTGGAACGTCTGCACCACCGGCACGCCCGCCCGGCGGGCTGCGGCGAGGCCGGCCAGCCCGCTCATCCAGAAGTGCGCGTGCACCACCTCGGGCTGCCAGTCGCCGGTGCGCCACCGGTCGGCCAGCCACTGCCCGAACGCCGGCATGTACGGCAGCAGGTCGTCCTTGGCCACCGGCTCGGCCGGCCCGGCCGGTACGTGCACCACCTCGTACCCGTCCGGGGTGCGGACGCTCACCGGGAGGTCCACCGCGTCGAGCCGGGTGTAGACGTGTACGTCGTGACCGGCCGCCGTGAGCGCGGCGGAGAGCTCCGCGACATGCGTGTTCTGGCCACCGGCGTCCTCCCCGCCGAGGACGGCGAGCGGGCTGGCATGCTCCGAGATCATCGCGATGCGCATACTTCCTCCTCCAGCAGCCGGTCCCAGTCGGCGAGGAATCGCTCCAGGCCGTAGCGGTCCCGGGCGGCGGCCCGGGCCACGGCGCCCGCCCGGCGGGCGGACTCCGGGTCGTCCAGCAGGCCACGGGCGGCGTCGACGAGCGTGTCGACGCGGGTGGACAGCGCGCCCGCGGCGGGTGGCACCGCCTCCACCGCCTCGGTGGTGGCCAGTGCCACCACGGGCATGCCCATGGTCATGGCCTCGATGAGGCTGAGGCCGAGTGAGGTCCAGCGGCACAGGTGCAGGTACGCGCGCCGTTTGGCGAGTTCGGCGTGCATCGCGTGCTGAGGTACGTCGTCGTGGCTGGTCAGCCGGTCCGCCGGCAGGCCGAGGTGGGCGGCGAGACCGTCCACCTTCATCCCGTAGACGTCGAGTGGCGCCAGCGCGGCGAAGCGGGCGAGCAGGTCGGTGCCGGTGACCCGCCAGCGGCGTACCGGCTCGTTGATGACCACGGCGAGGCGGTCGAGTTCGCCGGTCCACTCGACGGCCGGTGGTACGACGCCGTGGTCGACCACTGTGGTGCGGGTGGCGCCGTTGTCCCAGAACAGCTCGTTGAACGCGGTGACGTGGGTGAGCAGCAGGTCGTCCCGGTCGGCCATCGGGTGCCGGGTGTTCGGCACATCGCCCTTCGGGGTGTTGTGCTCGACGTAGATCGCGGGCAGGTCGCGGCCGGGCCGGCGGCCGAGCCACTCGGCGGCCAGGTCGAGTTCCTCCGGGCGTTGCAGGATCACCAGGTCCACGTCGGCGTCGCGCAGGTCTTCCGGGGCGATCTCGACGGCGTTGTCCGGCCACTGGTAGGTGCGCGCCCGGCCCAGCCCGTACGGGCCGCGATCCGGGGTGACGGGCACCAGGTAGCGGTGCTTGCCGTGCACGAAGGACGTCGTCCACGATCCGTGGACGTGCCACAGCAGGATGTTCATCCGGCCACCCCGCCCGCCACCGGCGCCGGCACGCCGAGCAGCCGCAGCGCCTCCAGCACCCGTCCCGGCTCGACTGCCGACAGGCAGGGGTGCCCGGGGACCGGGCAGACGGTGGCGCGGGTGTCCCGGCACGCCGCGCCCGCGTCACCCAGCCGTACCGTCGGCACCCGGTACGGCCCCCACTGCCCGAACGGGACGGTGGGCGCGAACAGGCTCACCACCGGCACGCCGAGCGCGGCGGCCAGGTGCGCCGGGCCGGTGTTTCCGACCACCAGCGCGGCGGCTCCGGCGATCACCGCAGCCAGCTCGTCCAGCCCGGTCCGCCCGCCCAGGTCGACGCCGCCCGCCGTGGCGACCCGCGCGGTCAGCTCCCGCTCGTCCTGCCCTCCGGTGACCACGACCCGGTGACCGGCGGCGGCGAGCACCCGGACCACGCGGGTGGCCAGTTCCTCCGGGCAGGCTCGGGTCTCCACCGACGATCCCGGGTGCAGGACGACGTAGCCGGGCGGCCCGGCGGCCTCCGCGGGCGGCGGCAGCCGGTCGGTGCGGATGCGCAGTGCCGGTTCGTCGTGGTCGGGCAGCGCGTAGCCGGCGGCGGCCGCGAGGGACAGGGCGCGTTCGGGTTCGGGTACGCCGGGCGGGACGCGGTGGCGCACGTCGAGCAGGCTGCCCGGGTAGTCGTCGCTGATCGCGCTGATGCGGGGTATCCCGGCCAGGCGCAGCAGCAGGGCCAGGGGCAGGGCGGACTGGTGGAAGGAGGTGAACACGACCGCCTCGTCGGCGCGTACCCCCGACAGCCTGTCGGTCAGCGCGCGGACGGCGTGGGGGTCGACGGGCGGGGCGGGCGCGTCGATCCACGGCAGCGACGCCTCGACGATCTCGTCCACGCCGGGGAGCAGTTCGGCGGCGGCGCGGCCGCGTGGCCCGCACAGCAGCACCACCCGCTCCGCGCCCGCCGCTACCGCCCGGATGCCCGGCCCGGTCACGAGCACGTCCCCGGCCGCGTCGCTGCGCACCACCAGCACCGTGCCCCGGCGCGACCGGCGCGCAGGCCGCGGCGCGGCCGTCAGGCGCATCCGGGCCAGCACGATGCCCACCGCGTCCGGCAGGTCGGCGGCGACTGTCGGCGCGGCGGCCACCTCGGCGGTCCTCGTGGCGGGCGTGGGGACCATGATCGCGGCGGCGCCCGCCGCGGCGGCGGCACCCGTGTCCGCGCCGATGTCGCCGATCAGCACGCACCGGGTCGGCGTCGTCCCGAGCGCGCGGGCGGCCTCGTGCACCAGGCCGGGCGCGGGTTTGCGGCAGGCGCAACCGTCGGCTTCCGCGTGCGGGCAGATCGCCCAGTGGTCGAACGGACCCAGCAACTCCTCGATCCGGGCGTGCACGGCACGCATCTGCGCCTCGGTGAACAGACCCCGGGCCAGCCCGGACTGGTTGGTCACCACGGCCAGCCGCAACCCGGCCGCCCGCAACCGGTCCAGCGCCTCCCGGGCACCCGGCACCGGCCGCACCTTCTCCGGATCGCCGTTGTACGGCACGTCCTCCACCAGCGTGCCGTCGCGGTCCAGCAGCACCGCGTCGTACAGGCCGGACGGGAACCGGTCAGCACCCGGGTCAACCCGGGCTGACCTGCACTGATCCCGCTCCTGGTCCCGTCGCACGGGCGGCGGGTTCCCGACGCCCCGAGGAGTAAACGTCAACGTCGGCGCCAGGCCGCCCCGCCGGTGCCGCACGGCCGGGGCGCACGACTGCCACGACCGGCCCGGTGCGGCGATACCCGCCGCCCCGGAGAAGCTAACCCCTGTCGCCGTTAGCGACGGCCCATGGCGGGGTACCGCTCGGTGATGGCGGTTGTGGAGAAGGTGATCGACGCGCCCCCGGAGCAGGTCTTCGAGGTGCTCGCGGACGGGTGGACGTACAGCGACTGGGTGGTCGGCACCGCACACGTGCGGGACGTGGACGACGCGTGGCCCCGCGTCGGCACCAACCTGCACCACCGGGCCGGGCCCTGGCCGTTCTCGCTCCAGGACAAGTCGACGGTGCTGGAATGCGAGGCGCCGCACCGGCTGGTGCTGCGCGCCGGGCTGTGGCCGGCCGGGGAGGCGATCGTGGCGTTCGCCCTGGAGCCGCTGGAGGGCGGCCGGACCCGGGTGACGATCGGCGAGGACTTCGCCGCCGGGCCGCTGCGGTGGGTCCGGACCAAGCTCAACGACCTGGTGCTGCACCTGCGCAACCGGGAGACGCTGGCCCGGCTCTCCGACATCGCGACGCGGCAGAAGCCGGAGCCGTGATCGATCGCCCGGCGGGGCGTCTGTGCGGCTGCCGTACGAGGGACTGGCTACCCTCTCAGGTGAACCTGTCGGCTGACCGAGGATGTCCGTGATGATCGAACCCGTGCAGTTACCCTCCCCGTGGGGGGATGCGCGCCTGACCGTCGTCGTTCCGACCTACAACGAGGCGGGCAACCTTCCGGTGCTGGTCGAGCGCCTGCTCGCGCTGCCGCTGCCGGGGCTGAAGGTGCTGGTCGCGGACGACAACTCCCCGGACGGCACCGGCGAGGTCGCCGACAAGCTGGCCATCGAGCACCCGGACCGGGTGACGGTGCTGCACCGCCCGGGCAAGGAGGGCCTCGGCCGGGCGTACGTGGACGGCATCGGCCGCGCGCTCGACGACGGCGCGGACTTCGTCGCCCAGATGGACGCCGACCTGTCGCACCCGCCGGAGGCGCTGCCCGGCATGCTCGGCGCTCTGCTGTCCACCCAGGCCTCGGTGGTCATCGGCTCGCGTTACGTGCCCGGCGGCGAGCTGGACGAGAACTGGCCGCTGTACCGGCGCGCGCTCAGCGGCTGGGCCAACCTGTACGTGCACACGCTGCTGCGGGTACGCATCCGCGACCTGACCGCCGGCTTCAAGATCTGGCGGGCCGACGCGCTGCGCGCGATCGGGCTGGACCGGGTGCAGTCGAACGGCTACAGCTTCCAGGTGGAGATGCACTACCTCGCCACCAAGCTCGGCCACACGATCCTTGAGGTGCCGATCCGCTTCGAGGAACGCCGCGACGGCGACTCGAAGATGACCACCGCCACGAAGATCGAGAGCGCGCTGATGCCGTTCAAGCTGCGCAGCCGGCACCGCAACCTCGACTCCTGAGCGCTTCCGCGTTCCACCGCGCCCTCACGCCGCGTAACTGTCACCGCGCGTGAGGGCGCGCCCGCTCAGCCACATCTCCCGCCGCGCCCTTTGCTCTGCCGCCATCGGCGCAGCACCGCCCTGAGCAGGGATGCTTTCCGGGCGGCCGTTCCGTTCACAGCGCACGTTGGTCACGATGCGTAACCGATGCATATGAGGCTGCAGAGCAAAGGCAGCGGCGCGGTCATCCCGTCGAGGCGCTGCCGAACACTCAGCGTGACGCACTCGAATTGACGTCAGCCGCGTCGGCGTAGTGGTGGTCGGTCGCTGCCGCTGAGCGCCTCGGCCCCGGCTGCCGATCTCGTTTGCCGGAAGACTGCGCCGGTCTGCGGTTCGGTCGACGAGGTTGCCAGGTGTTCCCCCGGTGGCGCGGGAAGCGGTCAACGGCAGCGGCAGCGGTGAAGGCGCGGCCGGGTCAGCGGTAGACGGTGCGGTGGGCGGCGGCGATCGTCCGGGCGTACACCGCTCCGGTGACTGCCCGGTCGCGGGCCAGCGCGGCCCGCGCCGCGTTCGCGCCCGGCGCGCCGTGCACGCCGCCGCCGGGGTGGGCGGAGGCACTGGCCAGGTAGAGCCGGTCCACCGGGGTGTCGGCCCGGCCCAGGCCGGGGATCGGCCGCAGGAACAACTGCTGGTACGCCGCGGCCGTGCCGCCGCCCAGCGCGCCCCCGACCAGGCTCGGTTCGGCGGCCTCCAGGTCGGCCGGGCCGGCCACATGCCGCCCGACGACGGACGCCCGGAACCCGGGTGCCGCCGCCTCCAGCGTCTCTTCCATCCGCTCCACGTGCCCGGCCACCTCCTCGGCGCGCCAGTCCCGGCGGAACGGCAGGTGGGTGTAGGACCAGAGCGACTCGGTGCCGGGCGGTGAGTGGCTCGGGTCGGCCACCGACATCTGCCCCACCAGCAGGAACGGATCCCGGGGCAGCTCGCCGCGGGCCAGCTCGGCCGCGTACGTGGTCAGGCCGTCCATGTCGGCGCCCAGGTGCACGGTGCCGGCACCGGCCAGGTCGCGGTTCTTCCACGGCACCGGCGCGGACAACGCCCAGTCGACCTTGAGCGTGGAACCGTCCCACTTGAAGTGCGCCAGATCCTCGACCATCCGGGGCGGCAGCGCCGCCGCGCCGACCAGGTCGAGGAAGAGCGCCGGGGCCGGCACGTCGGCGAGCACCGCGCGCCGGGCCCGCCAGTCGGCGCCGCCGACGGTGCGCACGCCCATCGCCCGGCCCCGGGCGGTGAGCACCCGCTCGACCCGGGCGCCGTACGTAATCCGGCCGCCCCGCTCGACCAGCCGCGCCACCAGCGCGTCGGTGATCCGCTGGGCGCCGCCGACCGGCACCGGCCAGCCCACCTGCTGGCCGAGCATGGCGAGCAGCCAGCCGTACACCCCGGAGCCGGCATCCTCCGGGGACAGGTCGGTGTGCAGGGCGCAGCCGGCCAGCAGGACCGGACCGCCCTCGCCCTCGAACAGCTCGGCACCCAGCTTGCGGACCGGGAGCACGAGGCGGCGGGCCAGCCGCAGCGCGCCGCCGACGCGGAGCTGCCGCAGCAGGCCCAGACCACCGCGCACCGGGGGGAACGGGGTGGTGATGGCCTGCAGCATCGGCTCGGCCACCTGACGCCAGTCGGCGTACGCGTGCCGCCAGCGCTCCCCGTCGCCGGGGGCGAACGCCTCAAGCGACGCGGCGGTGGTGTCCAGGTCGCGGTTGACCACGGCGGCCCGGCCGTCCGGGAGCAGGTGCGCCAGCACGTCCGGCGCGTGCGTCCAGGACAGGCCGTGCTGTTCCAGGCCCAGCCCGTCGAGCACCGGGGAGGCGTAGCCGAGCGGATAGAACGAGCTGTAGAGGTCGCTGAGATAACCGGGCGCTGTCACGTACGCGGAGCGGACGGCCCCGCCGGGCGCCTCGGTGGCCTCCAGGACCTCGACGTCCCATCCGGCGTCCACCAGCAGGTTCGCGGCCACCAGTCCGTTGTGCCCGGCTCCGATGACGACGGCGTCTGCGGTGGAGGTCATCGGATCCGCCTACCCGGCCGGTCACCGGGCGAAACGCGTTTGCCCTGCCCATGCCGGGGCAAGCACGGCCGCATGTACACGGTTGCGCAGCTCATTGGTGGAGTGTGGGGCGCCGGCGGCGAGGGCGGTGAGCTGGTCGTCCACGATCCGGCGGACGGGTCGCCGGTGACCCGGGCGCCGGTCGCCACCGCCGACGAGGTGGCCAAGGCGGTGGAGGCGGCCCGGGGCGTGGCGGCGGAGTGGGCGGCGACCGCCCCCGCGGAACGGGCCGCGGCGCTGCACCGTGCGGCGGACGCGGTCGAGGCGGCGGCCGGGGAACTGACCGACGCGACCACGGCGGAGATGGGCAAGCCCCTCGATGACGCGCGGGGCGGGGTGGCGGCGGGCATCGGCACGCTGCGACAGTACGCCGAACTCGCCCCGGTACGCGGCGGCCGGACCCTGCACGGCGCGCACGACGCACTGGACTTCATGGCTCCCGAGCCGCGCGGCGTGGTCGCCGCGATCACCCCGTGGAACGACCCGGTGGCGGTGTCCTGCGGCCTGCTCGGCGCGGCCCTGGTCACCGGCAACGTGGTGGTGTACAAGCCGAGCGAGCGGACCCCCGCCACCGGGTGGCTGCTGGCCCGCGCGCTGGACTCGGCGTTGCCGGCCGGGGTGCTGTCGCTGCTCACCGGCGGCGGCGAGGTCGGCGCCGCGCTGGCCGGGCAGGAACTGGACGTGATCGCCCACGTGGGCTCCACCGCCACCGGCCGGGCGATCGCCGTCGCGGGCGGGCGGACCGGCGCGAAGGTGCTGCTG
Organism: Micromonospora sp. NPDC048887; assembly: GCF_040649715.1. Classification (NCBI taxonomy): domain Bacteria; kingdom Bacillati; phylum Actinomycetota; class Actinomycetes; order Micromonosporales; family Micromonosporaceae; genus Micromonospora; species Micromonospora sp. NPDC048887. The sequence goes on along the minus strand of NZ_JBEZGA010000004.1, from coordinate 243,484 downwards.
GAGAACGGCGGGAGCGATCCGCTGGTGGTGGACGCGGACGTCGACCCGATCTGGGCGGCCGAGCAGGCGGCGCTCGGTTGTTTCGCCAACGCCGGGCAGATCTGCGTGGCGGTGGAGCGGATCTACGTGCACCGCGACGTCGCCGAGGGCTTCACCGACGCGCTCGTGGCACGCGCCGAGGCCCTGACCGTGGGCCCCGGCCGCGATCCGGGCACGCAGCTCGCGCCGCTTGTCGACAGGCGGCACCGGGACCACGTGCACGGGCAGGTCACCGCGGCGGTGGCGGACGGGGCCCGGGTACGCGCCGGCGGCGTGCTGCCCGACGGCCCCGGCGCGTTCTATCCGGCCACCGTGGTCGAGGGCTGCCGCCACGACATGGCGCTGGTCCGGGAGGAGACGTTCGGGCCGGTCGCCCCCGTGGTGGTGGTCGACTCGTTCAGCGAGGGCCTGCGCTGCGCGGCCGACTCGCCGTACGGCCTGGCCGCCACCGTCCTGACCGGTTCCATGAGCCACGCCCAGCGCGCCTGGCGGGAGCTGCCGGTCGGCACCGTGAAGATCAATTCGGTGTTCGGCGGGGCGCCGGGCGGCGCGGCCCAGCCGCGCCGGGGCAGCGGCCAGGGCTTCGGGTACGGCCCGGAGCTGCTGGACGAGTTCAGCGCCGTCAAGGCGGTACACCTGGAGGCGCCGGGCGGCGGCCACTGGTGAGACGGCACGAATGAGCCCGGGACCGAGGCGGTCCCGGGCTCGACGCGTACCCAAAGGGGTCAGCGACCCCCGCGGGCCTTGCGGGTCGCGTTGTTGTTGGCCTTCTCGATGGCCTTGACCAGTTCCGGCTTCGTCATCCGGGACCGGCCGCGCACGTCCAGTTTCTTCGCCACCTCCATGAGGTGGTCCTTGGTGGCGTTGGCGTCCACCCCGCCGGCCGTCGGCGCGCGCCGGGCCGGGCCGCCGCCCTCGGCCTGCCTGTCGCTGGGGCCCTTGCGGCCCTTGGGCTCCCAGTGGTCGCCCACCTTCTCGAACTCGTGCTTGACCGCGGCGAAGGCGGTGCGGTGCGCCCGCTCCCCCTCGCCGTAGGTCTCGACCGCCGAGTCGTGCGTCTTCTCCCAGGTCCGCTGCGCCTTCGCCGGCGAGCGCCGCAGCGTGCTGGGCAGTACCTCGCGCCCGGGCATCTCGTCCTCCTGGAGTATCGATCGGCTGTCTGGTGTGGTTCCCTCCCGCCCGGCGGGCAAACCGGCACCCGGTTTGTCGATTTCCACCGGCGGGTACCGCCCGCCCACGCCCGGTGGCGGGGCCTGGAGGAGGCGGACATGACCGTGACCACACCACAGACGGTCGGCGGCCGGACGCGATCCCGCTTCCCCCGGCGGATCCGCCAGCTCAACTGGCGCACCTGGCGCGGCGTGCTGATGCGCAGCGGCAAGGGTTTCGTCACTGACAACTGCGCGGACTGGGCGGCGGCGCTCACCTACTACGGGGTGCTGGCGCTGTTCCCGTCCACGATCGTGGTGGTGGCGCTGGTCGGACTGGTCTCCGACGGCCCACGCACCGTCGACACCGTGATCGACCTGGCCCGGGAAATCGGCGCCGGTTCGGTGGTCGGCAACGACGCGTTCGTCGGTGTGGTGCGCAACGTGGTCGAACAGCAGGGCTCGGCGAAGGTGCTGCTGAGCTTCGGCCTGCTCGGCGCGCTCTGGTCCGCGTCCGGGTTCATCGGCGCGTTCACCCGGGCCTCGAACGCGATCTACGGGGTGCGGGAGGGGCGGCCGTTCTACCGGCTGCGCCCGTTGCAGATCGGCATGGCCGCGGTGACGATCGTGCTGCTGGCGGTGGTGGCCACCGGGCTGATCGTCAGCGGCCCGGTCACCGACGCGGTGGGTGACCTGCTGCACGCCGGGGCGGTGGCCCGGACCACGTGGTCGGTGGCGAAGTGGCCGCTGCTCGCGGTGGTCGCGATGACCTTGCTGTCGCTGCTGTTCTGGATCGCGCCGAACGTCCGCCAGCCGCGGTTCCGCTGGCTCACCCCGGGTGGCGCGCTGGCGCTCGTGGCCTGGGTGCTCGTCTCCTTCGGCTTCGGCCTGTACGTGGCCAACTTCGGCTCGTACGACGTCACGTACGGCAGTCTCGGCGCGGTCATCGCGTTCCTGGTGTGGCTCTACCTGTCCAACTGCGCGTTGATGCTCGGCGTGCAGGTGAACGCGGAGCTGCAGCGCGGGCGGGCGATGCAGGCCGGGATCGAGGAGCCGGACGACCCGGTGCTGCCGCCGCGCGCCCCGGCCGACGAGGACAAGGAGAACGCGGACAACGAAAAGACCGCCGACCGGTTGCCGCCCGGATGACCGGCTCCCCCGGCCGGCGCCGGTTTACCGGCGGCCCTCGGGGGCATCTCCCAAGGCATGGAACGTGGCAGCAGCAAGCACTCGCCCAGGGTCGACGACCAGATGAGCAGTGAGGTCAGCGGTCTCGTCCAGAGCGCCGGCACCGGCGGTTCCCGGGCCGAGGAGTTCCGGATCCCCGAGCCGGCCGGCGAGGACCAGCCGGAGGCCACCACGGCGCCGGCCGGGGAGCTGCGCAGCGGCGCGCCGCAGGGCATGAGCTCCGAGGACGTCGAGGCGCGCAGCCGCCTGGGGCGGTTCATCACGATGACCGCCCTGCCCGGCGACCGGGAGGCGCTGCTTGCCAACGCGCTGGAGAACGAGGCGCCGACGGACATCGTCGCCGCCCTGGAGACCCTGCCCGAGGGCACCACCTACCAGACGATCTCCGAGGTGTGGGCCGCACTCGGGCACCGGAACGAGACGACGCGCTGGTGAGCGGGCCGGCCCACGGCCCGCGACGAGACACCGGCGGAACAGGAGGAACCCCGACATGAGTGGCGTTACCGAGCATGTGGACGTGAAGGTCCCGATCCGGACCGCGTACGACCAGTGGACCCAGTTCGAGGAGTTCCCGCACTTCATGGAGGGTGTGCAGGAGGTCCGGCAGCTCTCGGACAGGATGACCCACTGGACGGTCGAGATCGCGGGCGTGAAGCGCGAGTTCGACGCCGAGATCACCGAGCAGTTGCCGGACGAGCGGGTGGCCTGGCGCTCCACCGGGGGCACCCAGCAGGCGGGCGTGGTGACCTTCCACCGCCTCGACGAGGGGCACACCCGGGTCACGCTCCAGATGGAGTTCGAGCCGCACGGCGTGGTCGAGCAGGCCGGCGACAAGCTGGGCGTGGTCGACCGGCGCGCCAAGGGCGACCTGGAGCGGTTCAAGCAGTTCATCGAGCGGCGCGGTCAGGAGACGGGCGCCTGGCGCGGCGCCGTCGACCGCCCCACCCCCTGAGCACCCTCCCCGTACCGAGTCTCCGATGGCCGCCGGCACCGCCGGCGGCCATCGCCGTGCCCGGCCGTTTGCGATCATCCGGTCCGGGTACCGCAGGGTAATGACCGACAACGACCGCCACGTGTGGCGCGACGAGGACCGTACTCCCCTGCATGAGCTGGACCAGGCCATCGCCCGGTCGGCCACGGACGGCCAGGGCGACGACGTCACCGCCAACGACGCCGGCGAGGAGGCCGCGTTCGGCCACGGCCCGGAGGCGGTGGACCGGGGTGCCGGCCCGGAGGCCGAGCGGCGTGAGATGACCGATGCGGACCGGGCCTACCGGCCGTCGACGATCGGGCGGACCGGCCCCGACAGCATGTGATCCCCGGGTGACTGCGGGCACCCGTGCCGGTGCCCGCAGCCGCCGGATTCATGCTCGGCCGAAGCGACATAAAGTGCGGTACGGACGGTCGGGAAAACGGACAGCCCATCCAGAATCGGCCGAACGGCTGACGGCACTCACCTCGATGCGCGCAAGACTTTCGGGATGCAACAGGGCTCCGGTTTTCTCTCCAACCGTCAGCGCAAGCTCGCCTGGCTGGGCTTCCTGCTCGCCGCGATCCAGGCTCCGGTCTCGGCCCGGTTCACCGACGACAGCTCCTGGCTGTTCAGCCTGGTGGTGGCGCTGATGGTAGCGACCGTGATCATCGCCGACGACGGCGCCCGCCGCCGCCCGGCCGACGCCCGCGCCTCCGACTGAGTCAGCCTCCGCCGGGGCGCGCCTCGTGCCCCGGCACCCCCCGGCTGCGGCGGCGCTCCTTCATCTCCGCCTCGTAGAGGTGCCGCCGGCCCTCGACCAGCTCGTCGCGGGCCCGCCGGTCCAGCTCCCGGAAGAGCGCGTAGTACCCGTCGTCGAAGTCCTCGACGATCTGGAACGTCCACCGTCCGGCGATGACGTTGCGGCCGAGCAGTTCCCTGTCGATCCGCTCGGCGATCGCCGGGTGGCCGGCGGAGCGGAACATCTCCACCGCGTCGTCGAGCATCAGGTCGGCGTGGCCGATGAGCTGGTGCAGCTCGTACAGGTGGCCCCGGGCCCGCTCGACGCACTCCAGGGCCTCGCTGAGCTTGCCCAGCGCCTCGACGGTGGCGTCACTCACTCCCTCCGGGCGCCGGTGCGCCCGGTCCGGTCCGTCGGCCCGTTGTCCCATCCTGTCCCTCCGTGACCCGATCGCGTGGTCTGCGTATCGGACTTCTGCCCCCGCACGGGCGACTCAACCCTGGCGGAGGAGGCGGCCGCTCCCCCGGACGATCCGGGCATCCGCCGCTCGGCCGAGGTCGGCCCCCGGTGGGCGGCGTTAGCCTCGGACACCATGCGCGCGCCGAAGAACCGGGTCGCGACCCGCCGCTCTGCGGCCGTGGCCGCGCGGACGACCCTCACCACGCTCACCGCCGCCGTCGGCACCGCCGGCCTCGCCGCGGCCCACGCGAACCCCGGGCTGCTCGCCGAGGTCGACCAGCACGCCGCCGGGGTACGCGACAGCCTCGACGGCGACCGCCGGCCGCTCACCGTCGCGGCGCTGGCCGGGTACGTCGACGGGCTGCGCGAGGCGGCGGCCGAGCACGGCTGGACGCCGCCGGCCGGGGCGGAGGTGGACTGGTCCGAGCCGGACTGGATGCTCACCCGCCTGCTCGCGGTCTGCCTGCTGGCCCGCGGGCTGGACCCGCGCCACCTGGCCTGACCCGGGCACGGCTACGGGGCGCCCGCGATCGCCCCGCGGACACCCCGTCACCCGTTGCCGTCAGCCGTTCGGCCGGCGGAACTGCTGCGTCTCGTCCCCTGCCTCGCCGGAGCGGTATGTGCCCGCCCCCGACATGGACGACTGCGGCGACGCCGGTGCCGGTTGCCCGCCCCGGTCGGCCATCCGCCGCTCGTAGTCGCCGCGGCCGGCCTGCTGCGCCTGCCGCTGCTGCCGGATCGCCCGGGACTCCTCGGCGGCCCGGTGCAGCCAGCCGTCCCAGCGGTCCTGCATCGGCTTGACCAGACCACCACCGACACCCACGATCAGGATGCCGGCCACTGTGGCGAGGAACGCCACAAGCACCGGTGTGGTCACCGTGGTGGCGATGCCCACCTGGTTCAGCGCGGCGATGATGCCGAGCGCCAGGATGAAGATCGCCGTCACGTCGGCCAGCACCCGGCCGTACGAGAGCCCGCCGAGCGCGCCGGAGACCAGGTCCCGGACGGCGTTGGCGATGGCGGCGGCGATCACCACGATCACGATCGCCACGAAGGCCCGCGGCAGCCAGGACACCACCCCGCGAATCAGGTCGCTGATCGCGTTTGGCCCCCACACCCCGAAGGCGAACTGCAGGGTGAACAACAGGACCGCGTAGTAGGCCAGTTTGGCCAGGATGTCGCTGGCGTCGTACTTGGTGCGCTCCAGGGCCCGTTTGACACCGCCGCGTTCCACGGCGCGGTCGAACCCGACCCGTTCCAGTGCCGCGTCCACGATTTTGAGGACGGCTCGGGCGATGAGCCAACCCACGACGAGGATCGCGATGAACGCGATCGCCCGCGGTACGAAGAGCAGCACCGACCTCCAGAAGTCGGTCCAGGCCGCACTGATGTCGACCTGACCGACCGCGAGGGTTTTCGGCATGATGTCCCTCCTGTCGCGTGAACTGCGCCGCCCGCATACCCGATGGCCTGGGCAGCACGCCGGGCCGGACCGGGGCAATTTCCCGACATGGCCTGCCTAACCGGCCCTGACCTGCTCGAACATCCGCGTCGTCGGGTGCCCGCGTCCGCCACGGACACATGATCGGAACCAGCTGGCCACGCGCCGGTTAGGCTGCGGTCATGCCAGGCACCGTCGGTCGGGTTCCCACTCCGTCCGCCCCCGCACCGGGAGCGCCCACCGATCCCGTCGTCGGCGGGCCGGCGGCCGGTGCCGTTCACCCCTGGGCCGGCACGTCGCTGGGGCCCCCGGACACCTGGGATCCCGCGGTCCGCGCGGTGGCCGACGTGGTGCTCGCCTCCCCGGTGCCGATGGCCCTGCTCCTCGGCGACGACCTGGTGGTCTTCTACAACGACGGGTACGCCGAGCTGATCGGCGACCGGCACCCGGACGCGCTGGGCCGGCCGGCGGCCGAGGCGTTCGCCGAGGTGTGGCGCGACCCGGGCGCGGGCGAGGCGCTGGAACGGGTCTACCGGCACGGCGAGCCGTTCCTGCAACGGGAGGCGGTGCTGCCGGCCGACCGGCAGGGCCCGGCCGAGCCGGCCGTGTTCACCAGGGGCCACTGCCCGGTCCGCGACTCCGGCGGCCGCATCGTCGGCGTGCTCACCGTCTCGGCGCAGACCACCCAGCTGACCCAGCAGTTGCAGAGCCTGAGCGACTTCGCGGCGGCGCTGGCCGGCACGCTCACACTCGACGACGTGGCGCGGGTGACGCTGCGCTACTGCCTGCACACCTTCGACGCCGACCGGGTGTCGTTCGCGGTGGACGAGGGCAGCGCGTGGCGGCTGGTCCGCCGCATCCGCGGCGAGCTGCTCGACGAGGCCGACGAGCGGCTGCCCCCGCTGTGGCGGCGGATGTCCGCCGAGTCGGCGCTGCCGGCGGTGGTGTCCGCGCGCAGTGGCGTGGCCTCGTTCACCGCCGACGGGCAGCCGCTGCGCGGTGTCGCGGCGGACCGGCACGACGAGAAGATCCGCGCGCTCGCGGCGCTGCCGCTGCGGACGACTGTGGTCCGGGGTTCGCTGACCGTCGGCTACCGGGCGCCGCGCCCCTGGTCCCCAGCGGAACGGGCGCTGCTGACCGCGTCCGCGGAGCTGGTCGGCCAGGCCGCCGAGCGGGCCCGCCGGTTCGAGACCCAGCACGGCACCGCCCAGATGCTGCAACGCAGCATGCTCCCGGAACGGCTGCCGGACCTGCCCCGGCTGCGCATCGCCGCGCGGTACGACCCGGGCGTGGACGGCAACGCCGCGGGCGGCGACTTCTACGACGCGTTCCTGCTGCCCACCGGCGCGCTGGGCGTGGTGCTGGGCGACGTGGCCGGACACGACGTGCAGGCCGCCGCCCGGATGGGCCAGGTACGCGCCGCGCTGCGCGCGCTCGCCCTCGTCGACTCCCGCCCGGACGCGGTGCTCGACGGACTGGACCGGCTGGTCAGCAGCCTCGGCGTCGAGGGCGGCACCCAGGAGCTGTTCGTGACGGTGATCTTCGGCGTGGTCGAGGCGGACCGGGAGCTGATCACGCTCGCGAGCGCCGGTCATCCCGCGCCGCTGATCCGGCGCGCCGGACCCGACGCGGCGGCGGCCGAGTTCGTCGACGTGCCGCCCGCCCCTCCGCTGGGTCTGGGCGGGCGTGCGCGTACCGCCACCGTGCCGTTCCGTCCCGGCGACACCCTGCTGCTCTACAGCGACGGCGTGGTGGAGCGGCGCTGGCAGGACCTCGCGGCCGGGATGGCCGGGCTGGGCGCGGCGGTGACCGGGGCGGCAGGCGGTGACCCGCGCGCGCTGTGCGCGGTGGCGTCCGCGTCGGTGCCGGGCGCCACCGAGGACGACGTGGCGGTGCTCGCGGTGGAGTACGCGGTGCGCCCCAGCCGGTCGGCGAGCATGGAGGTGCCGGCCGAGCCGACCGCGCCGAGCCGGGTCCGGCACTGGATGACCGCGCAGCTGGGCGAGTGGCGGGTGCCGGAGGCGGTGATCGGCGCCGCGGTGCTGTGCACCAGCGAGCTGACCACCAACGCGTTGCTGCACGCCGGCACGGCCGCCCGGGTCGAGGTCGACCTGTCCGCCGAGCGGCTGCTGGTGTCGGTGGCCGACTCGGGCACCCGGGGTCAGGTCACCCGGGCGCAGACCGACACGCTCAGCAGCCGGGGCCGCGGGCTCGGCCTGATCGAGGAGCTGAGCGACGCCTGGGGCACCGACCCGACCGTACGCGGCTCGACGGTCTGGTTCGAGATCCTCATTCCGCCGGGTGAGTCGCGCGTCGGCGACGCTGCGGCCGGGTAGGAGCCGGACATGGCCGACGACAAGCGACGCGGTGTCCTCTTCGACGTGGACGGCACCCTGGTCGATACGACGTACCTGCACACGGTGAGCTGGTGGGAGGCGCTGCGCCAGGGCGACCACCGGGTGCCGATGGCGCGGATCCACAGGTCCATCGGCATGGGCTCGGACAAGCTCCTCGACCACCTGCTCGGCGCCGAGCGGGACCGGAGCGCCGACGGCAGGCTGCGCGACGCGCACGACGCGCTCTACGCCGAGTACTGGGAGCGGCTGGCGCCGCTGCCGGGCGCCCGTGAGCTGCTGCGCGCCTGCGCGGAGCGCGGGCTGCGGGTGGTGCTCGCCACCTCGGCCGCCGAGCACGAGGTGACAGCGCTGCGGGCGGCGCTGGACGCGGACGACGTGATCGACTCGGTCACCTCGTCGGCCGACGCGCAGGAGAGCAAGCCGGCACCGGACATCCTGGTCGCCGCGCTGGAGCAGTCCGGCCTGGCCGCCGAGCGGGTGGTGTTCGTCGGCGACTCGGTCTGGGACGTGGCCGCCGCCGGCAAGCTCGACATCCCCTGCATCGGGCTGACCTGCGGCGGCACCGGCCGCGCCGAACTGGCCGGCGCGGGCGCGGTGGCGGTGTACGAGGACCCGGCCGCGCTGCTGGGCGCGCTGGGTGACAGCGCCATCGCGTCGCTCGGCTGACGGGCGGCTCAACCGGCCGGCGCGCGCAGGCTTAGCCGGACCCGCTTCGGGGCACTGCTGGACTCCACCGCCCGGCCGCCGGGCGACGGAAGGGTGGTGTCGTGGAACCGGTGGATGTCGCGTTCGCTCTGCTGGGCGTCGGTGCGCTGCTGGCCGGGGTGCTGCCCCGCGTGCTGGAGCGACGGCCACTGTCGATGCCGATCGCGTTCCTCGGGCTCGGCATGCTCGTGTTCGTGCTGCCCACCGGCCTGCCCACACCGGACCCGCTGCGCTGGCCGGAACTGACCACCCACCTCACCGAGGTCGGTGTGATCGTCGCGCTGATGGGCGCCGGCCTGAAGATCGACCGTCCGTTGAGCTGGTCCCGCTGGTCGTCGACCTGGCGGCTGCTGGCGATCGCCATGCCGCTGTGCATCGCCGCGGTGGCGCTGCTCGGGTGGTGGTGGGCCGGCCTGGTGCCGGCCGCGGCGCTGCTGCTCGGCGCGGCGCTCGCCCCCACCGACCCGGTGCTCGCCTCGGACGTGCAGGTGGGCGAACCGACCGATGTGGAGGACTCGGAGGACGAGGTGCGCTTCGCGCTCACCTCGGAGGCGGGCCTGAACGACGGGCTCGCCTTCCCGTTCGTGTACGCGGCCATCGCGATCGCCACCACCGGGCTCGCGCCGTCCGGCTGGCTGGCCGAGTGGTTCGCGGTGGACGTGCTCTACAAGCTCGCCGCCGGGGTGGGTGGCGGGCTGCTCGTCGGCTGGCTGCTCGGCAAGCTGTTCTTCCGCGCCCCGAGCAAGCTGCGGCTGGCCCGGCACTCCGAAGGGTTCCTCGCGCTGGCCGCGACGTTCCTGGCGTACGGGCTGGTCGAGGTGATCGGCGGGTACGGCTTCCTGGCCGTGTTCGTGGCCGCCCGGGCGATCCGGGCCGCCGAGCGCACGCACGAGTTCCACTCCGTGCTGCACGACTTCGCCGAGCAGGTGGAGCGGCTGCTCACGGTGCTGCTGCTGCTGCTGTTCGGCGGGGCGGTGATCGGCGGGCTGCTCGCGCCGCTGACCTGGCCGGCGGCGCTGGCCGGGCTGGCCCTGGTGCTGGTGATCCGGCCGCTGGCCGGGTGGCTGTCACTGCGCGGGGCGCCGGGCAAGCCGGCCGAGCACTGGGTGATCGCGCTGTTCGGCATCCGCGGCGTCGGCTCGTTCTACTACCTGGCGTACGCCACCAGCAAGACCGACTTCCCGCAGGCGGATCTGGTCTGGGCCACAGTCGGTCTCGTGGTGGTGGTGTCGGTGGTGGCGCACGGCATCGCCGCGACACCGGTCATGCAGTTGCTGGACCGGGCGGGCGAACGCACCGGCGAGGGCGCGCGGGCCGGCTCGGCGGCGCAACCGGTGGCCGCCACCGGCTGAGCACGCGTCGAGTTGTGGCCTGGATCAGCCCAGCCGGGCGGCGAGCGCGCGGCCCAGGTCCCGGCCGGAACGCCAGGCGGTCTGCGCGCGCGGCCGGCCGAACGCGTCGCCGGCCAGCCCGATCCCGTCGTCGTCCAGGTGGTACGTGGCGCTCCCGGACTGCGCGGCAGGTGTCGCGTACGTCCAGCGGTGCACGTGTGTCGACGCGGCCGGCTCGGGCAGTCCGAGCAGGTCGCGGACCGCCTGCTCGATCGCCGGGCCGGCGGCGGCGGGCTGGCGCAGGTGCCCGGCGGCGAACCCGGCGGTGGTGTGCGCGACGAGCACCGGGGCGGCGTCGCCACGCCGGTCGCCGTCGTCACAGACCAGGCTGAGCACGGGGTGGTCGTTGACGAACGCGCCGTGGAAGTCCGCCCAGCGGCGGGCCGGGTACCGCAGCACCCCGGTCAGCGCCGACGACCAGCGCTGCGCGGCCACCGCCCGGGTGGCGTCGGCCAGGGCCGGGTCCAGCAGCGGCGCGGCCTGCGGGCCGGGCATGGCCAGCACGACCGCCTCCGCCTCGACGCCGTCCACCCGGGGGCCCGGCTCGACGCGCGTCACCAGCCGTTCGTGCGTCACCGGCAGGTCGGCGGCGAGGTGCTCGACGAGCGAGCGCAGCCCGCGCGGGGCGGCCCAGCGCATCGGGCCGCTGACCCGCTCGCGGCCGCCCGGCCCGTACGCGACGAGCGTGTCGGTCCACTCCCGGGCCAGCCCGGCGGCTCGCCACCGGTCCGCCACGGCGGCGAAGTCCGGATCGTCCACGGTGAAGTACGCGGCGCCCAGGTCGGCGGGACGGCCGTCGAAGCGCTTGCTGGCCATCCGCCCGCCGGTGACCCGGGCGCGTTCGCGTACCCGCACCGGGATGCCGGCCCGCGCCAGCTCGGTCGCGCAGGCCACCCCGGCGATGCCCGCACCGACCACCACCACGCCCGCCCGGTCCGCCGTCACCAGGTGATCGTAGGCGGCGGGCGGCATGAACCCGCCCGACCGGGGGTAGTGGTACACCTGTTCGAGGAGAGGTGATCAGCATGGCCGACCGCGACAACGCCAGCGGCAGGAACGTGAACCCGGACGCCGCCGTCAAGGACCCGGACGACTGGGTCACCGGCGACGAGCCGCCCACCGCCGCCCAGGAGTCGTATCTGCACACCCTGGCCCAGGAGGCGGGCGAGCCGGTGCCGGAGGGCCTGACCAAGGCCGAGGCGTCCCGGCGGATCGACGAGCTCCAGGCGGAGACCGGCCGGGGCCGCTGAGGTCAACGTGGGGGCAGGCGGTGCAGCTCGACCCGGTCGAGCCGCCCCGCCGCCACCCGGGCGGTCAGGTAGGTGGCGTACGGCTGTGCCCGCCGGTCGGTGGGTGAGCCGGGGTTGAGCAGGCGCAGGCCGCCCGGGGCGACGCTGTCCCAGGGGATGTGCGAGTGTCCGAAGACGAGCAGGTCGCAGTCGCCGTACGCGGCGGCGCAGCGTTCCTCGCGGCGGGTCTTCGGGCCGGTCTCGTGCACCACGGCGACGCGCAGGCCGTCCAGGTCGACCCGGGCCACCTCGGGCAGCCGGGCGCGCAGCTCCGGCCCGTCGTTGTTGCCGTACACGGCGATCAGGCGGCGCGACCGCTCCTCCAGTGCGTCCAGCAGCGCCACGTCAACCCAGTCCCCGGCGTGCACCACCACGTCCGCGGCCTCGACGGCCGCCCACAGCGCCGCCGGAAGGTCCCGCGCCCGCTTCGGCACATGCGTGTCCGCCATCAAGACCAGATCCACTCCCTCATCCTCCCCCACCCGCCCTCTTCGCCGCGTCGATCATGAACTTGGCGGCACTCAGGGAGATCGACTTCGCCGTCAACCTCATGATCGACGCGAAGCGGTAGCGGGGTGGCGGGCGGAGGGGGCGCGGGCGGCGGCGTCGGTGATGCGGCCGGCGGCGATGATCAGGCCGATGTGCGAGTACGCCTGCGGGAAGTTGCCCACCTGCTCGCCGGTGTCCTGGTCGATCTGCTCGGCGTAGAGGCCGAGGTCGTTGGTGCGGGCGGCGAGGCGCTCGAACAGCCGCCGGGCCCGGTCCAGCTCCCCCGCCTCGGCCAGGCAGGCGGCCAGCCAGAACGAGCAGATCACGAACCCGGCCGGGTCGCCGTCCCAGCGGCGCAGCAGCCCGTCGCGGGACAGCCGCCGCTCCAGCACGTCCATCGTGGCGCGCATCCGCGGATCGCTCGCCGGCAGGAAACCGACCAGCGGCATGACCAGCACCGAGGCGTCCAGGTCGTCGGCACCGAACGCCCCGGTGTACGCACCGACGCGCTCGTTCCAGCCGTGGGTGAGCACGGCCGCCCGGATCTCGTCGCGCGCGGCGGCCCAGCGCGCCACGTCGGCGGGCTCGCCGATGCGGGAACCGAACCGGACCGCCCGGTCCAGCGCGGTCCAGCACTCCACCTTCGACGACACGTAGTGCCGCTGCGGACCACGCCCCTCCCACATCCCCGCGTCGGGCCGGTGCCAGCCGCGCTCGGCCTGGTCGGCGAGAGTCCGCAGCAGGTCACGCACCTCTGGTGACATCGGATCGAGGTAATACCGCATCAGCCAGGCGGCGTCGAGCACCTCGCCCAGCACGTCGTTCTGCCGCTGCCGCCAGGCGTCGTTGCCGACCAGCACCGGGCGGCTGTGCTCGTACCCGGCCAGGTGGTCGAGGTCGTGCTCGGTCAGGTCCCGCTCCCCCTCGACGCCGTACATGATCGGCACCGGTTCGTCGCCGATCCGGCCCATCGCCCGCGCCACCCAGGTGAACTGCCGGTCCGCCTCGTCCGGGCAGGCGGCCCGCCAGAGGGCCTGGAGCGTGAGGCTGAAGTCGCGCAGCCACACGTAGCGGTAGTCGTAGTTGCGGTCGCCGCCGAGCCTCTCCGGCAGCGAGGTGGTGGCCGCCGCGACGACGGCGCCGCTCGGCGCGTACGTCATGCCCTGCACGGCGAGCGCGCTGCGCCGCACCTCGTCGCGGTACTCGCCCTGGTAGTCGTGCAGCGCCGACCAGGACCGCCAGCCGGCGACCGTCTCGGCCACCACCTCGGCGGCGTCGGGCAGCGCCGGTCGCCCCCCGGCGTACGTCGGGGCGTACCCGAGGGTGAAGCGGTGAGCGCTGCCGGCGCGGGCGGTGAACCGTCCGGCGGCAGCCCCTTCGGCGATGGTCAGCGGGACGTCGGCGCGCAGCTCCAGGCGGCAGGCCCCGGCGGTGGCGGCCACCACCCCGTCGTGCTCGGTGAGGTAGGCGCCGACCCGGCCGTACTCGAATCGCGGCGCGTATTCCACACGCATCCGCACCTCGCCGGTGAGCCCCTCGACCAGCCGGGCGAGCACCCGCGGCGAGCGCATCCCGATCTCGTGACCACGCGCGCCGGGCTCCAGCGCCAGGGCGTCGGTGACGGCCACCGTGCCGGTCGCGGTGGTGAAGACGGTACGCAGCACCAGCGTGTCGTCCAGGTACGACCGGCTGCTGGTGGCCGCGCCCTCCGGGCGGATGCTCCAGTGCCCGGCGTCGGCGTCGAGCAGCCGCCCGAACACCGACGGCGCGTCGAACCGGGGCGGGCACCACCAGTTGACCGAGCCGTCGCTGTCGACAAGCGCCGCGCTGCGCCCGTCGGCGAGGAAGCCGTGCTCGCTGATGTGTCGGGTCGGCACGGGTGTGGCTACCCGGCCCGGGCACCGGCATGCCTCGCCACATCGGTCCGGCCCGGCGCGTTACCGCTGCCCGGCGGCGGGAACGCGGCGGGTTGACGAAGGAGGATGCTCATGACCAGACCCTCGACTCCGACCGCGGCCTGGCAACCCGGAATGCCGGGCAGCGACAACCTCCCGTCCGGCCCGGGCGGTCGCCCGACGCCGCCGAGCGGGGACGGGCACGGCCCACAGGCCGGTTCGGCGACCGTCACGATCGGCTCGTACCCGGACTATCCGTCCGCCCAGCGCGTGGTGGACTATCTGGCCGACAACCGGTTCCCGGTGGAACGTACCTCGATCGTCGGCACGGACCTCACGCTCGTGGAGACCGTGATGGGACGGCTCACCACGGGCCGGGCGGCCCTGTTGGGCGCCGGCACCGGTGCCTGGTTCGGTTTGTTCATCGGGTTGCTGTTCGGCATCTTCACCGCCGGCAACTGGCTGGCGGTGATCCTGGTCGGGCTGGTGATCGGCGCGATCTGGGGTGCCGTGTTCGGCGCCGTCGCGCACGCCATGAGCGGTGGGCAGCGTGACTTCACGTCGGCCAGTTCGCTGCGGGCCGCCCAGTACGCGGTCACTGTGGACGCGGATCTGGCCGGTCAGGCCCAGCAGCTGCTCAGCCGGATGCACCTGACACCGACCGGCGCGACCGCCCGCTGACGCGGGTACGCGACATCGAGGGAGGGCCCCGCCGGGGTCCTCCCTCGTCGCGTCAGTGGTACGCCCGCTCGCCCGCCCGCAGCGACACGTCCACCCGGTTCTCCGGCGGGGCCAGCGGGCACGCCCACCTGTCGTCGTAGGCGCAGCTCGGGTTGTAGAGATAGTTGGCGTCCAGCCGGACCCGGCCGCCGGGCAGCACGGTCAGGCCCCGCCCGAACGTGCCCTTCACCGTGTCGGTGAGGTACCGGCCACCGCCGTACGAGCCGTCGCCGCAGGTGCCGTCGCGCAGCGGCAGGAACAGCCCGCCCCCGTACGCCTCGATCCACCACAGCGTCAGCGGTCCCCACGGCGTCTCGGCGACCGCGACCCGCCGGTACGCGACCACCCCGTCCGGGCCGCCGGTGTCGATGCGCAGCTCGCCGGAGGCGGCGCGCAGCGGCGCCTCGACCACTGCCGACGGGTCGGGCGGGTACCAGCGCAGCCCGGTGAAGCCGGGCCGGTCGGCGGGCGGCACCGGGCTGCTGGGGTGGGTGCGGAACAGCTCGTCGCGCGCGGCCCGGAACCCAGCCAGGTCGAGGCCGGACAGATAGAGCCGGGCCACCCGCTCCCGCCAGTCGAGCAGGTCGAGATCGTCCATCCCCCGACCCTATCTTCAGTTTTCAAGAAGGGCGGCATCAGGCACGATGCCGCATGCGGCAGAGGCGCTTGTTTAAATTTTAAATAGTGCTACTCTCGGAGCCATGACGGAGAGCCTGGACGCGGAGCGGATCGCCTGCTGGCGTGCGTACATCGAGTCGAGCCAGCGGCTGTTCACGCGGCTCGAGGACGACCTGCGCGCCGACAGCGACCTGAGCTTCGCCGACTACCACGTGCTGGTGCTGCTCTCCGAGGTGCCCGGCCAGCGGCTGCGCATGGGTGAGCTGGCCGACCGGCTGGTGTTCTCACCGAGCCGGCTGACCTACCAGATCACCACGATGCAGAAGCGCGGCCTGGTGGCGAAGGAGGCGTGCCCGGCGGACCGGCGCGGCAGCGAGGCCGTCCTCACCGCCGCCGGCCTGCTCGCCCTGCGCGAGGCCGCGCCGCACCACCTGCGCTCCGTGCGCGCCCACCTGATCGACGACCTCGACGACGCCGAGGTCGCCTGCCTCACCCGGGTCTTCGAGCGGCTCGGCCGGCGCCTGCGCGCCGACCGCACCGCGTCGTCCACCCCGGCCGACAAGTAAGGAGCCCCGCGATGCCCGCGATCACCGTCGACGACGTCCTCGTCCTGCCCCGCCTGCCGAAGCTCGGCGAGGCCACCGAATACCGCTCGGTCCGCCGGGTCACCACCGCCCCCAGCGGGTACGAGGGCGAGGGTTTCCCGGTCCGCCGGGCCTTCGCCGGCGTGCCGATGACCGAGCTGGACCCGTTCATCCACCTCGACCAGATGGGCGAGGTCGACTACGCGCCGGGCGAGCCGAAGGGCACCTCCTGGCACCCGCACCGCGGCTTCGAGACGGTGACCTACATGATCGACGGGATCATGGACCACCAGGACTCGACAGGTGGCGGCGGCACCATCACCGACGGCGACACCCAGTGGATGACGGCAGGTAGTGGTCTTCTGCACATCGAGGCGCCGCCGGAGCACCTGGTGATGAGCGGCGGGCTGTTCCACGGCCTCCAGCTCTGGGTCAACCTTCCCCGGGTGGCCAAGATGAGCGCGCCCCGCTACCAGGACATCCGCGGCCGGGAGTCGGCGCTGCTGACCACGCCCGACGGCGGTGGCCTGATCCGGGTCATCGCCGGGGAGGTCGCCGGGCACCGGGGCCCGGGCTCGACGCACACGCCGATCACCATCGCGCACGTCACGTTGCAGCCCGGCGCCGAGCTGAGCCTGCCGTGGCGGTCGGACTTCAACGCGCTGGTGTACGTGCTTGCCGGCCGTGGCACTGTCGGCACCGACCGTCGGCCGATCCACCTCGGCCAGCTCGCCGTGCACGGGCCGGGCGAGGCGCTGCGGATCACCGCCGACCCGACGCAGGACTCCAACACCCCGGCGCTGGAGCTCTATCTGATGGGCGGCCAGCCGATCCGCGAGCCGGTGGCGCACTACGGCCCGTTCGTGATGAACACCCGGGCCGAGCTGATCCAGGCGGTCGAGGACTTCCAGGCCGGCCGGCTCGGGGTGATCCCGACCGGGCGGGTGCCGCACAGCGACGGCCAGGGCGACCGGCCCTGACCCGCTCCGGGCGCCCCGGTTCGCCGGGGCGCCCCGGCGGCGGCCTCAGGAGACGGCGAAGATCCCGGCCACTCCGAGGATCACCATCAACAGGACCGCCACCAGCGCACCCCGCTCCCCCTCCACCGCCTGGTCGCGGTCGGTCACGGTGTTCGTCGTCTCGGCGGGCATGTCGGTGCCTCCTCGGTGTCGCGATCCAGGGGTCCGGCGCACCCCTGGCGCGCGGCGCCGACGCCGACCTGCTGCTCGACGTGCGGGGCCCTGCCGGGGGTCCTACCGTGTGAGGACGTCGTCGACCTCGGGGGGTGGAACGTGACTCTGCGGGACTGGTTCCTCACCGCACAGGAACGCGCCAACCCGAGGTCTGAGTTACCCGCCTGGACCGATGGAAACCTCGCCGAGCCACTGATTCACGGTGCCGCGTACTTTGACCGCCTGGTCAGCGAGGTGGAGTCGTTGTCGGCGGGCGACCACCTGTTCTTCACCGACTGGCGTGGCGACCCGGACGAGCGGATGCGCCCGGACGGCCCGACTGTGGCGCAGCTGTTCGCCCAGGCCGCCCAGCGCGGGGTGATCGTCAAGGGCCTGATCTGGCGCTCCCACCTCGACACGCTCTCCTACAGCGAGGCGGAGAACCGCGACCTCAGCGAGGCGATCCGCGCGGCCGGCGGCGAGGTGTTGCTCGACCAGCGGGTCCGGCGCGGCGGCTCGCACCACCAGAAGCTGGTGGTGCTGCGCCGCCCCGGCGACCCGAGTCGCGACGTCGCCTTTGCCGGCGGCATCGACCTGTGCCACAGCCGCCGCGACGACGCCGACCACGCGGGCGACCCGCAACCTGTCGGCATGTCCCCCCGGTACGGCCCCACGCCGCCCTGGCACGACGTGCAGCTCGCGGTGCGCGGGCCGGTGGTCGGCGCGCTGGACACCACGTTCCGGGAACGGTGGACCGACCCGATGCCGCTGGACTCGGAGAACCCGACGGCGTACCTGCGGGACCGGCTGCGCGGCTCCGACCTGCGCCCGGACCCGCTGCCCGCGCAGCCCGCCGACCCGCCGCCGTGCGGGCCGCACCACGTGCAGGTGCTGCGCACCTACCCGGCGGTGCGGCCCCGCTACTCATTCGCCCCGGACGGTGAGCGCACGGTGGCCCGCGGCTACACAAAGGCGGTACGCCGGGCCCGGCGACTGATCTACCTGGAGGACCAGTACCTCTGGTCGACCGAGGTGGCCGAGCTGTTCGCGCAGGCGCTACGGGAGCACCCGGACCTGCACCTGGTGGCGGTCGTGCCCCGGCACCCGGACGTGGACGGCCGGCTCGCGCTGCCGCCGAACATGGTGGGCCGGGAACAGGCGCTGTCGCTGTGCCACCGGGCCGCGCCGGAACGGGTGCACGTCTTCGACGTGGAGAACCGCGAGGGCACGCCGGTCTACGTGCACGCCAAGGTCTGCGTGGTGGACGACGTCTGGGCCAGCGTGGGCAGCGACAACTTCAACCGCCGGTCCTGGACGCACGACAGCGAGCTGTCCTGCGCCGTCCTCGACGACACCCGCGACACCCGCACGCCGGCCGACCCGGCCGGGCTGGGCGACGGTGCCCGGGTGTTCGCCCGCGACCTGCGGCTGTGGCTGTGGCGCGAGCACCTGGACCGCGATCCCGGCGGCGGGCAGGACGACGACCTGCTGGACCCGGCGGACGCGGTGGCGGCGATCACCACGACGGCGGAGGAACTGGAGCGCTGGCACGCCGGCGGGCGCGTCGGTCCCCGCCCGCCGGGCCGGTTGCGGCCGCACCACCCGGAGCGGTTGCCCTGGCGTACGCGGCTCTGGGCGCTGCCCGCGTACCGGCTGGTCTACGACCCGGACGGCAGGCCGCTGCGGGCCCGGCGAGCCGGTACCTGGTGAGACCCGAATCAACCGCTTCACACCGTTCACACCCGCCTACACCTTAAGTACATCGTACTTTCGGCTAGATTTCCGCAGGACGATCGGGCTATGGTGGCTTCCAAACGTAGGACCAACACCTAAACCTAAGCGTCACGTCTTTTTTCTTCCGTGGACGAGGTGCAGGGAGGACCACCCATGACCGCTCCCACGACGAGCGCCCCGGCGACCACGCCGGCCGGCTCCGCGAAGCTCGACCCCCGCTCGCTCACCGACAGCGCCGCCGACCTGCTCGCCGCGATGGCCGCGCTGCCCGCCGACCACCCGTCCCGGCCCGCGCTGCGCGACCGCGCCATCGAGGCGTGGCTGCCGCTGGCGAACCACCTGGCCCACCGCTACAGCGGCCGGGGCGAACCCAACGACGACCTGGCGCAGACCGCCGCCATCGGCCTGATCAAGGCGATCGACAAGTTCGACCCGTCGCGCGGCGTCGACTTCGCCGGCTACGCCATCCCGACCATCATCGGGGAGCTGAAGCGCCACTTCCGCGACCGCACCTGGGACATCCGGGTGCCCCGCCGGCTCCAGGAGCTGCGGCTGGCGATCTCCGACGCCAACAGCACGCTGCTCCAGACGCTCGGCCGCTCGCCGACTGTCGCCGACATCGCCGCCCACCTCAAGCTCACCGAGGAAGAGGTCCTGGAGGGCCTGGAGGGCGCTCGCGCCTACAACGCGGTGTCGCTGTCCACCCCGACCGGCGACGGCGAGCGGGCCACCGAGCTGGGCGACCTGCTCGGCGGCGAGGACGGCGAGTTCGAGCTGGCCGAGATGCGGGTCGCCCTCGGCCCGGCGCTCGCCACGCTCGACCAGCGCGAGCAGAAGATCCTCACGCTGCGCTTCTACGGCAACCTGACCCAGTCGCAGATCGCCGAGCAGATCGGCGTCTCGCAGATGCACGTGTCCCGCCTGCTGGCCCGGGCGCTGACCAAGCTGCGCGGTCAGCTCGACGGAACGTACTAGCAAGGGGGCGGCGGCCGGGTCGGCGGACCCGGCGTCGCGGCCACCCGGCCCGGTCGGCGGTGCGCCGGCCGGGCCGTTCCGCGTTCCCGGGGGCAGCGCGGACCGTCCAGCGGTGCGGTGCGAGAGTGGGTCAGTGCTCGCCGACATCCCGCTCGACCTGCCGGTCCGCCCGGTCCTGCCGGTGCTCGTCGACGCGCTGCGCGAGCGGGGCGCCGCAGTCCTGGTGGCGCCGCCGGGCACCGGCAAGACCACCACCGCGCCGCTCGCGGTCGCCGACGCGGTCACCGGCCGCGTGGTGATCGCCCAGCCCCGGCGGGTGGCCGCCCGCGCCGCCGCGCACCGGATGGCCGCCCTGCTCGGCGAGCGGGTCGGCGACCGGATCGGGTACGCGGTGCGCGGTGAGCGCCGGACCGGGCCGCGTACCCGGGTGGAGGTGGTCACCACCGGCCTGCTGGTCCGCCGCCTGCACCACGACCCGGAGCTGCCGGGCGTGGCCGCGGTGCTGCTCGACGAGTGCCACGAACGGCACCTCGACGCCGACCTGGCGCTGGCGTTCAGCGTCGAGGCCCGGGCGACGCTGCGCCCCGACCTGTGGCTGCTGGCGATGTCGGCCACCCCGCAGACCGACCGGTTCGCCGCGCTGCTCGGCGCCGGCGACCCCGCTCCCGTGGTACGCGCCGAGGCGGCGCTGCACCCGGTCGAGCGGGTGTGGGCGCCGCCACCGCGCCCGGTGACGCCGCCCGGCGCCGGCCGGGTCGACCCGGCACTGCTCGACCACGTGGCCGCCACGGTCCGCCGGGCGCTACGTGAACGCGACGGTGACGTGCTCGTCTTCCTGCCCGGCGCCGGTGAGATCGGCGCCGTCGCGCGCCGCCTGGCCGATCTCCGCGACATCGCGGTGCTGCCGTTGCACGGACGGCTGCCCGGGCCCGCCCAGGACGCGGCGCTCACCCCTGCTGCCGGACGGCGCGTGGTGCTCGCGACGGCGGTGGCGGAGAGCAGCCTGACCGTCCCCGGCGTCCGGGTGGTGGTGGACGCCGGACTGAGCCGGGTGCCCCGCACCGACCTGGCCCGAGGGCTGGGCGCGCTGGTGACGGTGCCGGTGTCGCGGGCCGGGGCCACCCAGCGCGCCGGCCGGGCCGGACGGGAGGCGCCCGGCGCTGTCTACCGCTGCTGGTCGGAGGCGGCGCACGAGCGGCTCGCCCCGCAGCCCGAACCGGAGATCGCCACCGCCGACCTGACCGGGTTCGCGCTGGAGCTGGCGGCCTGGGGCACACCGGACGGCACCGGGCTGGCGCTGCCCGACCCACCGCCGCCGGCCGCGCTCACGGTGGCGCGGGAGACGCTGACCACGCTCGGCGCGGTGGACCACGACGGCCGGATCACCGCGCGGGGACGGGCGGTCGCGGCGGCGGGCACGCATCCCCGGCTGGCGCGGGCGCTGCTGGACGGCGCGCCCCGGGTCGGTGCCGACCGGGCCGCCCAGGTGGTGGCGATCCTCGGCGAGGACACGCTGGGCGGGACGGGAGACGACCTGCCCGCACGCTGGCGCCGGCTGCGCGACGGCACCGATCCGGGCGCCACCGCGCGCTGGCGCACCGAGGTACGCCGCCTGCGCGCCGCCCTGCCCGCCGACCGGAACCCCGCCGGCACCCCGGCCGGATCGACGCCGCACCGCAGCGGGAGCGGCGAACCGTCGGCCGGCGACGAGCGGGAGCGCCTGCCCGACGATCTGGCCGCGGGGCTGCTCGCCGGGCTGGCGTACCCGGAACGGCTGGCCCGGGCACGGCGGCCGGGCGGGTCCGCGTACCTGATGGCCGGCGGGACCGCCGCGGAGCTGGCGCCCGGGTCGGGGCTGGCCGGAGCGGCGTGGCTGGCCGTCGCGGTGGCCGACCGTTCCCCCGGCGCGCCGTCCGCCCGGGTGCGGCTGGCCGCGCCGATCGACGAGGCGACCGCCCGGGAGGCCGGTACGGCGCTGCTGCGCTCCGGACGGGAGGTGACCTGGTCCGGCGGGGACGTGGTGGCCCGGGAGGTGGTGCGGCTCGGTGCCGTCGAACTGGTCGACCGGCCGCTGACCGCGCCGGAGCCGGAGCTGGTCGCGGCGGCGCTGCTGGACGGGCTGCGGCAGGAGGGGACGGGCCTGCTGCGCTGGACGCCGGAGGCAACCGGGCTGCGCCAGCGGCTGGCGTTCTGCCGCCAGGCGCTCGGCGACGACTGGCCGGACGTCACCGACGCGGCGCTGCTCGCCGGCGCGCCCGTCTGGCTCGGCCCGGAGCTGGCCCGCGCCCACCGCCGGGCCGACCTCGGCCGGGCGGACGTGGCGACGGCGCTGCGGCGGCTGCTGGACTGGCGGCAGGCGGCGCGGCTGGACGAGCTGGCCCCGGAGCGGCTCGCGGTGCCCAGCGGCTCGCGGATCCGGGTCGACTACGCCGATCCGGCCGCCCCGGTGTTGGCGGTGAAGCTCCAGGAGACGTTCGGCTGGCGGGACGTGCCACGCGTCGCCGACGGGCGGGTGCCGGTGCTGCTGCACCTGCTCTCCCCCGCCGGACGGCCGGTGGCGGTCACCGCCGACCTGGCGTCGTTCTGGCGCACCGGATACCCGCAGGTACGGGCGGAGCTGCGCGGACGCTACCCGCGCCATCCGTGGCCGGAGGACCCGACCACCGCCGAGCCGACCCGCCGGGCCAGCCCGCGCCGGCGGTGAGGGCTGCTACTCCTCGACCACGTCGGCGATCACGACGGTGATGTTGTCCGGGCCGCCGGCCCGCAGCGCCAGGTCGATCAGCCGGGCCGCGCAGGCGTCGCGTTCCGGCTGCTCGCTGAGCACCTCGGTGAGCGTGTCCGCGCGGACCACGTTGGAGAGGCCGTCGCTGCACAGCAGCCAGCGGTCACCGGCCCGGGGCACCATCGTGGCGTACGACGGGGAGACCTCGTCGCCCTGCAACGCCTGGGTCACCACTGCCCGCCGGGGGTGGCTGCTGGCCTGCTCGGCGGTGATGACGCCCTGGTCGACGAGCATCTGCACGAACGTGTCGTCGCGGGTGACCTGCTTGAGCACGCCCTCGCGGTACAGGTAGGCCCGGGAGTCGCCGACGTGCGCCACCGCCAGGCAGCTGCCGGTGCGGGCGAACAGCAACGCGGTGAGCGTGGTGCCCATGCCCTGGCGTTCCGGATCCTCCTCGACGGCCTGGCGGATCCGCGCGGTGGCCACCTCGATCCCGCCCTGGAGCGCGGCGACGAGCGCGTCCTCCGGCGTCTCCACGTCCAGCGGGGCGATCGCGTCGATGGCGATGCGGCTGGCCAGGTCGCCCGCCGCCATGCCGCCCATGCCGTCGGCGACCGCCACCAGCCAGGCGCCGGCGTGCTGCGCGTCCTGGTTGCCGCTGCGGATCAGCCCACGGTCGCTCGCTCCGACGGAACGAAGCTTCAGGGTCATGGGTCGCAGCCTGCCAGGTCTAGGGCTCGGATGTCTCTAGGAGATCACTGACATCGTACGTGGCGCGCGGAATCCCGCCGCGCGCGGGCGCGCGGCAGCTCATCGGGCCGGATCGATTGACAGCGACGGAACGCGGTGGAAACATCGGGCTGATATTGGGAGCGCTCCCAGTTCCCGGTCTCCCCCACCACCCCCGAGCACGGAAGGAACCTCCGTGACCCGATCCCGTCGTCGGCTCGCCGCGATCGCGGCTACCACGCTGGCGCTCACCGGCCTCACCGCCGGCCCGGCGAGCGCCGAGGTGCCGCCGGACGCCCCCGAACAACTACGCAACGGCGACTTCAGCGCCGGTGTCTCACCCTGGTTCTCGTACGGCACCGGCGACCTCGCTGTCGTCGACGGCCGGCTCTGCACCTCAGTCGCCGCCGGCACCGCCAACCCGTGGGACGCCGGCATCGGCCAGGACGCGGTGCCGCTGACCCAGGGCGCCGAGTACGAACTCTCCTTCGACGTCTCCGCCACCCCGGGCGCGGCCGTCAAGGCGGTGCTCCAGCTCGGCAGCGCCCCCTACACCACGTACGCGAGCGTCGACGCGACCGCCACCGGCACCGCGAAGCACGTCACCACCACCTTCACCTCGCCGGCCGACAACCCCACCGCCCAGCTGATCTTCCAGGTCGGCGGCAGCGCCCAGGCGCAGACGTTCTGCCTGGACAACGTGTCGCTGCGCGGCGGGGAGCCGGCGCCGCCGTACGAGCCGGACACCGGTCCGCGGGTCCGGGTCAACCAGGTCGGCTACCTGCCCGGCGGCCCGAAGCACGCCACTGTGGTCACCGAGGCCACCGAGGCGCTGCCCTGGCAGCTCAAGTCGGCCGCCGGCTCGGTGGTCGCCAGCGGGCAGACCGCTCCGCGCGGCACCGACGCCGCCTCGGCGCAGAACGTGCAGACTGTCGACTTCTCCGCGTACCGCACGCCGGGCACCGGCTACACGCTCACAGTGGACGGCGAGACCAGCCACCCGTTCGACATCTCCGGCGCGCTCTACGACCGGCTGCGCGCCGACTCGCTGCAGTTCTTCTACGCCCAGCGCAGCGGCATCGAGATCGACGGCGACCTGATCGGCGAGGAGTACGCCCGCCCCGCCGGCCACCTGGACGTCGCGCCGAACCAGGGCGACACGAACGTGCCGTGCCAGGCCGGCGTCTGCGACTACTCGCTGGACGTGCGCGGCGGCTGGTACGACGCGGGTGACCACGGCAAGTACGTCGTCAACGGCGGCATCGCCGCCTACCAGCTGCTGAGCACCTTCGAGCGGACCAAGACCGCCGAGACCGCCGACGGCGGCGCCGCCCTGGGCGACGCCACGCTGCGGGTGCCCGAGCGCGGCAACGACGTGCCGGACGTGCTCGACGAGGCGCGCTGGGAGCTGGAGTTCCTGCTCCGCATGCAGGTCCCGACCGGCAAGCCACTGGCCGGGATGGTCCACCACAAGATCCACGACCGGAACTGGACCGGCCTGCCGCTGCAGCCCCAGGACGACCCGCAGCCGCGCGAGCTGCACGCGCCGTCCACCGCCGCCACGCTGAACCTCGCCGCCGTCGCGGCGCAGTGCCAGCGCCTGTACGCCCCGTACGACGCCACCTTCGCCGCGCGCTGCGGCACCGCTGCGAAGACCGCGTACGCGGCAGCCAAGGAGCACCCGGCGATCTACGCCTCGGCCACCGACGGCACCGGCGGCGGCGCGTACGACGACACGAACGTCAGCGACGAGTTCTACTGGGCCGCGGTCGAGCTGTGGCTGACCACCGGCGACAAGGCATACCTGGCCGACGTCACCGGCTCGCCGCTGCACACCGCCGACGTGTTCGCCGCGAACGGCGCGTTCGGCTGGCAGAGCGTCGCCGCGCTGGGCCGCCTGGACCTGGCCACCGTGCCGAACACGCTGCCCGCCGCCGAGAAGACCCGCATCCGCGAGTCCATCACCGCCGCCGCCGACAGCTACCTGGCCACCATCGCCGGCCAGGCGTACGGGCTGCCGTTCCCGGGCAGCGCCGACGCGTACGTCTGGGGCAGCAACAGCAACCTGGTGAACAACGCGATCGTGCTGGCCACCGCGTTCGACCTGAGCCGGGACGCGAAGTACCGCGACGGCGCGGTGCAGGCCGCCGACTACCTGTTCGGCCGCAACGCGCTGAACATGTCGTACGTGACCGGCTGGGGCGAGCAGCACGCCCGCAACCAGCACAGCCGCATCTTCGCCCACCAGTTGAACCCGGACCTGCCGCGCCCGCCGGCCGGTTCGCTCGCCGGTGGCCCGAACGCCGCGCTCCAGGACCCGTTCGCGGCGAACCTGCTCGCCGGATGCGCGCCGATGTTCTGCTACGTCGACGACATCAACTCGTACGCGACGAACGAGGTGGCGATCAACTGGAACTCGGCGCTGGCCTGGCTGGCGTCGTTCCTGGCCGACCAGGGTGACGCCGGCGCGGTGCCGGCGCCGTCCTGCGCGGTCACCTACACCACCCACGGGAGCTGGCCGTCCGGCTTCACCACCCAGGTGACGGTGCGCAACACCGGCACGAAGGCGGTGAACGGCTGGACCCTGCGCTGGGCCTTCCTCAGCGGCCAGAAGGTGAGCCAGTCGTGGTCGGCGCAGGTCGGCCAGAGCGGCGCCACCGTCACCGCGAAGAACCTGTCGTGGAACGCGAAACTGGCGCCCGGCGCCAGCACCACGTTCGGCTTCAACGGCGTCTCCTCCCCCGGCCCCAATCCCGACCCCGGGCTGGTCACGCTGAACGGAAAGGCCTGCACGGTCTCCTGACCGGGCGGATCGGGCGCCATCGCAGGACCGGGTACGGTCCTGCGATGGCGTACCTGTTCCTGCTCGGCGCGATCACCGCCGAGGTGATCGGCACCAGTCTGCTCAAGGCCACCGACGGCTTCACCCGCCTCTGGCCGACGCTCGGCCTCGCCGTGGCGTACCTGTCCGCGTTCGGGCTGCTCTCGCTGGCCGTGAAGGACATCCCGGTCGGCGTCGCGTACGCGGTCTGGTCCGGCCTCGGCACCGCCGCCATCATGGCGATCGGCGCGGCGTTCCTGGGTGAGCCGCTGAGCGTGGCGAAGGTGGTCGGGGCTGGGCTGGTCATCGCCGGGGTGGTGGTGCTCAACCTCGGCGGCGCGCACTGAGCACGGCCCGGCTCAGGCCGGCCGCCCCGCCGCCCGCAGCAGCCGGAGCTGCCCGATCTCGGCCACGTTCTTCATCAGCTCGGCGTTCACCCAGCCGGCGAGGTGCGCGACGGTGAGCCCCGCGTCGGCGGGCCAGGGGTACGCGGCCGGCCGATCCAGGTCGGCCGCGGTCAGCCCGTCCAGCACGTCCGTCCACTCCGCCCGCAGCTCCCGCAGCCAGGCGACCGTGTCGTCGCCCGGCCCGGGCCACCGGATGTCGTCGCGTTCCCGCGCCGGTCGCTGCCGCACGTGGTCGGCGGCGACCGACCACCACCAGCCGATGTGCCAGCTCAGCCACGCGATCGTGGGCACCGGGACCGGGTCCGGCTCGGTGTCGGCCCAGTCGGGACGCCACCCGCCGTCCGGGCCGGGACGCATGGTCCAGCAGAGTCCGCCCGGCTCCCAGAGGAAGTCCGCCGGCTCCAGCCGGTCGAGGTGGTACTCGGCGAGCGCCCAGGTCAGGTCGAACTGCCGGCGCAGCAGGGTGTTCACGGGGGCGGACACCGCGCGATCGTGGCACGGGACGCGGTCCCGGTCGACCGGTTGACCGCTCCCGGCCCCCGTGCGGGGGACGGGGCGGCGCATCGCGATCCGCTCGGCCGGGTCGAGGCCCAGTGCCGCCTCGGCGGCCAGCAGCTCGATCAGGCCCGCGGTCAGCTCCGTCCCGCGCAGCTCGCGGAATCCGCACCGCACGTAGTAGGGCCCGTTCCACGGCACCGAGCGGAACGTGGTCAGCGTCAACGCCGGCAACCCCTGCGACGACGCCCACCCCGCCACCCGGTCGAGCAGACGCCGCCCGATGCCACGCCGCGCGTACGCCGGGTCGACGCTGAGCTGCTGCACGTGCGCCGCGCCGTCGACCACGTCGGCCAGCACGAACGCGATCGGCCGGTCGGCCGGGTCGGTCGCCACCCACAGCCGGCCGGCGCGCTGCCCGGCGGCCAGCGCCTCCACCGGCAGCGGCGGCATGTCGGCCACCAGGGTCATGCCGATCTCCCGGAACGGGGCACCGGAGGCCACCTCGATCCGCTGCACCTCGGTCAACTCGTCGGCCCGGGCGATCCTGCTGCGCTCCACGGCGCCGACCCTGGCAGAGCGGGGACCGGCGGGCGAGCGGATTTCCCGTGTCGTGCTCCGGGTGTTCCGGCGGCGACCAGCGCCGGCGACGCCCCGCTGGGCTCGCGGTGTGACAGGCGTCGCCCCGAGCGGGGCTCCGGGCCGACCGGAACAGTCCTAGCGTCGACCCCATGGCCCTCGCCGGACCCCGCTGACGGGCGCGTCTCGCCGCTCCCGCCGCCCGGGCCGCTGCGCACGCACGCGTACGCCACGCTGGCCAACACCGTCGGCGCAGGGCTGTGGCTGGCGGGCGGGGCGCTCTACCTGACCCGGGACGTGGGGCTCTCCGCGACCTCGGTGGGTGCCGGGCTCACCCGTCGCCGGGCTGATCGGGCTGAGCGCGAGCGTGCCGCTGGGCGGGCTGGCCGACAGGTGGGATCGCCTACGACCTGGCCCCGCCCGGGGCGATCGGGGCGTACCAGGGCGCGGACGGCCTGGTCGCCGGGCTGGCCCAGGCGCTCGGCCGGGGCCTGCTCACGCTGCTGGTGCTCGGCGGCGGTCCGGTCGGCTGGCTGGTGCTCGGCGGGATCTTCGCCGCCGCCGGGCTGACCGCCCCGGCGCTGACCCGCCGCGCGGTGGCGAGCCGGGCCGCGCCCGCGAGGCGACCCGCCGGCGTGCCCGGCTGAGCGCGGTGTAGCAGCATGGCGGGATGACCGACCGGCAGAGCATCACGATCCGCCCGGGTGGACCCGGCGACGCCCCCACGCTGCTGCGGCTGCTCGACAGCGCCACCGCCTGGCTGACGGAACTCGGGCGTACCGACCAGTGGGGCAGCGAGCCGGCGTCGATCGACCCGCGTCGCATCGCCCAGGCCGACGCGTGGGCCGCCGGGGACGGGCTGTACCTCGCCGAGATCGACGCGACTGTGGTGGGCGCGCTCGTGGTGGGTGCGGCCACCGAGTATGTGCCGCCGGCCACCGGGCCTGAGCTGTACGTGAACCTGCTGGTCACCGACCGGGCGTACGCGGGGCGCGGGGTCGGGGCGCGGTTGCTGGAGTACGCGGCGGAGCTGGCCCGCGAGCGCGGTGTCGGCCTGCTGCGGGTGGACTGCTTCCGCAGCCCCGACCGGGCGCTCGTGCGGTTCTACGAGAGCTGCGGGTTCACCGCCACCGAACCGTTCACCGTGGAGCGGCCGGGCCGCCCGACGTGGACCGGGCAGGTGCTGGAGCGCCGGGTCGGCTGAGTCAGCCGATCTCCTCGTCCACGAAGCACCAACGCCACGACTCCCCTGGCTGGACCGACCGCATCACCGGGTGCCCGCTCGACTCGAAGTGCTTCGTGGCGTGCTGGTACGGCGACGAGTCGCAGCAGCCCACGTGCCCGCAGGTCAGGCAGGCGCGCAGGTGCACCCAGTCCGGGTTGCCGATCGCCACGCAGTCGGGGCACTCGGTGGTGGTGCCGGGTTCGGCCGTACCGGCCTCGGCCAGGTGCTCGCAACTCATTCAACGACCTCCTGTCGCAGCAGGGACTCCTCCAGATCCAGGTCACGATAGGCGCGGGTGAGCACCTCCTCCGGGATCCGGCCGGAGTCGCGGGCAGCCCGGAACACCTCCCGCTCGGCGTCGATCATCTCCTGCCGCAGGCGGGCGTACGCCTGGGACGGGGTCTCCCGTTCCGTGCCGCCGAGCCGTTCCCAGGCCAGGTTGGCGCGGGAGGTGGTCAGCCCGCGCAGGCGTTCCACCACCGCCTCCGGCGCGCCGGCGGCCAGCTCGTCGAGGCGTTCCCGGGCGGCCCGGCTGGCCCGTTGCTGCACCCCGGCGGCGGACAGCGCGTCCTGCACCGGGTCGTCCGGGGGCAGCCGCAGCCGCCGGGCCAGCCAGGGCAGCGTGGCGCCCTGGCCGACCAGCGTCGCGACGATCACCGCGAAGGCCAGCCAGATGAGCAGCGCACGCGGGTACGGCGTGTCGCCGGCGAGGGTGAGCGGCAGGCCCAGCGCGGCTGCCAGCGTCACCACGCCCCGCATGCCGGCCCAGCCGACGACGACGGGAAACTGCACCGGCGGCGCCGGGTCGCGCCGGCGGATCCGGGGCACGAGGCGGGCCAGGTAGGTGGCCGGGAACACCCAGGCGAACCGGGACAGGAAGACCGCGGCCAGCACCCCGGCGGTGATCGCGGCCAGCGAGCCGATCGGCTCGTCGAGGTCGCGTACCACCTCCGGCAGTTGCAGGCCGACCAGCAGGAACACCAGCCCTTCCAGCAGGAACCGGATGAGCCGCCAGAACGCGGTCACCTGGAGGCGGGAGGCGGCCGACAGCAGCGTGGGCAGCCGGTGCCCGATGCCGAGGCCGGTCACCACCACGGCGACCACACCGGAGGCGTGGATCTCCTCGGCGGCGAAGACCACGGCGAACGGCACGATCAGCGACAGCGCGTTGTCCAGAACCGGGTCGGTGATGCGCTTGTGCAGGTAGCCGAAGACCACCACGCCCAGCAGACCGACCAGGATGCCGCCACCGGCCGCGACGACCACCTCCCGGGCCACCGCGCCGACGCCGACGCCGCCGGTGGTGGCTGTCGCGGCGACGATCGCCACCCGCAGCAGCACCAGCGCGGTGGCGTCGTTCACCAGGCTCTCGCCCTCCAGGATGGTGACGACCCGGCGGGGCAGTCCGACCCGGCGGGCCACCGCGGTGGCGGCGACCGCGTCCGGCGGCGCCACCACCGCGCCGAGCGCCAGGCAGATCGCGTACGGCAGCTCGGGCAGGAACCAGTGCACGACGGTGCCCACCACGAACGCGGTGAAGACAACCAGCCCGACGGCGAGCAGCAGGATCGGCCGCAGGTTGAGCCGGAACGCCGGTACGGACGTCTCCAGCGCCGCCACGTAGAGCAGCGGCGGCAGGATGCCCACCAGCACCAGGTCCGGGTCCAGCCGCACGTGCGGGAAGAACGGCAGGAAGGACAAGGCGAGGCCGAGCACCACCAGCAGGATCGGTGCCAGCAGGCCGAGCCGGCGGGCCAGCGCCGCGCCGAAGGTCGCGATGGCCAGGAAGACCACGACCTCGAACAGTGCATCCACGACCGTCGAGCCTATGCGGCGGCGGGCCGTTGTGGGATCAGGCGGCGGAGCGCAGCTTCGGCAGCACCTCGGCGCCGAACGTGTCGATGAACGCGCGCTGCTCCTGCCCGACGTGGTGCAGGGCGATCTGGTCGAAGCCCAGCGCCACGTACTCCTCCAGCCAGCCGATGTGCCGGCCCAGGTCGGCGGAGACGTTCACGGTCTCGGCGACCTTGGACATCGGCACGTCGGCGCTCGCCACGTCGAAGTGCTCGGGGGTCTCCAGGTCCCAGCAGACCGGCGGGGCGAACACGTTGCTGCGCCACTGCTCGTACGCGATCGCCTCGGCCTCGGCCTGCTCGGGCGCCCAGCTCACGTGCACCTGGAGGTGCAGCGGGCCGCGCCCGCCCGCGTCCCGGTAGGCGTCGATCATCTGCCGCAGGTGCTCGACCGGCGCGTTGACGGTGATCAGCCCGTCCGCCCACTCGGCGCACCAGCGCGCGGTGGCGACGCTGACGGCGGCGCCGACGAGCGCGGGCGGCTCCTCCGGCCGGGTCCACAGCCTCGCCCGGTCCACTGTGACGAGCCCGTCGTGGCTGACCTCGTCGCCTGCGAGCAGCGCCCGGATCACGTCGACGCACTCACGCAGCCGTGCGGAGCGCACGTCCTTGCGCGGCCAGACCTCGCCGGTGATGTGCTCGTTCGCCGCCTCGCCGGTGCCCAGGGCGGCCCAGAACCGGCCCGGGTACATGGCGCCGAGCGTGCCGATGGCCTGCGCGATGATCGCCGGGTGGTAGCGCTGGCCGGGCGCGTTCACCACGCCGAAGGACAGGTTCGTGGCCTGGAGCGCGGACCCGAGCCACGACCAGGCGAACCCGGACTGCCCCTGCCGTTCGCTCCACGGCGAGAAGTGGTCGGAGCACATGGCCGCGTCGAAGCCGGCGCGCTCGGCGTGGATCACCGCCTCCAGCAGCCGGGCCGGATGGATCTGCTCGTGGGATGCGTGGAAGCCGAACGCCGTCATGGTCGCCACTCCTACCCACCCCGGTCCGGATGTAAGCAGGGGCCCCTTCTTAACGCCTCAGGTCGAGGAAGGGCCCCCGCTTAACACCTCACTCGGAGTGCGCGCCCGCGCCCGCTCCTGCCTCGCCCTCGCCGATCCAGACGGTCTTGGTGTTGCAGAACTCGCGCATGCCGGCGGCGGACAGCTCGCGGCCGTACCCGGAGTTCTTCACGCCGCCGAACGGCAGCTCCGGATAGGACGTGGTCATGCCGTTGATGAAAACGTTGCCGGCGTCCAGGTCGACGGCGAAGCGCTCCTGCTCGGCCGGGTCGCTGGTCCAGGCGTTGGAGCCGAGGCCGAAGCTGGTGCCGTTGGCGACCTCGATCGCCTCGTCGTACGAGCCGACCCGGTAGAGCCCGGCGACCGGCCCAAACACCTCCTCGCTCCACATGCGCATCTCCGGGCGCAGGTCGGTGACCACAGTCGGCGGGTAGTACCAGCCGTCCCCGGCCGGCTTCTCACCGCCGCAGAGCACCGTCGCGCCCTGGTCCACCGCGTCGGTGACCTGGGCGTGCACCTCGTCGCGACCGCGCTCACTGGCGAGCGGGCCGACGTCGGTGCCGTCGTCCATCGGGTCGCCGACGCGCAGCGCCGCCATCCGGGCGGCGAACTTCTCGGCGAACGCGTCGAACACGTCGGTGTGCACGATGAACCGCTTCGCGGCGATGCAGGACTGCCCGTTGTTCTGGCAGCGGGCGGTGGTGGCGACCTCGGCGGCGGTGTCCAGGTCAGCCGAGGGCATCACCACGAACGGGTCGCTGCCGCCCAGCTCCAGCACCGTCTTCTTGATCTCCCGGCCGGCGATCTGGGCGATGGACCGGCCGGCCGGTTCACTGCCGGTGAGCGTGGCGGCGCGGACGCGGGGGTCGCTGAGGATCCGGTCGACCGCGTCGGAGCCGACCAGCAGCGTGGTGAACGCGCCCTCGGGGAACCCGGCCCGGCGGAACAGGTCCTCCAGGTAGAGCGCGGTCTGCGGCACGTTCGAGGCGTGCTTGAGCAGGCCGGTGTTGCCCGCCATCAGGGCCGGGGCGGCGAACCGCATCACCTGCCACAGCGGGAAGTTCCACGGCATCACCGCCAGCACCGGGCCGATCGGCTGGTAGCGCACGTACGCCCGCTTCGCCTTGACCGCGGCGGCGTCGGCCGGCTCGTCGGCGAGCATCCGGGGTGCGTGCTCGGCGTAGAAGCGGCAGGCGGCGGCGCACTTGGTGACCTCGGCCTTCGCCGCCGCGTACGTCTTGCCCATCTCGGTGGTCATCAGGCGGGCCGTCTCGTCGCGCTCGGCGTCGAGCAGGTCGGCGGCGGCGAGGAGCCAGCGGGCCCGTTGCGCGATGGTGGTGTCCCGCAACTGCCGGAAGGCGAGGTCAGCCCGCTCGATCGCGGCGTCGATCTGCTCGTCCGACATCGCCTCGTACGTCTTGAGCACCTGTCCGGTGGCGGGATTGGTGGTGGCGATGGGCATCTCGTACTCCTGTCACTCGAACAGCGAGTGCCGCACGCCCGGCTCCTCCCGGCGGCGCGCGGCGCGGCGGCGCTGGATCACGACCAGGTCGACCACCGCCACCACGGCGAGCAGCGCGCAGACGACACCCAGCCAGGCGATGTCGGCGGCGAACGCGAGCACCGCGAAGACGGTCATCACGACCAGACCGAACGTGGCGAGCGCGAGCCGCAGGTTCAGGGCGCTGTTCGCGTGGCCGACCGTGCCACGGGCGCGACGGGGCTGTGATCGGGTCATTCCTGTCGCCTACCCCGGCTCGGGCGGGGATAACCGGCGGGCGGGGGAACGCCGGTGATCCGGGACACCCGGCGGGTGGCCGCCGGATGCGCCCGGTGGACGGGTGCGTTACATCGGTCTGCCGGTTCCGGCGGAGATCCCGCGGGCCGGTGGAGAGGATGGCATGACCACGACTCAGGCCGTACCCGTGACCGTCGCCGTGTCCCGGCGCGCTGACCCGGCGCGTACCCACGAGGTGGTGGCGTGGATGCGGGCCGGGACGGCGCTGGCGGAGGGCTTCCCGGGCTTCCTCGGCGCCGGTTTCGTCCGCAGCGCCCCCGGCTCGGGCGAGTGGCACGTGATGTACCGGTTCGCCGACGCGGACACGCTGCGCGACTGGGAGGAGTCGCCGCAGCGGCGCTGGTGGCTCAGCTCCGCGCAGGGCATCGTCGAGCACACGCGGGTGGAGCGGCGGACCGGCATCGAGGGGTGGTTCGAACCGCCGGTGGACCACGTGGTCGAGACGTTCGGCGAGCCGGAGCCGGCCGCGCCGCCGCGCTGGAAGCAGGCCGTCACGATCTGGCTGGCGTTCTTCCCGCTCAGCCTGGCCGCCACGCTGCTGACCACGAGGTTCCTGTCCGGCGTGCCGCTGGCCGGCCGGACGCTGCTCGTGACGCTCGTGCTCACGCCGCTGATGACCTACCTGGTGCTGCCCCGGATCACCCGGGCGTTGCACCGGTGGCTGCACGGCCGGCCAGCGCCGACACGGCAGATGTGAACGACGGTGGTCGATGCCCGATAGCCGACAGAACCGTCGCCGGGCCACCGCCGGGGCATAGGGTCGACGCGCCCGTTGCCGCCGCCGGACGGGGGACCGATGAGACGCTGGATCGCCGCGCTGGCCTGCCTGGCGGCGCTGGTCGCGCTCGCCTGTGACGGCGCCGGCGAGGCGTCTCCCCGGCCCTCCGGCACGCCCCGCCCCGGCGAGCCCCGGGTGCTGACCGCGCTCGGCGACTCGGTGACCACCGGCTACGGCTCCTGCCTGGTGCTGGTGAGCTGCGAACGCAACTCCTGGTCGACCGGGGACGGCCTGCGGGTGGAGAGCGTCTACCGGCGGCTGCGCGCCGACGTGCCGGGGCTGCGGGCGTACAACCGGGCGACGCCCGGGGCCCGCGCGACGGCGCTGAGCGGCCAGGCCCGGTCGGCGGTACGCGACAAGGCCGACCTGGTCACCGTGCTGATCGGGGCGAACGACGCCTGCCGGGGCGACGTCGACGACATGACTGCGGTGGCGACCTTCCGCGACCAGGTGGACGCGGCGCTGGCGGTGCTGCGCGAGGGCCGGCCGAAGGCCCGGGTGCTGGTGACGAGCATCCCGGACCTGTACCGGCTCTGGCAGATCGGGCACACCGAGCCCCGCGCGGTGCGGGCCTGGTCGCGGGGCGTCTGCCCGGCGCTGCTGGCCGACGCCACGTCGAGCGCGCCCGCCGCGGCGGCCCGCCGGGCCCGCGTCAGGGACCGGATCGAGGCGTACGACGGGCAACTCCGTGCCGCCTGCCGGGCGTACGGTTCGCGCTGCCGCTTCGACGGCGGCGCGATGCACCGCCACCGCTTCACGCTGGAGCAGGTGAACGCGCTGGACTGGTTCCACCCGAACGCGGCCGGGCAGGGCCGGCTGGCGGAGGTGGCCTGGAACGCCTCCGGCTGGGCGAGCTGACCGGCCGGCACCGGCCGCCCGGGGCGGGTCGGCCGGCGCGCGGCGGGTCAGGGCCGGCGCGGGCCGGGTAGCTGCTGGTGGCCGGCGGCGCGGTAGAGGGCGCGCGTGCGGTCGGCCAGCTCCTTCGTCGCCGACGAGTTGGCCCAGGTGCCGAGCACGATGGCGGCGCCGGGCACGATCTTGGCGAACATCCGCTTGGCGGCGCGTACCCCGGCCATCCGGGCCAGCCGGACGCCGAGCTGGAGCATCACCCGGCCCAGCGCCCGGTCACCGGCGGCGCCGAACAGCGCGCCGGCCCGTTCCCGGCCGGCGGCCACGCCGAGCGCCAGGCGGGCGGTCTGGGCGGCCTTGTGCACCCGCTGGAGCACCAGCAGGTCGGTGGCCCGCTCGGGGTCCGCCGGGTCGGCGCCGTAGGCGGCCGCGACGTGCAGCACCAGCCGGGCCTGGGTCCAGGCCAGCACGCCCACGTCGATCACCGCGCCGGGCAGCCCGGCCGCGCCGGACACCGCGCCGGAGAGCCGGGCGTGGTTGACGAACTTGCGTACCGCCTGGTCGGCGAGCTGCTCCGGTGGCGTGTCGGGCCGCAGCGCCCGCTCCCGGGCGGCCCACTGCGCGGCCTCCGGGCCGAGCCGGCGTACCGCTTCCAGGGCCAGGTGCTCCGGCGCGTACTGCGGGTCCGCCCGCATCCGGTCCCACAGCTTGGCCGGTGGCGCCTCGGGCGCCTCCACCGGCGGGACGGGGGCGGTGGGGACGGCGTTGGGCTCCCCGTCGACGGGGGCGGGGTCGGTCACGAAGGGCTCCGGAGGGCTCGTGCGGCGGGGGCGACGCGGGTCAGCGCCGGCGCGACTGGAGCCGGGTCGCGATCTGCCGCAGCCGGGCCTGGTTCTCCGGCTTGGACATCTCACGCCGGCCGCGCTCGACCAGCTGCTGGCCCCGCGGCGACCGCAGGAAGGCGGTGATCCGTTGCATCAGTGACATGAGGGTCCTCCCGTCCCGCGGTCCCCTTCATGTGTACCTGGGACCGGCAAGCCCCGTGATACCCGAATCGCCCCTTCGGCAACCCCCGTCCGGGTCAGCCCAGGATCTCGGCCACCACCTCGCCGGCCCGCCACTCGTGCTGGGCGTACGCGTCCGGGAACGCCGAGATCTGCACCGCCTGCGCGGCCACCGAGAGCGGCAGGTTCTGCCAGCCGGGGATCTCCGCCAGCGCGGACAGGAACGCCTTCGTCGCGTACTCGGGGTCCATCAGCTGCTCGACGGTGCCCCAGCCGCTGCTCGGGCGCTGCTGGAACAGCCCGACCGAGTCGTGGTCCCAGCCGATCGCCTGGTGCGGGTAGCTCTGCGACTCGGGCAGGACGCCGCTGGCGTAGTTGAGCAGGGTGCTCTCCTGCATGGCGGTCGCCACCGCGATGACCAGGGCCCGGCGCGGCATGCCCATCTTCTGGCCGGCCTGCACGATCTTCTTGGCGTTGTTCATCTGGGTGCGGTCGAGGCCGGCGACCGGGACGATCTGCCGGACCGTCTTCTTCGGCTTGGGCTTGGCGGTCGCCTTCGGGCTCGCCGTGGCGGACGGGGAGGCGCTGGGGGTGGCCGGGGCGGTGCTCGGGCGGGCCATGGCCCGGGAGGCCGGGTCGACCGCCGCGCGCTCGGCGACCTCCGCCGAGGGCGCCGGGCTCGCGGCGCGCTCCGGGGCGCCGAAGCCGGCCTGGCTGACGCCGACCAGGCCGAGGCAGCAGGCCGCGCCGGTGGCGACCGCGAGCTTCGTCCGGCCGGGCCGGGGGTTCGTCGGTGCCCAGAAGCGGGTACGTGGGAAGAGCCGCCGGAGCGTCGCCGACCGGTTGGTGGAGGAGATATCGTCCGAACGGTCAGCCGGGCGGCCGGAGCCGAACGGGTCGTCGAGGTTGCCGTCGTTACGCATCCGACGAGGCTAGGCAGGGCAAACCGGGATCACCCAGGCCGATTGAGTGGCCCTCGCCACACTTTGGCCAGCATAAAACGGACATGTCGCCCCGGCGCCGGTCGGCCGGTGACGGACCTCGGCAACCGGGCCAATCACCCGGGCGACAGTGGGCATACCGGGCCGGGCACTAACGTCGCAGACCTCCCGGTCCCGGCCGATGATCGACTAACTCGTCCGTTCGGACGATCCGGATATCGGTCGCCGGACCGGGGCGTAGCCGAATCGTGATCATCATCCGGGCATCGGACGTGGCCGTAACGGAATGGACCACGCACCCCGGTACGTTGGCCGAACCGGGGAGGCCGCACGGTCGGCACTCCCCCGTACGCGTCGACAGGGAGGACCCACCGGTGCTCGATCCACACGAGCTCTACGAACTCACCGACGAGCTGCCCGAGCTCGGCCAGCCGGTGCTGATCCAGGCGCTCACCGGCTTCGTCGACGCCGGCAACGCCACCCGGCTCGCCCGGGAACAGCTACTCACCTCGCTCGACGCCCGGGTGATCGCCCGTTTCGACGTCGACCAGGTCTTCGACTACCGCTCCCGCCGCCCGGTGATGACGTTCGTCGAGGACCACTGGGAGTCCTACGACGCCCCGGCGCTGGAGCTGCACCTGCTGCACGACGACGACGAGACCCCGTTCCTGCTGCTCACCGGCCCCGAGCCGGATCTGCAGTGGGAGCGTTTCGTCGCCTCCGTCGCCGGGCTCAGCGCCCGCCTCGACGTCCGGCTCACCGTCGGGCTCAACTCGATCCCGATGGCGGTGCCGCACACCCGGCCCAGCGGCGTCACCGCGCACGCCACCCGCAAGGAGCTGATCGCCGGGCACGAGCCGTGGCTGCAGAAGGTGCAGGTACCGGCCAGCGTCGGTCACCTGCTGGAGTACCGCCTCGGCGAGCGGGGTCGCGACGCCCTCGGCTTCGCCGCCCACGTGCCGCACTACGTGGCCCAGGCCGAGTATCCGGCCGCCGCCGAGGCGCTGCTGTCCGCCGTGTCCCGCAGCACCGGACTGCTCCTGCCCGTCGAGGATCTGCGGACCGCCGCCGAGGCGGTCCGGGTCGAGATCGACCGTCAGGTCACCCAGACCGAGGAGGCGGCGACGCTGGTCCAGGCGTTGGAGGAGCAGTACGACGCGTTCGCGCGCGGCCGGGGCGAGAAGAACCTGCTGGCCGGCGAGACCGGGCCGCTGCCCACCGCCGACGAGCTCGGCGCCGAGCTGGAACGGTTCCTGGCCGAGCAGACCCGCCCGGGCGACACCCCGGAGCGCTAGCGGACCGCCGCCCGTCCCGGGGCGGGCCGCTCGGCGGGCCGGGCGGCGGCGTCCCCGGGGATGCGGCAGGGTGGAGACATGCGCCTGGCGACCTGGAACGTCAACTCGGTGAAGGCCCGCCTGCCCCGGCTGCTCGACTGGCTGGCCACCACGAAACCCGACGTCGTGTGCCTGCAGGAGACCAAGTGCCCCGACGGGGCGTTCCCGGTCGCCGAGGTGGGCGAGCTGGGCTACGAGGTGGCCAGCCACAGCGACGGGCGGTGGAACGGCGTCGCCGTGCTGTCCCGGGTCGGGCTGGCCGACGTGACAGTCGGCTTCCCGGGCGAACCCGGGTTCCCCGAGCCCGAGGCCCGCGCCATCTCGGCCACCTGCGACGGGCTGCGGGTCTGGTCGGTGTACGTGCCGAACGGCCGCGCGCCGGACGACCCGCACTACGCGTACAAGCTGGCCTGGTTCGCGGCGCTGCGCGACGCGCTCGAACCGGAGGTGGCCGGACCACTGCCGGTGGCCGTCTGCGGTGACTTCAACGTCGCGCCCACCGACGCCGACGTCTGGGACCCGGCGCTGTTCGTCACCTCCACCCACGTCACCCCGGCCGAGCGGGCCGCCCTGGCCGCGCTGCGCGACCTGGGGCTTCAGGACGTGGTGCCGACACCGATGAAGGGGCCGCACCCGTTCACCTACTGGGACTACCGGGCCGGGATGTTCCACCAGAACAAGGGCATGCGGATCGACCTGGTGTACGCCAGCGCGCCGTTCGCCCGCGCGGTCCGCTCCGCGTACGTGGACCGGGAGGCCCGCAAGGGCAAGGGCCCCTCCGACCACGCCCCGATCGTGGTCGACGCCGACCTGGCACCGGCCGTCGAGACGTTCTGAGCCCGACGCTGGTTAGGGTGGACACATGGCTGTCGTGAAGATCAACGCGATCGACGTCCCGCCCGGTGCCGGCGAGGAGCTGGAGAAGCGGTTCGCGGCCCGGGCCGGCGCGGTGGAGAACTCCCCCGGCTTCCTCGGCTTCGAGCTGCTGCGCCCGGTCGCCGGTGACACCCGCTACTTCGTCTACACCCGCTGGGAGAGCGAGGAGGCGTACCAGGCGTGGGCGCAGGGCCCGTCCCGGGCCGCGCACGCCGAGGGCGGCGAACCCCGCAAGCCCGTCGCCACCGGCGCCACCCTGCTGGAGTTCGAGGTGGTCCAGCAGGTCCCCGCCAAACCCTGACCCACCCCCTCCCACCTTCCCCGCCCCGTTGGAGATCTTGGAAGATTTGGGCCCCCACAGGGGCCGTTTCCTTCCAAGATCTCCCACGTTCCTGGCGCTCCGGGTCTCCGCTCGGCGATCATGAGGTTGGCGGTGACGAAACGGGCAACCTGCGCCGCCAACCTCATGATCGACACGGCCGGGACGTGCCGGGCGGGAGCGGTCAGCGGGTGAGGGACGCGAAGACGATAACGTTGTCCTGGTAGCCGGTCCGGCCGCCGACCCACTCGCCGCCGCACGTGATCAGGCGCAGCTCGGCCGGGCCCGAGTCGCCGTAGACCCGGGCGGCGGGCAGGTTGGCCTTGTCGAAGTACTCGACGCTGTCCACCGTGAAGGTCACCACGCTGCGGTCCGCGCGGGTCACCTGGATCCGGGCGCCCGGCTTGAGCGAGCGCAGCCGGTAGAAGACGGCCGGGCCGCTCTTGGTGTCGACGTGGCCCACGATGATCGCCCGGCCCGGGTCGCCGGGCACCGCTCCCCTGTCGTACCAGCCGGTCTGGTCGTGCTCGGTCAGCGGCGGCACCGCCACCGAGCCGTCCTTCGCCTGCCCGACCGGGGTGACCGGCGCGTTGACCTTGATGGCCGGCACCGCCAGGCGTACCGGCCGGCTCGCCGGCTTGCGGACCGGGGCGGCGGCACTCACCGCGGGCGCGGCGACGCTCGATTCTCCTGACTCGGTGGACGCGTCGGCGAAGTCGAACGGCCCGGCCGTGCGGCCCAGGCCGGCCCCGGTGGCGAACACGCCGACCAGCACCAGCACCACCGCGAGGGGCTTCGACCAGGAGCCCCGGCCTCGGTCCCGTCCGCCTGGCGACGCCGGTGGCGGTTCGACAGGCGGCGGCCCGGCGGGGCGTGGGCGCAGGGCCGGCGGCCCAGCCGGTGGCGGGCTCCACGGTCGCGACGCGGCGGG
Source organism: Micromonospora sp. NPDC048887 (assembly GCF_040649715.1). Classification (NCBI taxonomy): domain Bacteria; kingdom Bacillati; phylum Actinomycetota; class Actinomycetes; order Micromonosporales; family Micromonosporaceae; genus Micromonospora; species Micromonospora sp. NPDC048887. The sequence goes on along the minus strand of NZ_JBEZGA010000004.1, from coordinate 202,900 downwards.
CGGCGGCATCCACGCCCGCGCCCCGGAGACCGGCACGGCCGGCGATCCGGTGCCGGCGGTCGGTCCGCTCCGGCCGGCCGGGCGAGACGAGCCCGTGAAGGTGTCCGCTCCGTCTTGGTGCGGCGAGCCGGCCCGGCGCGCGGCAGCCGAGGGCGCGGCGGCCGAAGGCGCGACGGCCGAGGGCGCGGCGGCCGGGTCGGCCCTGGAGAACCGGGCCGCCTCGGTGGGCGGTGCGGCGGGCGGGCCATTCCGGGACGGGCGGGCCGCGTCCGTGGGTGGCGCGGCGGGCGGGGGCAGGGCGAGGAACGGCCAGCCGGAGCGCCGGGATCCGGCGGGCGGCGGCGGGACGAAGTGCTCGGCCATGACCGGCCTCAGCGTCCGGCGGCGCCGCGGGCCTGCCGGCGGGACGCGGCCACGCCGAGCCCGGCGCCGACCACAGTCACCGCCAGCCCGACGGGCACCAGCAGGCCGCCGAGTCCGGGGCCGGCGGTGCCGCCGAAACCGGTCGCCGGACCACGGCTGGGCAGGTGACTCGGCTGGGGCGGCTGCCGGGTGGGCTGCCCCTGCTTCACCACCTGGAGCATGGTGGAGGCGGTCTCCCCGCCCGGGCATTCCAGCTTGACCCGGTAGTTGCCGGGCCGGGTGCGCTCGTGCACCATCGGCGTGGCGGTGAGCAGGCCGCGCTGCGGCTGCACCTGGATCTTGCCGAACGCGTCCGAGGTGACGATCGCCGGTACGGAGTTGTCCCGGCAGCTCGCCCGGATGCCGACCAGGTAGCCGGGCGAGACGGTGCCCGGGGTGACCTCCACGAAGATCACATCGGCCGGGGGCTGTTCCGGCACCGGCTCGGCGGCGCGCGGCGCGGCCTGGGCGGGCCCGGCGCCGGCCAGCGGGGCGGCGCACGCGGCGAGGGCGACAAGCAGCGCCTCACGTACCCTGAACGACCCCATGACCCCTCCCGGCGTACGGGATGAATCCTCTCACCCCCGGCCGCACATCACATCCGATCCGGGTCGCGTAGGCTCGGATCGCTGTGACCCTCACCGACATCGCCGCCGGCCGCATCCGTACCTTCCATCCGCGTCGCGGACGGATGAGCGAGCGGCAGCGCGACGCGCTCACCCGGCTCTGGCCCGCGTACGGCCTGGAGATCGCCGCCCTCGACGGGCCGTGCGATCCGACGGCGCTGTTCGGACGACGGGCGCCGCTGGTGCTGGAGATCGGCTCCGGCATGGGCGACGCCACCGCCGCCATGGCGGCGGCCGACCGGGACCGACACTATCTGGCGGTCGAGGTCCACACGCCGGGAATCGCCAACCTGCTCGACCTGGTCGAACGCCACGGTCTGGACAACGTGCGGGTGGCCGAGGGGGACGCGCTGGACCTGGTCCGGGCCATGCCGGAGGGCTGCCTGGACGCGGTGCACGTCTTCTTCCCCGACCCGTGGCCGAAGACCCGCCACCACAAGCGGCGGATCATCGCGCCCGCGCACGTGGCGCTGCTGCGGTCCCGGCTGGCGCCGGGCGGCACGCTGCACTGCGCGACGGACTGGGCCGAGTACGCCGAGTCGATGCGCGAGACGCTCACCGCCGACCCGGAGCTGGTCGACGTGTACGGCGGCTACGCGCCGCGCCCGGCGCACCGGCCGGTGACGAAGTTCGAACGGCGCGCGCTGACCGCCGGCCGGGAGGTCTTCGACCTGATCCACCGGCGGCGCTGAACCCGGTTGGCGCGGCGGGGCGGGATCCAGGCACGATGGGAGCCGCCATGACTCTCACCGCCGCGCTGCCGAAGACCGCCGACCCCGACACCCTCTACGACGCGTTCGCCTCCTGGGCGTCCGAGCGCGGCCTGGACCTCTATCCCCATCAGGAGGAGGCGGTCATCGAGATCGTCTCCGGCGCGAACGTGATCATGAATACGCCGACCGGATCGGGCAAGAGCCTGGTGGCGATCGCGGCGCACTTCGCGGCGCTGGCCGACGACCGGACGACCTTCTACACCGCGCCGATCAAGGCGCTGGTCTCGGAGAAGTTCTTCGCGCTCTGCGAGGTCTTCGGCGCGGAGAACGTCGGCATGCTCACCGGCGACGCCAGCGTCAACGCGGACGCGCCGATCATCTGCTGCACCGCGGAGATCCTGGCCAACCTGGCGCTGCGCGAGGGCCGCCGCGCCGACGTCGGCCAGGTGATCATGGACGAGTTCCACTTCTACGCCGAACCGGACCGGGGCTGGGCCTGGCAGGTGCCGCTGATCGAGCTGCCGCAGGCCCAGTTCGTGCTGATGTCGGCCACGCTCGGCGACACCACCCGCTTCGTCGACGACCTGACCCGGCGCACCGGGCGGCCGACCGCCGTCGTCCGCTCGGCCGAGCGGCCGGTCCCGCTCCTCTTCTCGTACGCGACCACGCCGCTGCACGAGACGCTGGAGGAGCTGCTGGAGACCAGACAGGCCCCGGTGTACGTCGTGCACTTCACCCAGGCCGCCGCGCTGGAACGCGCCCAGGCGCTGATGAGCGTGAACGTCTGCACCCGCGCCGAGAAGGACATGATCGCCCAGGCGATCGGCAACTTCCGGTTCACCTCCGGCTTCGGCAAGACGCTGTCCCGGCTGGTCCGGCACGGCATCGGCGTGCACCACGCCGGCATGCTCCCGAAGTACCGCCGCCTGGTGGAGACGCTCGCCCAGGCCGGCCTGCTCAAGGTCATCTGCGGTACCGACACGCTCGGCGTCGGCATCAACGTGCCGATCCGTACCGTGCTGTTCACCGGCCTCTCGAAGTACGACGGGGTGCGCACCCGGCTGCTCAAGGCGCGCGAGTTCCACCAGATCGCCGGCCGGGCCGGTCGGGCCGGATTCGACACGCTGGGCCGGGTCGTGGTGCAGGCCCCCGAGCACGTGATCGAGAACGAGAAGGCCCTCGCGAAGGCCGGCGACGACCCGAAGAAGCGCCGCAAGGTGGTGAAGAAGAAGCCGCCGGAGGGTTCGATCGGCTGGGGCGAGCCGACGTTCCAGCGCCTCGTCGAGGCCGAGCCGGAACCGCTCACCTCCAGCTTCCAGGTCAGCCACTCGATGCTGCTGAACGTGATCGGCCGCCCCGGCGACGCGTTCGCCTCGATGCGGCACCTGCTCACCGACAACCACGAGGACCCGGCCGCCCAGCGCCGGCACATCCGCCGGGCCATCGCCATCTACCGGGCGCTGCGGGCCGGCGGCGTGGTCGAGGAGCTGCCCGAGCCGGACGAGACAGGCCGCCGGGTGCGGCTCACCGTCGACCTCCAGCTCGACTTCGCGCTCAACCAGCCGCTGTCACCGCTGGCGCTGGCCACCATCGAGCTGCTCGACCGCGAGTCCCCGTCGTACGCGCTCGACGTGCTCAGCGTGATCGAGTCGATCCTGGACAACCCCCGCCAGGTGCTCTCCGCGCAGCAGTTCAAGGCCCGCGGCGAGGCGGTCGCCGCGATGAAGGCAGAGGGCATCGAGTACGAGGCCCGCCTGGAACTGCTCGACGAGGTGACCTGGCCCAAGCCGCTCGCCGAGCTGCTGGAGTCCGCGTACGAGATGTACCGGCAGGGCCACCCGTGGGTCGCCGACCACCAGCTCTCCCCCAAGTCCGTGGTCCGGGACATGTACGAGCGGGCCATGACGTTCCCCGAGTACGTCCAGTTCTACGGGCTGTCCCGCTCCGAGGGGCTGGTGCTGCGCTACCTCGCCGACGCGTACAAGACGCTGCGCCAGACCGTCCCCGAGGACGCGAAGACCGAGGAGCTGGTCGACCTCATCGAGTGGCTGGGCGAGCTGGTCCGCCAGGTCGACTCCAGCCTGATCGACGAGTGGGAGCGGCTGCGCAACCCGTCGGACGTGGCCGAGGTGGCCGCCTCGCTGGACGACCGGCCGCCGGCGGTGACGCGCAACGCGCGGGCGTTCCGGGTGCTGGTGCGCAACGCGTTGTTCCGCCGCGTCGAGCTGGCCGCGCTGCGCCGCTGGGACCTGCTCGGCGAGCTGGACGCCGGGGACGGCTGGAACGCCGACGCCTGGGCCGACGCGCTGGAGCCGTACTTCGAGACGTACGACTCGATCGGGGTGGGGCCGGACGCGCGAGGGCCGGCGCTGCTGATGATCGAGCAGGGCCGCGAGAGGTGGACCGTACGGCAGATCCTGGACGACCCGGACGGCGACCACGACTGGGGCATCAGCGCCGAGATCGACCTCGCCGCCTCGGACGAGACCGGCGCGGCGGTGGTCCGGGTGACAGACGTCGGCCAGCTCTAGGACTACGCGAAAAAGGGCCGCCCGGGATGTCCGGGCGGCCCTTTTCGTTCCCTGGGCGATGTCAGACCCGTCGATTAGAATGTATGTACTAATCCAGTCGTTGACCTGGGAGGACGCCCGTGACCGCGCCCACCTCCGCCGCCCCTGTCACCCCCTATGCCACCCTCCTCGGCTTCACCCGGTACGTCGACCGCACCGGCCCCACGAAGGCCACCTTCGTCGGCGGGCTGCGCCGCCAGCGGGCCAGCCGGCACGGCTTCAACCCGCACGGCCAGTTCGTCAAGGCACTCAAGGCCGACGTCGCGTTCCACACCGGCGGCACGCATCTCGCGCAGGTCGCCGACCTGGTCAAGCCGCGCTGGCGCCCGCTCTACGAGGCGCTGGTGCCGGGCGCGACCCGCTGGTTGCACTCGCTCGGCGAGCCGGCCGGCGTCGACCTGGCGCAGACCCGTGACGCGCTGGCCATGCTGGGCGACCTGCCCGTGAAGATCAACCCGCAGTTCGGTGTGCGCTTCGCCGACGGCCGGGCCGAGGCGATCCGGCTGCACTTCGACGAGGCGCCGCCGAGCGAGGAGGCGACCCTGGCCACGCTGCACCTGATGGCCCGGCACATGGACGCGGTGCTGCCGCACGCCGAGCCGGTCCTCGTCGACGTGCGGCGCGGCGAGGCGCACCGGATGCCCGCCGACGTCAAGCCGGAGCCGATCGAGCAGTGGCTGGCCGGTGAGGCCGCCGCCTTCCGCGCCATCTGGTCCACCGCCGCCTGACCTGGCGCAGCGAACGGCCGCCCTCGCCCGAGGGCGGCCGTTCGTCGTGGCCGGAGTCCGGTGAGGACGCTTTTCCTCCACCTGGCCGGAACAGGTGGCATATGTGGGCAATCATTGGGAACAGCCCGGCATGGCTGTCGACTCCACGAACGTCCGTCGCCACCGCGACCGGACCGATCGGGGCGAACCCCTCTCACTCCGGGCGTCCTGCCACGAGCTGCGCGCGCCGATGCTGACGCTCGCCCCACCGCGTCGCCGCCGCCTGGCCGCGTCGGTCGGCGCGGCGCCGGCCGCCCCGCGTCCCTACGGCACCGACCCGGAAACGGCCGACAAGGCCGCCGACACGGTCCAGAGCAAGCTCGCCTGACCTCGCCGCGCCGCCCCGCGCGGCGGCCGCGCGGCACGAACCCGCCTGATCCGTCTCGTTCCGTCGCTCGTCAAGGAGCAGCAGTGGTCACGAACGACTCAGCTGTCGCGTCTCCGCTACGGACCGCCCGCGCCCCGCGCCCGGTACGTGGCCGGCTCATCCTGCTCGGGCCCGCCTTCGTGGCGGCGGTCGCGTACGTCGATCCCGGCAACTTCGCCACCAACTCCACGGCCGGGGCCCGGTACGGATACCTGCTGGTCTGGGTGGTGGTCGCGGCGAACCTGGCCGCCATGCTGGTGCAGACGCTCACCGCCAAGCTCGGTCTGGCCACCGGGCGCAGCCTGCCCGAACTGTGCCGGGAACACCTGCCCCGGCCGCTCAACCGGGTCATGTGGGCGCAGGCCGAACTGGTCGCCATGGCCACCGACCTGGCCGAGGTGATCGGCGGGGCGGTCGCGCTCTACCTGCTGTTCGGCGTACCGCTGCTGCCCGGCGGCCTGATCATCGGCACCGCCTCGTTCGCGATCCTGGCGCTGCGCGCCAGGGGCTTCCGTACGTTCGAGATCGCCATCGCGGTGCTGCTCGGCGTGATCGTGCTGGCGTTCGCGGTCAACCTGGTCAGCGCGCAGCCGGACGCCTCCGCCGCCGCGGCCGGGCTGCTGCCCCGGATGCAGGGCACCGACAGCATGCTGCTCGCCGCCGGCATCCTGGGCGCGACGGTGATGCCGCACGTCATCTACGTGCACTCGGCGCTGACCCCGAACCGCCTGCCGGCCGAGGGCGAGGCGCAGCGGCGGGTGATCGCCAAGGGCCTGCGAATCGACGTGCTCATCGCGCTGGGCATCGCCGGCGCGGTCAACCTGGCCATGCTGCTGGTGGCCGCGAGCAGCTTCCACGGCACCTCGATCCCCGGCACCGACACCCTCGAAGGCGTGCACGCCGGGCTCGCCACCGCGCTCGGCACGGCGGCGGCGGTCGGCTTCGCGGTCGCCCTGCTCCTGTCCGGCCTGGCCTCCACGAGCGTCGGCACGTACGCCGGTGAGATCATCATGCAGGGCTTCCTGCGCCGCCGGATCCCGCTGCTGGTCCGCCGGATGATCACACTGCTGCCCGCGCTGGCGGTGCTCGCGATCGGCGTCGACCCGACCCGCGCGCTGGTGCTGTCCCAGGTGGTGCTGAGCTTCGGCATCCCGTTCGCGCTGATCCCGGTCGTGCTGTTCACCCGCCGCCGGGACATGATGGGCGCCCTGGTCAACCGGCGGGCCACCACCGCCACCGCGGTGGCGATCACCGCGTTCGTGGTGGCGCTCAACGGGTTCCTGCTCTGGCAACTGGTGGCCTGAACACACCGCGCCCGTCCGGCCGGCGACGGCGGGACGGGCGCTGGCGTATCGGGGCTCAGGCGGCCAGGTGCTTCTCCAGGTCGTCCAGGATCTTGTTGGCGGCGCCCACGCCGATGCCGGTCATCCAGATCTCGTCGGAGACCACGTGCGCCTTGCCGGCCTTGACCGCGGACAGGCCCTTCCACAGCGTTCCGCCGGTGACCTTGGCCTGCTCGGCGGCGGCCTTCTCGCCGTACGCGGTCACGAACACCACGTCACCGTCGGCCTCGGCGATGCGCTCCGGGCTGACCCGGTCCATCCGCTTGTCCTCCTTGTCGGCGAGCATCTGCCGCTCGGGGCGGCCCAGGCCGGTGTCGCCGACGACGATGCCGGAGAACGAGTCCGGCCCGTACAGGCGGATCTCGGTCGGCATGAAGCGCACGATGGAGACCTTGCGGGATGAGGCGTCGCCGAGCTTCGCGCCGAAGTCCTTCGCCCGCTTCTCGTACTCGGCCAGCAGGTCCTTGGCCTGCTGCTCCTTGCCCAGCGCCGCGCCGTCGAGGAGGAAGTTCTCCTTCCAGGTGACGCCGACCTTCTCGGTGAACACGGTCGGGGCGATCTTGGCCAGCTCGTCGTAGAACTTCTCCTGGCGGAACTTGCTGCCCAGGATCAGGTCCGGGTTGAGCGCGTTGATCGCCTCCAGGTCCGGCTCGGTGAGCACGCCGACCTCGGTGATGCCGGCGAGCTTGTCCGCGCCGAAGTAGGTGGGCCAGCTCTTCGCCTCACCGGCGGTCGCCGCGCCGACCGGGGTCACGCCCAGCGACAGCGCGGTATCGATCTTGTCGGTGTCGAGCACGACCACACGCTTCGGCTCGGCGGGGACCTTCGTGGTGCCCATGGCGTGGGTGATCTCCCGGGTCTCCCCGGTGCCGGTGCCGGCGACGGGGTCGCTCTCCCCGCATGCGGTGAGGCCGACCCCGAGAGCGAGGGCGGCGGTGAGTGCGACGGCGAGACGACGCATGAGGTTCCTTTCGGTGGTGCGGGTCGGCGCGCTCAGGCGTCGCCGACGGGGGCGCCGGCCGTGGCCGGCGTGCCGGCCGGAGCGGCCGAGGTCTGGGTGGGCGCGGTCTGGGCCGGAGCGGCGTGGGTGGCCCCGGTCTGGGTGAGGGCCGGCACCACGAGCGGGGCGCCGCTGACCGGGCAGGGCACGACCACGCAGTCCAGGCCGAACACGTCGCGGACCAGGTCCGCGGTGAGGATCTCGCGCGGCTCGCCGGCGGCCACCACCGCGCCGTCACGCATGGCGATCAGGTGGTCGGCGTAGCGGGCCGCCTGGTTGAGGTCGTGCAGCACGGCCACCACGGTCCGGCCCCGCTCGGCGCGCAGCCGGTGCAGCAGGTCCAGCACCTCGACCTGGTGAGCCAGGTCGAGGAACGTGGTCGGCTCGTCCAGCAGCAGCGCGTCGGTGTCCTGGGCGAGCGTCATGGCGATCCACACCCGCTGGCGCTGCCCGCCGGAGAGCGTGTCCACCGCGCGGTCGGCCAGCGCGCTGACGTCGGCCAGCCGCATGGCCTCCTCGACCGCCAGCCCGTCCTCGGCCGACCACTGACGCCACCAGCGCTGGTAGGGCTGACGGCCCCGGCCGACCAGGTCGGCCACGGTGATCCCCTCCGGGACCAGCGGGCTCTGCGGCAGGACACCGAGCCGCCGGGCCACGTCGCGGGTGGGCAGGTCCCGGATCGCCGCGCCGTCGAGCAGCACCGCGCCGCGCCGGGGCGTGAGCAGCCGGGCCATCGTGCGCAGCAGCGTCGACTTGCCGCAGGCGTTCGGGCCGACGATCACGGTGAACGTGTCGGCCGGCAGGTCGAGGTCAAGTCCGTCCAGCACGGTGCGGCCCTCGTAGCCGACGACCAGGTCGCGGGTGGACAGCAGCGCGGTCACGACCGCCTCCCTCGGGTGCGCAGCAGCACGAAGATCAGGTACGGCCCGCCGATCGCGGCGGTCAGCACACCGGCCGGCAGTTGGGTGGGTGCCAGCAGCCGGCGGGCGCCCAGGTCGGCGAGGACCAGCAGCAACGCGCCCAGCAGCGCGGCGCAGAGCAACGGCGGGCGCTCGGCGCGGACCAGCCGGCGGGCCACCTGCGGGGCCACCAGCGCGACGAAGTCGACGGCGCCGACCTGGGCGGTCACCATGGCGGCAGCCAGTACGCCGGTGCCGGCCAGCCCCATGCGCCGGGCCACCGGCCGCAGGCCGATCCCCCGCGCGGTGTCGTCGTCGAGCGCGCTGCTGCGCAGCGCCCACCCGGCCCAGAGCAGCACCGGCAGCAGCACGGCGAGCGTGCCGGCGATCCAGGCCGCCTCGCTCCACCCCTTGCCGGCGAGCGTGCCGATCAGCCAGATCTGCGCGCGCAGCCCGTCGATCGGGTCGGCGGTGAGCATGACCACCTCGATCAGCGCCCGGAACGCGAACGCCACAGCCACACCCGCCAGCACGAACCGCTGAGCCGCGAGGCCGTGCCGGGCGCCGAGCGCGAACACGGCCACCGCGGCGGCCAGGCCGCCGAGCAGCGCCGCCGGCGCCACCAGCACCGCCGCCGCGCCGCTGGTCAGCGCGATCGTCGCGGCCAGCCCGGCACCCTGGGTGACACCGATGACGTCGGGGCTCGCAAGCGGGTTGCGGGCCACGCTCTGGATCAGCGTGCCGGCCACGCCGAAGGCCGCCCCGGCCACCGCCGCGAGGACCGCGCGAGGCAGTCGCAGGTCGCGCACCACGAGGTCGTACGGGGTGCCGGCGCCGGAGAGCGACCGCACCACGTCGACCGGGGCGACGTACGGCGTACCCAGGGACAGGCTGACCACCACCGCGACGCAGAGCAGCACGAACAGGACAAGCGCCACGACAAGGGGCCGCCACCGGAACGGCACCACCACCGCCCCGGCCCGCAACACCCCACGCCCGGGGCCGCCACGCTCACTCCGCTGATCTTGCACTTTGGGCCCCCGAGATGCCGGGATCACCCTTTTCGCCGGGGCAGCAAGTGCAAGATCGCCGGAGCCGGGGGCGGGGCCGGGGCCGGGGGTGGGGTGGGGGGTGGTCATGTGGTCACCGTCTTGGCTCGGTGGACCAGGAAGGCCAGGAGCGGGGCGCCGAGCAGGGCAGTGATGATGCCGGCGGGGATCTCGCCGGGCGGGGAGACGAGACGGCCGGCCACGTCGGCAGCGAGCAGCAGCGCGGGACCGAGCAGCGCGGCGACCAGGAGCGTCCACCGCTGGTCCGCGCCGACCAGTGCCCGGGCCAGGTGCGGCACCGCCAGCCCGACGAACGCGATCGGCCCGGCGGCGGCCACCGCCGCGCCGGTGAGCAGCACGCCACCGGCCCCGGCGGCGAGCCGGACCAGGGCGACCCGGTGCCCGAGCCCCCGGGCCACGTCGTCGCCGAGGGCGAGCGCGTCCAGGCCGCGGGCGGCGAGCGCGGCCAGCAGCACCCCGGCCACCACGAACGGCAGCACCTGCCCGGCGACGGCGACGCCCCGGCCGGTCAGCCCGCCGACCACCCAGAAGCGGTACTCCTCGAACGTGCGGGCGTCGATGGTGAGCAGCGCGTACACCATGGCGCCGAGACCGGCGTCGAGCGCGGCGCCGACCAGCGCGAGGGTGACCGGGCTGGCGCCCTCGCGGGTGCGGTTGGCGATGGCGAACACGAGCAGCCCGGCGAGCAGCGCGCCGGCGATGCCGAACCAGACGTACCCGGCGAGCGTGCCCACACCGAACACGGCGATGGCCAGCACCACCCCGAACGACGCCCCGGCGCTGATACCGAGGATCCGCGGCTCGGCCAGCGGGTTGCGGGTGACCGCCTGGAACAGCACGCCGGCCAGCGCCAGCGCCAGGCCGACGACGAGCCCGAGGGCGGTACGCGGCAGCCGCAGTTCCCGGACCACGACGCTGGCGTCGCCGCCGTCCGGGGCCACCAGCGCGTGCCACACCTGGTCGACGGGAAGGTGCCGGCTGCCGAGCGCCAGGCTGGCGAGCAGCGCCAGCAGGAGCAGGAGCGCCGCCGCCACGGTGACCGCGACGCGGCGGACGGTGCCGCGGCGGACGGGAGTCCCGGCCCGCGCGGGCCGGACGGCGACGGTGGTCACGAGAGAGGTTCGCCTTCCGATTAGGTGCGCCTTACCTTAGCTGACCAGGTAAGGCGAACCTAAGCGGGCGCTGTCGATGGGGTTGCGCCTCCACCGAGGGGAGGCGCGATGGTGGTCGGCATGGACGGTGCGGAGCGCTACTCGATCGGTGACCTGGCCCGGCGGACCGGGCTGCCGGTGAAGACCATCCGGTTCTGGTCCGACAGCGGCATCGTGCCGCCCACCGACCGGGGACCGGCCGGCCACCGGCGCTACGACGCGGCGGCGGTGGCCCGGCTCGACCTGGTGCGGACGTTGCGCGAACTGGGTGTGGACCTGCCCACCGTGCGCCGGGTGGTGGCGCGCGAGGTCACCCTGCCCGAGGTCGCCTCGGCGCACGCGGACGCGCTGACCGCGCAGATCCGCCTGCTGCGGACGCGCCGCGCGGTGCTGACCGTGATCGCCCGGCGCGGGGCCACGCCGTCCGAGGCGGACCTGCTGCACCGGCTGGCCGGCCTGGCCGCACGGGAGCGACGGCGACTGGTCGACGAGTTCCTCGACGCGGCGTTCGGGGCCTGAGCGAGCCGGCGTTCGCGGGCATCCGCCGATCGCTCACGCCGGAGCTGCCGGACGATCCGGACGACGGCCAGATCGAGGCGTGGACGGAGCTGGCCGAGCTGGCCCTGGACCCGTCCTTCCGGGCCGGGCTGCGCCGGCTGGCCGAGCAGCACGCGGCAGATCGGGCCGGCGCCGAGGGCGTACGCCGGGACGTGGTCACAGTGATCCGGGAGGAGGTGGCCCCGGCGCTCGCCGACGGCGTCGAACCGGCCTCGCCCGGGGCCGGCCCGGTCCTGGCCCGGGCGGCGAGCCGGTACGCACGGCTCTGCGACGTGCCGGACGACGCCGACCTGCGCCTCCGGATGCTGGACCGGTTGCGGACCGCGCGCGATCCCCGCCGGGAGCGGTACCTGGAACTGCTCTGCGTGGTCAACGGCTGGCCACCGCCCGAGAGCCTGGCGCCGGTGCTGGACTGGTCGATCCGGGCACTGCGCGCCCGGCAGCCCCTAGCCTGAGGGCATGCGATTCGACAGGCACACTGTGGTGCTCCTGGTCCGCCCGGACGACGCACCCGAGCTGCCACAGGACGCCCTCGACCGGATTCAGGACGCCCACCTGGCGCACCAGGCCGGGCTGGTGGAGCAGGGCGCGGTGCTCGCGGCCGGACCGTTCCTGGACGGCGACGACGGGCGGATCCGCGGTTTCGCGGTGCTGTCCGTCGACCCGCAGACGGCCCGTGAGCTGTACGCGAACGACCCGGCCGTCCGGGCGGGACGGCTGGTCGCGCGGGTGAGCAGCTGGATGGTGCCGGAGGGTCAGGTCCGCTTCGAGCAGGTGCCGGTCCCCCGCTCGATGCTGGAGGCCGCGGCCGGCGACTGAGGCGGGTCAGTCCTCCGTTGCCTGCCGGCTTCCCGGCACCACGGGCGTCGGCCACACCCCGGCGCGGGCGGCCACCGGCACCTCGACCTGGTGGTCGGACCAGACGTACGTCTCGGGCAGCAGGTCGGCGATCGGGATGGCGCGGAGCCCGTCGGGCGGGCCGAGGATCACCTTTATCGACGGGAAGTAGTCGAGCAGCACCTGACGGCAGCGCCCGCACGGCGGAATGACGCCCCGCCCCCGGTCCCCCACCGCGACGATCGCCTCCAGCTCGCCCGCGCCCTGGGTCGCGGCGGCGCCGAGGGCCACCACCTCGGCGCACGGGCCGCCGGTGAAGTGGTAGACGTTCACGCCGCTGAACACCCGGCCGTCGGTGCTGCGTACGGCGGCGGCGACTGTGTGGTTGTCGCTGCGGCAGCGCAGCTTCGCGACGGCGGTGGCGGCCTGCACGAGCGCCCGGTCGGTGTCCCGCATGATCATCCCCGCCCCTCGTCGGCCTCGTCCGTCGGCCTCGTCGGCGGCAACCTTATCCGGCGGGGACGGCCCGGCCGGGGAGGGCACGCCCAGCGCCGGTAACCCGGGAGCGGTCCGCCGCGCGGCTGCCTATCCTTGGCGACGACATGCAGAATCCAGCCGTACCCGCCGCCCCTGAGACCGCCCGCGACCTGCACCGCCGCCTCGCCCCCCTGATGTTCCGCGACCAGCGGCGGCTCCAGCGGCGGCTCGACGGCGTGCGCAAGCTGCGCGACCCGCAGCGGCGGGAGGCGGCGCTGGCCGAGATCGCGGCCGACGTGGCCCGGGCCGAGGCGCGGCTCCAGGCCCGCCGCGCGGCAGTGCCGGCGATCACCTATCCGCCGCAGTTGCCGGTCAGCGAGCGCAAGGACGACATCGCCGCCGCGATCCGCGACCACCAGGTGGTGATCGTGGCCGGTGAGACCGGTTCCGGGAAGACCACCCAGCTGCCCAAGATCTGCCTGGAGCTGGGGCGCGGGATCACCGGCCTGATCGGGCACACCCAGCCCCGCCGGCTGGCGGCCCGCACCGTCGCCGACCGGATCGCCGACGAGCTCGGCACCGAGCTGGGCGACGTGGTCGGCTACAAGGTGCGCTTCACCGACCAGGTGGGCGACAACAGCCTGGTCAAGCTGATGACCGACGGCATCCTGCTGGCCGAGTTGCAGACCGACCGGATGCTGCGGCAGTACGACACGCTGATCATCGACGAGGCGCACGAACGCAGCCTCAACATCGACTTCATCCTCGGCTACCTCAGGCAGCTCCTGCCCCGCCGGCCCGACCTCAAGGTCGTCATCACCTCGGCGACCATCGAGACGGACCGGTTCGCGAAGCACTTCGCCGACGCCGCGGGCGAGCCGGCGCCGGTGGTCGAGGTGTCCGGGCGTACGTACCCGGTGGAGGTCCGCTACCGGCCGCTGGTCGAGGTCACCGAGGCCGAGGAGGAGGACGAGGCCGACGAGGAGAACGTCCGGGACCAGATCCAGGCCATCGGCGACGCGGTCGAGGAGCTGGCCGCCGAGGGGCCGGGCGACATCCTGGTGTTCCTCAGCGGCGAGCGGGAGATCCGGGACACCGCCGACGCGCTCGGCAAGCTGGTGCAGTCCAAGCGGTCGCTGCTCGGCACCGAGATCCTGCCGCTGTACGCCCGGCTCTCCACCGCCGAGCAGCACCGGGTCTTCGCCGCGCACTCCAACCGCCGGGTGGTGCTGGCCACGAACGTCGCGGAGACCTCGCTGACGGTGCCCGGCATCAAGTACGTGGTGGATCCGGGCACCGCGCGGATCTCCCGCTACTCCAGCCGGCTCAAGGTGCAGCGGCTGCCGATCGAGCCGGTCTCGCAGGCCAGCGCCAACCAGCGCAAGGGCCGCTGCGGGCGTACCTCGGACGGCATCTGCATCCGCCTCTACGACGAGCAGGACTTCACCTCCCGCCCCGAGTTCACCGACCCGGAGATCCTGCGCACCAACCTGGCCTCGGTCATCCTCCAGATGACGTCGATCGGGCTCGGCGACGTGGCGGCGTTCCCGTTCATCGACCCGCCGGACCGGCGCAACGTCACCGACGGCGTCAACCTGCTGCACGAGCTGGGCGCGCTCGACCCGGCCGAGTCCGACCCGGCGAAGCGGCTCACCGCGCTGGGGCGGCGGCTGGCGCAGCTCCCGGTCGACCCCCGGCTGGCCCGGATGGTCCTCGAAGGCGAGCGCAACGGCTGCGCCACCGAGGTGGTGGTGATCGCCGCCGCGCTGTCCATCCAGGATCCGCGCGAACGCCCGGTCGACAAGCAGGCCCAGGCCGACCAGGCGCACGCCCGGTTCGCCGACAAGGAGTCCGACTTCGTCGCGTACCTGAACCTGTGGCGCTACCTGCGGGAGAAGCAGCGGGAGCTGTCGTCGGGCGCGTTCCGCCGGATGTGCAAGGCCGAATACCTCAACTACCTTCGGGTACGCGAGTGGCAGGACATCGTCAGCCAGTTGCGCCAGGTGTTGCGTACCGCCGACAAGGGTGAGGGCCGGCGCGGCGCCGGCGCCGACCTGCCGGAGGAGATCGACACCCCGAAGGTGCATCAGTCGCTGCTGCCCGGCCTGCTGTCGCACCTCGGTCTCAAGGACGCGCAGAAGCACGAATACCTGGGCGCGCGGGGCGCGAAGTTCGCGATCTTCCCCGGGTCCGCGCTGTTCAAGAAGCCGCCGCGCTGGGTGATGGCCGCCGAGCTGGTGGAGACGTCCCGGCTGTGGGGCCGGGTGGCCGGCCGGGTCGAGCCGGAATGGGTCGAGCCGCTCGCGCAGCACCTGGTCAAGCGCAGCTACAGCGAGCCGCACTGGGAGAAGAGGCAGGCCGCGGTGATGGCCTACGAGAAGGTCACGCTGTACGGCATCCCGCTCGTCACCTCCCGCAAGGTGAACTTCGGGCGGATCGACGCAGGTCTGAGCCGGGAGCTGTTCATCAGGCACGCCCTGGTCGAGGGCGACTGGCAGACCCACCACCAGTTCTGGCGGGACAACCAGAAGCTGCTGACCGAGATCGAGGAGCTGGAGAACCGGGCCCGGCGCCGCGACATCCTGGTCGACGACGAGACCATCTTCGCCTTCTACGACCAGCGCATCCCCGCCGACGTGGTCTCCGGCCGGCACTTCGACTCGTGGTGGAAGAAGACCCGCCGGGAGCGGCCCGACCTGCTGACGTTCACCCGTGAACTGCTCGTCAACGACGGCCGGGGCGGGGTGGACGAGGAGGACTTCCCCGACGAGTGGCGGGCCGACGGCGTGACGCTGCCGCTGACGTACACGTTCGACCCGACAGTGCCCACCGACGGCGTCACAGTGGACATCCCGCTGCCGCTGCTCAACCAGGTGCCGGCGGAGAGCTTCGACTGGCAGGTGCCGGGGCTGCGCGAGGAGCTGGTGATCGCGCTGATCCGGTCGCTGCCCAAGCCGGTGCGGCGCAACTTCGTGCCGGTGCCCGACTACGCCCGCGCCGCGCTCGCCGCGATCACCCCGGGCGAGGAGCCGCTGCTCGCCGCGCTGACCCGGCAGTTGCGCCGGATGACCGGCGTGACCGTACCGGCGGACGCGTGGGACCTGGGCCGGCTGCCGCCGCACCTGCGGGTCACGTTCCGGGTGCTCGGCGACGACGACAAGCCGGTCGCCGAGGGCAAGGACCTGCCGGCGCTGCAACGCGAGCTGCGCCAGGAGGTACGCCAGGTGGTGGCCGCCGCCGCGCCGGACGTGGCCCGTACCGGGCTGACCGGGTGGTCGATCGGCACCCTGCCGCGCACCATCGAGCAGGTACGCGCCGGCTTCGCGGTGACCGCGTACCCGGCGCTGGTGGACGAGGGCGCGACGGTCGGGGTGAAGGTGTTCGACTCGGCCGCCGAGCAGGAGGCGGCGCACTGGGCGGGCACCCGGCGGCTGCTGCGGCTGACGACGCCGTCACCGGCGAAGTTCCTCCAGGGGCGGCTGAGCAACGAGGCGAAGCTGGCGCTGTCCCGCAACCCGCACGGCAGCGTGCCGGAGCTGATCGAGGACGCGGCCGGGGCGGCGATCGACAAGCTGATCGGCGACGCGGGCGGCCCGGCCTGGGACGCAGAGGGTTTCGCCGCGCTGCGCGACAGGGTGCGCGCGGACCTGGTGGACACCGTGGTCGAGGTGATGGATCGGGTACGCCGGGTGCTCGCTTCCGCGTACGCGGTGGAGCAGCGGCTCGGCGCCACCCGCAACCTCACGGTGGTGGCCGCGCTGGCGGACATCCGCAACCAGCTCACCGGCCTGGTGCACAAGGGTTTCATCACCGAGACGGGGTACGCGCGCCTGCCCGACCTGCTGCGCTACCTGACCGCGATCGAGCGCCGGCTGGACCGGCTTCCCGGCAACCCGCAGCGCGACAAGCAGCAGCAGGACCGGGTCGCCGTGGTGCAGAAGGAGTACCAGGACATGCTGGCCGCGCTGTCTCCGGCCCGGCGCCAGGAGGCGGCGGTCCGCCAGATCCGCTGGATGATCGAGGAGCTGCGGGTGAACGTCTTCGCCCAGGCCCTGGGCACCCCCTACCCGGTCTCCGAGCAACGCATCTACCGAGCCATGGACGACGCCGAGTCCCGCTGACGCCACCCGCCGCGCGCCGCCGCGCTCGTCGATCTTGCACTTGGTGCCCCCGCGCTGGGGCATTCACACCTTTCGCCGGGGCCGAAAGTGCAAGATCGCGCGGGAGAGGGGGCCCTAGAGGGGTTCTACGCCTGGGGGGAGTTCGGCGGTGGCGGTGGCGTCGTGGACGTACTCCAGGAGGATGCGGCGTAGTTCGCGCCCGGCGTGGGTGGGCACCACGTCGCGGCGGCGGGCGACCGCTATGGTCCGGCGGACGCCGGGCGGCACGAGCCGGGTGACCCGGATGCCGGCGCGGCGGGCCACCACGATGCCGGGCACCAGCGCGACGCCGAGCCCGGCCTCGACGAAGCTGAGCACCGCGTCCATCTCCCCGCCGTCGACGGACAGGGTCGGCTCGAAGCCGGCCGCGCGGCAGGCCTGGAGCGTGGCGTCGCGCAGGTCGTAGCCCTCGCGGAACATGACGAGCGGCTGGTCGCGCAGGTCGGTGATGCGCAGCTCGCCGGTGGCCGAGGCGCCCGGCAGCGGGTCGACCGAGGCGACCACCAGGCTCTCCCGCAAGATCGGGTCGGCGCGCAGCCCCGGGTCGGTGCCGGCCGACGGCATGATGATCAGCGCGAGGTCGAGGCCGCCGCGGAGCAGGTCCCGGACGAGGTCCTGCGAGCCACCCTCCTCCACGCGCAGGTCGACGGTGGGGTGCGCGTCGCGGAACCGGCGCAGCACCGGTGGGGCGAGCGAGGTGGCGAGGCTGGGCGTTGCGCCGAGGCGGACCCGGCCGCGCCGCAGCCCCACCAGCTCCTGGACCTCGCGGGTGGCGGTCTCCACGTCGGCCAGGATCCGTTTGGCCAGCGGCAGCAGCACCTCGCCGGCCGCGGTGAGCCGGATGTTGCCCCTTACCCGCTCGAACAGCGGGGCTCCCAGGTCGGTCTCCAGCGCGTGAATTTGCTTACTCAACGAGGGCTGGGTTATGCCGACAAGATCGGCCGCCTGGGTGAAATGTCGTACTTCGGCGACCGCTACGAAGTACCGGAGCTGATGGAGCTGCATCACCATAGCTTACGGCTATCGATGCTGCGATTTCGATGCATTGGACGCCTGATCGAAGTGCTCCTAGCGTCGACCGCGTGGTAATCACGAAAACTCGGTCGCCCATCCGCTCGAACGTCGGCCTCAAGGCCGTCATGGCGGTGACGGGCATCATTCTTGTGCTGTTCCTGATCGCCCACATGGTCGGCAACCTGAAGATCTTCACGGGCGAGACGTCGTTCGACCACTACGCGCACTGGCTGCGGGACATCGGCACGCCGCTGCTGCCGACGACCTGGTTCCTGTGGATCCAGCGCACGGTGCTCACCGCCGCTGTCGTCGGGCACATCGGCGCGGCCACCGTGCTCGCGATGCGGTCCCGGGCCGCCCGCCCGGTCCGGTACGCGCACCGCCGCAAGATCCACGTGAACTACGCGGCCCGCACGATGCGCTGGGGTGGTGTGATCATCCTGCTCTTCGTGATCTACCACATCCTCGACCTGACCACGGGTCACCTGAACCCGCAGGGCGACCCGTCCAACCCGTACGGCAACGTCGTCGCGGGCTTCGCGCCGGAGCGCTGGTACGTCACGCTCTTCTACACCCTCGCGCTGGTGACCCTCGGCTTCCACCTGCGCCACGGCGCCTTCAGCGCGTTCCGCAGCCTCGGCCAGCAGACGCCCAAGGGCGAGCGCCGGGCCCGGATCGCCGCGCTCGTCTTCGCCGTCGCGCTCGTCGGCGGCTACCTGCTGGTCCCGTTCGCCGTGATCACCGGATTGGTGTCCTGACATGGATCTCTACACCGAGGGCGACCCGATCGCCGACACCCGGGCCCCGGACGGCCCGATCGAGACGCGGTGGGAGCGCCACCGCTTCGAGATGAAGCTGGTCAACCCGGCCAACCGCCGGAAGATGACGGTGATCGTGGTCGGCACCGGCCTGGCCGGCGGCTCCGCCGCCGCGACGCTGGCCGAGCAGGGCTACCGGGTGCGGTCCTACTGCTACCAGGACAGCCCGCGCCGCGCCCACTCGATCGCGGCGCAGGGCGGCATCAACGCCGCCAAGAACTACCGCAACGACGGCGACTCGGTGCACCGCCTCTTCTACGACACGGTCAAGGGCGGCGACTTCCGCTCCCGTGAGTCGAACGTGCACCGGCTGGCCGAGGTGTCGGTGAACATCATCGACCAGTGCGTGGCCCAGGGCGTGCCGTTCGCCCGCGAATACGGCGGCCTGCTGGACACCCGTTCCTTCGGCGGCGCCCAGGTGCAGCGCACCTTCTACGCCCGGGGCCAGACGGGCCAGCAGCTGCTGCTCGGCGCGTACCAGGCCCTCGAACGGCAGATCGGCCTGGGCAACGTGGAGATGAACGCCCGCCACGAGATGCTCGAACTGGTGATCGTCGACGGCCGGGCACGCGGCATCGTGGTCCGCGACATGGTCACCGGCGAGATCAGCACCGAGATGGCCGACGCGGTCGTGCTCGCCACCGGCGGCTACGGCAACGTCTTCTACCTCTCCACGAACGCCAAGGGCTGCAACGTCACCGCCTCCTGGCGGGCACACCGCAAGGGCGCGTACTTCGCCAACCCCTGCTACACGCAGATCCACCCGACCTGCATCCCGGTCTCCGGCGACCACCAGTCGAAGCTGACCCTGATGAGCGAGTCGCTTCGTAACGACGGCCGGGTGTGGGTGCCCAAGGCCAAGGGCGACCAGCGCAGCCCCCGGGAGATCCCCGAGGACGAGCGGGACTACTACCTGGAGCGGATCTACCCGTCCTTCGGCAACCTGGTCCCCCGCGACATCGCCTCCCGCGCCGCGAAGAACGTGTGCGACGAGGGACGTGGCGTGGGCCCGACCGGCCTCGGCGTCTACCTCGACTTCGCCGACGCGATCAACCGGCTGGGCCGCCAGGCCATCGAGGCCAAGTACGGCAACCTCTTCGAGATGTACGAGCGGATCACCGGCGAGGACCCGTACGAGGTCCCGATGCGGATCTACCCCGCCGTGCACTACACGATGGGCGGCCTCTGGGTCGACTACGACCTCCAGTCGTCGATCCCCGGGCTGTTCGTGATCGGTGAGGCAAACTTCTCCGACCACGGCGCGAACCGGCTCGGCGCCTCGGCGCTGATGCAGGGCCTGGCGGACGGCTACTTCGTGCTGCCGAACACGCTCGCCAACTACCTGGCCTCCTCCGGCCCGCTGGAGAAGGTCGACGCGAGCCACCCCGAGGCGGTCGCGGCGCGTACCGACGTCGAGGACCGGATCAAGCGGCTGCTGGCGATCAACGGCGACCGCACCGTCGACTCGTTCCACCGCGAGCTGGGCCAGATCATGTGGGAGCACTGCGGCATGGAGCGCTCCGAGGCCGGGCTGCGCAAGGCGATCGACGAGATCCGCGCGCTGCGCGAGCAGTTCTGGCAGCGGGTGCGCGTGCCTGGTGACGGCGAGGGCCTGAACCAGTCGCTGGAGAAGGCCGGCCGGGTGGCCGACTTCTTCGAGCTGGCCGAGCTGATGTGCATCGACGCGCTGCACCGCGAGGAGTCCTGCGGCGGCCACTTCCGGGCCGAGCACCAGACCCCGGACGGCGAGGCGCAGCGCGACGACGAGCGGTTCGCCTACGTGGCGGCCTGGGAGTACACCGGCACCGGTGAGCCCGTGCTGCACAAGGAAGACCTGACCTTCGAATACGTCCACCCCACGCAGCGGAGCTACAAGTGAACCTGACCCTGCGCATCTGGCGCCAGACCGGCCCCGAGGACAAGGGTCGGATGGTCACCTACCCGGTGCGGGACGTGTCGCCGGACATGTCCTTCCTGGAGATGCTCGACGTGCTGAACGAGCGGCTGATCCTCGACGGCGAGGAGCCGGTCGCGTTCGACCACGACTGCCGCGAGGGCATCTGCGGCATGTGCAGCCTCATGATCAACGGTGAGGCGCACGGCCCGCAGCGCGGCACCACCGCCTGCCAGCTGCACATGCGGCAGTTCTCCGACGGCGACACGATCGACATCGAGCCGTGGCGGGCCCGGGCCTTCCCGGTCGTCAAGGACCTGGTGGTCAACCGCAACGCGTTCGACCAGATCATCGCGGCCGGCGGTTACGTCACCGCGCCGACCGGCAGCGCCCCGGAGGCGCACTCGGTGCCGGTGCCGAAGGCCGACGCGGACGCGGCGTTCGAGTCGGCGGCCTGCATCGGCTGCGGCGCCTGCGTGGCGGCCTGCCCGAACGGCTCCGGCATGCTGTTCACCGCCGCGAAGATCACCCAGCTCTCGCTGCTGCCGCAGGGCCAGCCGGAGCGCTACACCCGGGTGATCGGCATGGTGGACGCGCACGACGAGGCCGGCTTCGGCGGCTGCACCAACATCGGCGAGTGCGCGGCAGCCTGCCCGAAGGGCATCCCGCTGAACACCATCGGCCGCCTCAACCGGGACTACCTGAAGGCGACCGCCAAGCGCTCCGGCTCCTGACCGGACACCGCACGACAGACGCGACCGCCGCGCCCCGCATCCGCCGGGCGCGGCGGTCGCGCTCGCGCGGGGGTACGCCCCGGCGATTGGTACGGTGAAGCGCCAACCGCGTCACCGTCTCTCCCGGGAGGGCACCCATGGCCCGGACCGCTGCGGCGCAGGCGTCCTCCCCCGAGGCGGGTCACGGCGGACCGGCCGGCCCGCCGGAGTCGCTGCTGGAACGCGCCTTCACCGAGGCGTTGCAGAGCGCCGACGACACCGACGAGGTGGCGACCCGGATCCTCGACGCGGCCTACGAGCAGTTCTGCCGGATGGGCATCCGCCGCTCCACGATGGAGGACGTGGCCCGCCGGGCGGGTGTCTCCCGGATCACCGCGTACCGCCGGTTCGCCACCAAGGACCGGCTGGTCGAGCAGGTCGTCCGCCGCGAGTTCCGCCGCTACTTCGACCGGTTCCTGGTCGACATCCAGCAGGCGGCCACCGTCGGCGACCGGGTGGTGCTGGGCTTCGTCAGCGCGCTGGACGCGATCCGCCGCAACCCGCTGATCGGCGGGCTGATGACCGTCGAACCGGACGTGCTCATCCCCTCGATGATCAGCGACGGCGGGCGGACCCTGGCCACCGTGCAGCGGTTCGTCGCCGGGCAACTGCGCCGCGAGCAGCGCGCCGGCACCATCGCCGCCACTGTCGACGTGGAGGTGGTGGCCGAGCTGATGACCCGGCTGTCCTGCTCCTTCCTGCTGACCCCGAGCCACGTCATCGACCTGGACGACGCCGACGCGCTGCGGGAGATGGCCCGCCGGTTCCTCGTACCCATGCTGGAGCCCGGCTCACAGGCCGAGTGACCGGCCGATCACCTCCTTCATGATCTCGGTGGTGCCGCCGTAGATGGTCTGCACGCGGGCGTCCAGGTAGGCGCGGGCCACCGGGTACTCGCGCATGTAGCCGTACCCGCCGTGCAGCTGGAGGCACCGGTCCACGACGCGCTGCTGCAGCTCGGTGCACCACCACTTCGCCATCGCCGCCGTCTCCGCGCTCAGGTCCGGCGCGACCAGGCAGTTGTCGACGAAGACCCGGCCCAGGCGCAGCTCGGTGGCGAGTTCGGCGAGGACGAACCGGTTGTGCTGGAAACTGCCGATGGGACGGCCGAACGCCCGGCGCTGCCTGCAGTAGTCGAGCGTCTGCGCGAACACCGTCTCGGCGCCGGCGAGCGCCGCGACGGCTATCGACAACCGTTCCAGGGGCAGGTTGCGCATCAGGTAGGCGAAGCCCTCGCCCTCCGCGCCGAGCAGGTTGGCCACCGGTACGCGGACGTCGGCGAAGAACAGCTCGGCGGTGTCCTGCGCCTTCTGCCCGAGCTTGTCGAGGTTGCGCCCACGCTCGAAGCCGGGCATGCCGCGCTCGACCACGAGCAGGCTGATCCCCCGCCGCCCGGCGCCGGGGTCGGTACGGGCCACCACGATCACCAGGTCGGCCAGGATGCCGTTGCTGATGAACGTCTTCTGCCCGTTGAGGACGTAGTCGTCGCCGTCGCGTACCGCCGTGGTGGTGATGCCCTGAAGGTCGCTGCCGGCGCCCGGCTCGGACATGGCGACGGCGGTGACGATCTCGCCGGAGCAGAAGCCCGGCAGCCAGCGCTGCTTCTGCTCCTCGGTGGTCAGGTCGGTCAGGTACGGGCCGATGATGTCGTTGTGCAGGCCGAACGCCGGACCACTCGCGCCCGCCCGGGCGAGTTCCTCGGTCAGGACGGCGTGGAACCGCCGGTCGGTGACCCCGGAGCCGCCGTACCGCTCGTCGACGAAGAACCCGAGCAGCCCGGCTGCCCCGGCGGCCCGCCACACGGCGCGGTCGACGATGCCGTCTGCCTCCCAGCGCTCGTGGTGCGGGGTGATCTCCTTGTCGATGAAGGCGCGCACCAGTTCGGCGAACGCGAGGTGGTCGGCGGTGAAGATCGCGCGGTCCATGTGTCAGCTCCTCCCCGCGCTACCGGGCCATGTCCGCGACGGCGGCGACGAGACGCCGGGGGTCCTCGCCCAGCGGTGCCACGTTGAGGATGGTCACGCCCGCGTCGCGGTACTCCTGGACCCGGTCGCGCACGTAGCTCTCCGGCCCGATCAGGCTGGTGCGTTCCAGCAGTTCCGCCGGCACCGCGGCGGCGGCCTCGGCCTTGCGGCCGGCCAGGTAGAGGTCCTGGACGCGGTCCGCCTCGGCTTCGTAGCCGTAGCGGCACAGCAGGTCGTGGTAGAAGTTGCGGCCCTTGGCGCCCATCCCGCCCACGTACAGGGCGATCAGCGGCCGGGCGAGGTCGCGCAGCCCGGTCACGTCCGGGCCGATGGCCAGCGGCCCGCCGGCCACCACCTCCAGCGGCCCGAGGTCGGCGGAGCGTTTCGCCCGGCCGGCCGCCAGCGCGGCGCCCCAGACGTCGCCCGCGCGCCGCGGGTCGTAGAGGAACGGCAGCCACCCGTCGGCGATCTCGGCGGTCATCCGGACGTTCCGGTCGCCGAGACTCGCCACGTGGATCGGGATGCGGTCGCGTACCGGGTGGGTGAGGATCTTCAGCGGCTTGCCCAGCCCGGTGCCCTCGCCGGGCGGCAACGGCAGCGGGTAGAGGCCGTCGTTCGTCAGCGTCTCCCGCCGCCACACCCGCCGGCAGATCTCGATCACCTCGCGGGTACGGGCCAGCGGCCTGTCGTAGGCGACGCCGTGCCAGCCCTCGATCACCTGCGGTCCGGACGCGCCGAGGCCGAGGATGGCCCGGCCACCGGACATGGCGTCCAGGCCCGCCGCGGTCTGTGCCAGCAGAGCCGGGGTACGCGAGAAGATCGGCAGGATCGCCGAGCCGATGTGCATCCGGCTCGTCCGGGCGGCCAGGTAACCCATCACCGTGGGCGCGTCGAAGCCGTACGCCTCGGACACCCAGGCCACGTCCAGGCCGTCCTGTTCCCAGGCGGCCACGTCGTCCGCGCCGCTGCGGGGATCGGCGGCGTACGCCAGTGTCGTCCCGATACGCATCAGTGAACTCCCTGTCCCTGGCGGACGACGCCGTCGTCCCGCCACCGCGGTAGGTGTGCGCCCAGCCCCCAGTCGGTGAGCACGGGCCCGGTGTCCGCGCCCGGCGCGGGCGGCGGGCCGCCGACCCGGCCCGGTGTGCCGGACAGGCGGGGCGCCACGGCCGGCTGCCGGACGCCGAAGTGCTCCTCGTACGTGCCGCGCGCGAGCAGGTGCGGGTGGCCCGGCGCCTCGGCCAGCGACAGCACCGGCGCGACGCAGGCGTCGGTGCCGTCGAACACGGCGGTCCACTCGTCGCGGGTACGGCCGGCGAACACCTCGGCGAAGCGGGCGCGCAGCACCGGCCAGCCCGCCACGTCGTGCTGTGCCGGCAGGTCCGCGCCTGCGAGCCCGAGCAGCCGCAGCAGTTCGGCGTAGAACTGGGGCTCCAGCGCGCCCACCGCCATGTGCCCGCCGTCGGCGGTGGCATACACGTCGTAGAACGGGGCGCCGCCGTCGAGCAGGTTGCGGCCCCGCTCGGCTCGCCAGGCGCCCTGCGCGAGCAGCCCGGCGAACGGGGTGGTGAGGTGCGCCGCGCCGTCCACGATGGCGGCGTCGACGACCTGGCCCCGGCCGGTGGCACCGGCCACGTGCAGCGCCGCCAGGAGGCCGACGACCAGGTAGAGCGAGCCGCCGCCGAAGTCGCCGACCAGATTGAGCGGGATCTGCGGCGGCCCGCCGGCCCGGCCGATCGGGTGCAGCGCCCCGGCGACGGCGATGTAGCCGATGTCGTGGCCGGCGGCGCGGGCCAGCGGACCGTCCTGGCCCCAGCCGGTCATCCGCCCGTAGACCAGGGCCGGGTTGCGGGCGAGCGCGTCCTGCGGTCCGACGCCGAGCCGCTCGGCCACACCGGGACGCCAGCCCTCGATCAGGATCGCGGCCCGGCCGGCCAGCGCGAGGACCACCTCGGCGCCGGCGGGGTGCTTCAGGTCCACCACTATCGAGCGCTTGCCCCGGTTGAGCAGGTTCTGTCCGGGGTCGCCGGCCGCGAACGCGCCGGGTTCCGGCCGGTCGACGCGCACCACGTCGGCGCCGAGGTCGGCGAGCAGCATGGCGGCGAACGGGCCGGGCCCGATGCCGGCCAGTTCCACGACCCGGACGCCGGCGAGCGGGCCGCTCACGCGCCGGCCCGTGGCGCGAAGCGGGGCGGGCGCCCCTCGGCCCGGCTGAGCAGGGCCTCGCCGAAGTCGGGGCCGGCCAGGGACTCGACCATGAGCCGGATCGCGTCGGCGGCTGCCTCGCCCACGCCGGTCTCCAGGCCGCCGAACACCTGCCGCCGGATCACCGCCATGGACGCCGGTGAGCAGTGCTCGGCCAGTTCGGCGGCATAGGCTTGGGCCTCGGCCAGCACCTCGTCGCGCGGGAGCACGCGTTGCACAAGTCCGATCCGCAGCGCCTCCACCGCGTCGACCCTGCGGCCGGACACCAGCAGGTCCAGCGCGGCGCCGACGCCGACCAGCCGGGGCAGCAGCCAGGCGCTGCCGTACTCGGCGACGAGGCCGAGGCGGCTGAACGAGGTGGACAGGCGCGCCTGCGCCGCCAGGAACCGCACGTCGGCGTAGAGCGCGTGGACCAGGCCCAGGCCCGCCGCGCCGCCGTTCATCGCGGCGACGATCGGCGTGCCGAGCGTCAGCGGCAGGTGCGGCGGGAACCCGAACTCACCGGCGAGCAGGTCACGGTTGCGCTCGTCCAGCAGCGCGGCGAGCGCCTCCGGGTCGGCGCCGGCACAGAACCAGTCGCCGGAGCCGGTCACCACCACCGCCCGCACCTCCGGGTCGGCGTCCGCCGTCACCAGGGCCGCGTAGTAGTCGCGGAACATCTCCAGCGTCATCGCGTTGCGCCGGTCGGGCCGGTCGAACCAGATGGTGCGCACACCGCCCCTGGTGGCGGCCCGCAGTCCGGCGCCGGCCGGCGTCCCGGTTGTGACATTTGACATTTGATACCCTCAACTGGTGGCGGACCGCGGCAGGATCCAGAACGTCTCCCAACCCCAGCTCTCCGAGACCGTGGCGAGCCTGCTGCGCGACCGGATCATGTCGGGCCAGCTGCGCCCGGGCGAACGCATCCGGCTCGAAGAGGTCGCCCAGGAGACCGGGCTGAGCATCACTCCGGTACGCGAGGCGCTGCTGATGCTGCGCGCGGAGGACATGGTCGAGCTGCAACCGCGCCGCGGGCACGTGGTGGCGCCGCTGTCGAGGCAGGACATCATCGACGTGTTCAGCCTCCAGGGCCACATCGCCGGTGAGCTGGCCGCCCGGGTCGCCGTCAGCATCACCCCCGAGCAGCTCGACGACCTGCGGCAGCAGCACGAGCGGCTGCGCCGCGCCGCCCAGGCCCGGCAGGTCAGCCGGGTCGAGCAGCTCGAATACGAGTTCCACCGCCGGATCAACCGGCTCGCCGACGCGCGCAAGCTGTCGTGGCTGCTGCGCACCGTGACCCGCTACACGCCGTCGCGGTTCTACGCCGCCGACGCCCAGTGGCGGGCCGGCATGGTCGCCGATCACGAGGCGCTGCTCGACGCGCTCGCCGCGGGCGACCCGGAGGCCGTCCGGCCGGTCATGGCCCGGCACTTCACCGACGGCGCGGAACGGCTGGTCAAGCACCTGGACGGGCTGGGCGTGTGGAACGGGTGAGCCGTCACCGGCGGCCATGACGCCACGCGAACATCGCCAGCGAGCGCTTCATGGCCGACGCGGACGGCTGGAGCGTCATCACCTCGATCGGCGGCCGGAACCGCTGCCACGTCACCGACCGCGCCCGGGCGAACTCGCGCAGGCCGTCCACGCCGTGGACCCGGCCGAACCCCGAGTCGCCCACGCCGCCGAACGGCAGTGAGGGCACGCCCGCGTACCCCAGGACCGAATTGACCGACACCGCGCCGGCCCGCAGCCGCCCGGCGAGCGCCAGGCCACGGCGGCGGTCGCGGGTGAAGATCGAGCCGGAGAGCCCGTAGCTGGTCGCGTTCGTGCGGCGGACCGCCTCGTCGGCGTCGGCGACCGGGTTGACCACCAGCACCGGGCCGAACGTCTCCTCGGTGACGGCGGTGCTGTCCTCCGGCACGTCGGTCAGCACGACCGGCTCCACGAACGGCGGCCGGACCGAAGCCGCGTCACCGACCACCGCCCGGCCGCCCCGGTCGAGCGCGTCGGTGACGTGGCGCCGGACGACCTCGGGCTGGGTGGGCGTGGTCATCGGCCCGTACGGCGCGTCCGGCTCGGCACCCGGCCGGACCTGCCGCGCCAGCTCGGTCAGCGTGGCCAGGAACGGCTCGCAGACGGACCGTTCGACGTAGACGCGCTCGACGCCGGCACACGTCTGCCCGGCGTTGCCCAGGCCGCCGAAGACCGCCGCCCGCGCGGCCGCGTCGAGGTCGGCGTCGGCGGTGACGATCAGCGCGTCCTTGCCGCCGCCCTCGATCACCACGGGTGTCAGGCTCTCGGCGCAGGCGGCCATGACCGACCGGCCGGTCGCCGCCGACCCGGTGAACGCGATCTTGTCGACCGAGGCGCGGCACAGCGCGGCGCCGGTCGTGCCGTCTCCGGTGACCACCTGGAGGACCGGGTGGTCGGGAAACAGCTCGTGCCAGCGCTCGGCCAGCCACACCCCGACGCCCGGGGTGAACTCGCTGGGCTTGAACACCACCGCGTTGCCGGCGGCGAGCGCGTGCGACACCGCGCCCATCGGCGTGTAGACGGGGTAGTTCCACGGGCCGATCACGCCGACCACGCCGTACGGCACGTACTCGACGGAGGCGGCCTGGTTGAACGCGAGCAGGCCGGAGGAGACCGAGCGCCGCCTGAGCACCCGCGCGGCGTGCCGGGCCGCCCAGTCCAGGTGCTCGACGGCGAGCATCACCTCGAGCTGGGCCCCGGCGAGGCTCTTGCCGGTCTCGCTCCGGACGATGCCGGCGAGTTCCTCGATGCCGCCCGCGACCGCCGCCTTGTACGCCAGCAGATGGCGGCGGCGCTGCTTGGCGTCCAGACCGGCCCACCAGCCGGCCGCCTCGCGGGCCCGCGTCACGGCGGCGCGCACGGCGGCGTCGTCGGCGAGGTCGTAGTCGGCGCGGTGCTCACCTGTCACCGGGTCGACGACGCTCAGCCGGCGAGGGTGCTCCACGAGGGACGTCATCGGGCAGCCTCCTGACATTTGATATTCGATAGTCTAGCCTTGCTGTCAATCCCTCACGATGCGCTGGAGGTACCGCTGTGGAGTGGACCGACGAGCAACTGTCACTTGTCGAGGCGGTGCGGGACTTCTGCCGCCGCGAGGTGGGCACCCGCGAGCAGCGGCAGAACCTCACGAACGGCGGCCGGGAACCGCACAGCCCGGAGCTGTACCGGAAGATGGCCGACCTCGGCTGGCTGGGGCTGTCGCTGCCAGAGGAGTTCGACGGCGGCGGCGCCGGCATGACGGAGCTGTGCCTGTTCCTGGAGGAGACCAGCCGGGCGATGGCGCCGATCGGCGGCTTCACCACCTCGATCATCGTCGCCGCCACCTACCAGCGGTTCGGCACACCGGAGCAGAAGAAGCTGATCCTCAGCGGGGTGGCGCGCGGCGTGGTCGAGGCGGTGGCGATGTCCGAGCCCGAGGCCGGCTCGGACGTTGCGAACCTGAGCTGCCGTGCCGAACGGCGCGGGGACGGGTGGGTGGTGAACGGTCAGAAGACGTGGTGCTCCAACGCCCACCTGGCCGAGCACATCCTGCTCGTCGCGCGCACCTCGGGCCGGGCCGGCGACCACCACGGCCTGACCATGTTCCTGGTCCCGGCCCGCGCGCCCGGCCTGACCGTCTCCGGCATCGACACCATGGGCGGCCGGGAGGTGAACGACCTCTACTTCACCGACTGCGTGCTGCCCGCCGACGCGGTGGTCGGCCGGGTCGACCACGGCTGGCGGCAGCTGATGGCCGGGCTCAACATGGAACGGCTGATCCTCGCCAGCGTGGTGCTCGGCATCGCCCGGCGGGCGTTCGACGACGTGGTGGCGTACGTGAAGGACCGCCGCCAGTTCCGCCGGCCGATCGGATCGTTCCAGGTGATCCGGCACCGCCTGGCCGACCTGGCCACCGAGATCGAGTGCGCCCGGCTGCTGGTCTACGACACCGCCGCCAAGGTCGACAAGGCGCCGGACACGGTGCTGCCCCGGGAGACCTCGATGGCGAAGCTCAAGGCCACCGAGACGGCCCGGCGCGTCGCGCTGGACGCGATGCAGATGATGGGCGGCTACGGCTACACCACCGAGTTCGACATGGAGCGCCTGGTCCGCTCGGCGATCGTGTCCACAGTCTACGGCGGCGCGAGCGAGATCCAGCGCGAGATCATCGCCAAGACGTACGGACTGTCCGACCGGATGCTCTGACGCGACCCGGCCCGGCCGGTGGGTTCGCCCCACACCGGCCGGGCCGCGTCGTCGTCTACTCGAACCGCTCGCCCCGCTCGGCCATGGCGACCAGCAGCGGCGGCGGGTCGAACCGCTCGCCGTAACGCTCGGCCAGCACCCGGGCACGGGCCACGAAGCCCGGCAGCCCGCCGTCGTACTGGTTGACGTACTGCAGGACGCCGCCGGTCCAGCTCGGATAGCCGATGCCCAGGATCGAGCCGACGTTGGCGTCGGCCACCGAGGTCAGCACGCCGGAGTCCAGGCACCGCACCGACTCGATCGCCTCGATGAAGAGCATTCGCTCCTTGAGGTCCTCGAACGGCGTGTCCAGGTTCGTGCCGCCGAACAGTTCCCGCAGCCCCGGCCAGAGCCCGGCCCGCCTGCCGTCGCGGTAGTCGTAGAAGCCGGCGCCGCCGGAGCGTCCGGTCCGGCCGCACCCGTCGATCATCGCGTCGATCACCGCGTCGGCGGCGTGCGGCTGCCACGTGCCCCCGGCCGCCACTGTCGCGGCGGCCGTCTCCAGGCGGATCTTCCGGGGCAGGGTGAGGGTCAGCTCGTCCATCAGCGCGAGCACCGGCGCGGGATAGCCGGCCTGGCTGCTGGCCTGCTCGATGGTCGCCGCCGGGATGCCCTCGGCCAGCATCGCCACGCCCTCGTTGGTGAACGTGCCGATGACCCGGCTGGTGAAGAAGCCCCGGCTGTCGTTGACGACGATCGGCGTCTTGCGCAGCTGACGGACGACACCCAGCGCCCGGCCCAGCGTGGCCTCGTCGGTCCGCTCCCCGCGGATCACCTCGACCAGCGGCATCTTGTCCACCGGGGAGAAGAAGTGCAGCCCGACGAACTCCTCCGGCCGGCTGACGCCCTCGGCGAGCAGGGTGATGGGCAGTGTGGAGGTGTTGGAGGCGATGAGCGCGCCCGGCGCGACCTGCTCGATCTCGGCGTACACCTTGTGCTTGAGCGCCGGGTCCTCGAAGACCGCCTCGATCGCGAGGTCGACGCCGGCCAGGTCGGCGAGGTCGCCGGTGGCGTGGATGCGGCCCAGGATCTCGTCCCGCTTCTCCGGCGTGGACCGGCCCCGGGCGACCGCCTTGTCGAGCAGGCCCGCCGAGTACGCCTTGCCGCGCGCCGCACCCTCGGCGGTGACGTCCTTGAGCACCACCCGCATCCCGGCGCGGGCGCAGACGTACGCGATGGCGGCGCCCATCATGCCCGCGCCGACGACGGCGACGCTGCGTACCGGCTGGTGGTCGCCACCGGCGGTGCGGGACCGGGCGGCCTGGAGGTCGAAGAAGAGCGCCTTGATCATGTTCTTGGCGATCTGGCCGGTGGCCAGCTCGGTGAAGTACCGCCCCTCGATCGTGAACGCGGTGTCCAGGTCGACCTGGGCGCCCTCGACGGCGGCGGCGAGGATGTTGCGCGGCGCCGGGTACGGCGCGCCCTTGAGCTGCTTGCGCAGCAGCGCGGGCATGGCCGGCAACTGCATCGCGAGTCCCGGGCTGGACGGGGTGCCGCCGGGCATCCGGTAGCCCTTGCGGTCGTACGGCTGGGTGGCGTCCGGGTTCGCGGCGACCCACTCGCGGGCGGCGGCCATCAGGGCGTCCCGGTCGGCGGCGAGTTCGTCGACCAGTCCGTGCGCGAGCGCGTCCTGCGGCCGGCGGCGCTGGCCGCGCAGCAGCCAGTCGGTCAGCGCGGCGGTGACGCCGAGCAGCCGGACGGTGCGCACCACGCCGCCGCAGCCGGGCAGCAGGCCGAGCGTGACCTCGGGAAAGCCGATCTCGATGCTCGGGTCGTCGAGCACGATGCGGTGGTGGCAGCCCAGGGCCAGCTCCAGCCCGCCGCCGAGGGCGGAGCCGTTGATCGCGGCGACGACCGGGCGGCCGAGCGTCTCCAGCCGGCGTACGGCCTGCTTGAGCGCGGCCGCGTCGGCCGCTGACGCCTCGGCGTCGGCGGGCGTGAGCCGCACCAGGGTCTCCAGGTCGCCGCCGGCGAAGAACGTCTTCTTGGCCGAGGTGACGATCACGCCGGTGATCCGGTCACGCTCGGCCTCGAGCCGGTCCACGGTGGCCGCCAGGCTCTCGCCGAACTCCGCGTTCATCACGTTCGCGGAGCGGCCGGGATGGTCGAGGGTGAGCAGCACGATGCCGTCGTCGCCGTGCTCCCACCGGATGGTGTTTGCCATTCGTGCTCCTCAGATTCGTTCGATCACGGTCGCGATGCCCATGCCGCCGCCCGCGCAGAGCGTGGCCAGCCCGTAGCGGCCGCCGCGTCGCTCCAGTTCGTCGACGAGCGTGCCGAGGATCATGGCGCCGGTCGCGCCCAGCGGGTGGCCCATCGCGATCGCCCCGCCGTTGGCGTTGACGATGTCCGGGTTCAGGCCCAGGTCGGCGACGAACCGCAGGACCACGGCGGCGAACGCCTCGTTGATCTCGACCAGGTCCAGGTCGTCCACGCCGAGACCGGCCTTCGCCAGCGCCTTGCGGGCGGCCGGGGCCGGGCCGGTGAGCATGATGGTGGGGTCGGCGCCGCTGAGCGCGGTGGCCACCACGCGGGCGCGCGGGGTGAGACCGGCGGCGGCACCGGCCGCCTCGCTGCCGATCGCGACGAGCGCCGCGCCGTCCACGATGCCGGAGGAGTTGCCCGCCGTGTGGACGTGCTCGATGCGCTCGACCCAGTGGTACTTCTGCAACGCGACAGCGTCGAAGCCGGCCTTCTCGCCGATCTCGGCGAACGAGGGGCGCAGCGCGCCGAGGCTCTCCGCCGTCGAGTCGGCCCGGATGTGCTCGTCCCGGTCCAGCACGGTCAGCCCGTTGCGGTCGCGGACCGGCACCACGGACCGGGCGAAGTAGCCGTTGGCCCACGCCTTGGCGGCCCGCGCCTGCGACTGGAGCGCGTACGCGTCCACCGTCTCCCGGTCGAAGCCGGCGATGGTGGCGATGAGGTCGGCGCTGATGCCCTGCGGCACGAAACCGGTGGTGAAGTTGACCTCCGGGTCGAGCGCCCACGCCCCGCCGTCGGAGCCCATCGGCACCCGGGACATCGACTCGACACCACCGGCGAGGACGAGATCCTCCCAGCCGGAGCGCACCTTCTGCGCGGCGATGTTCACCGCCTCCAGGCCGGAGGCGCAGAAGCGGTTGAGCTGCACGCCGGCCACCGTGTCGGGCAGGCCGGCGGCGACGGCGGCGGTCCGGGCGATGTCGGCGCCCTGGTCGCCGAGCGGCGACACCACCCCGAGCACGAGGTCGTCGATCAGCGCCGGATCGAGGCCGGGCATCCGCCGCAGGATCTCCCCGATCAGGCCGGTGACGAGCGAAACCGGCTTCACCCCGTGCAGCGATCCGGTCGGCTTGCCCCGCCCGCGCGGCGTGCGCAACGCGTCGTAGATGAACGCATCGGTCGTCATGCCAAGCTCCTCATCGCTCACCCGCATGCGAATTTCGCCTAACTTTTCTTGAGGCTGCGGCTCCTTGTCAAGAAGCGTTCCGCGCTGTCCGGCTCCGGCCTCCGCGACGGGAAGCGCGTGGGGCACCACCTGACGGACGCGAGGGGGCGCTAACCTGTAGCGGTGCGACGAGCAGCAGGCGACACCGTCCCGGCACCGGTCCGGCGGCCCAAGGACCGCAAGGCCCGCATCGCGCTCGCCGGGGCCGAGCTGTTCTGCGAGCGGGGCTACCACGGGGTCTCGGTCGACGAGATCGCCGCCGCCGTCGGCATCAGCGGGCCGGCCGTCTACCGGCACTTCCCTAACAAGTACGCGATCCTCGTGCACGCCACCCGGGAGGTCGTCGGCGCCCTGCTCGCCGCGACCGAGGAGCCGGCGGCGAACGACGCGGACGGGCTGCTCGACGAACTGCTGCGCGCGCTCGCCGAGGTCACGGTGAGCAGGCGGCGGGTGGCCGGGCTGTACCAGTGGGAGGGCCGCTACCTGACGCCCGAGCACCGGCAGGAGTTCGCCGCGTCGATGGCCACGCTCATCGGCCGCGTCGCCGCGCCGTTGCGCGAGCTGCGCCCCGAGCTGACCGCCGCGCAGGCCGATCTGCTGGTGAACGCGGCGCTGAGCGCGTTCGGCAGCGTGACCACGTACCGGACGGCCGGTGCCGACACCGAGCACCTGCTCACCCGCGTCGCCCGGACGCTGCTGCGGACCGACGCGCCCACGGTGCCGCCCCGGCGGCGCACCGGGGTGGAGGACTCCCCCGCCACCGGGCCGGTCCGCCCGGCGTCGCGCCGCGAGCTGCTGCTGATCGAGGCGATGCGGCTGTTCCACAGGCACGGCTACCACGCCGTCGCGGTGGAGGACATCGGCCGCGCCGCGGGCATGCAGGCATCCAGCGTGTACCGCTACTTCCCCGGCAAGGCCGACCTGCTCGCGGCCGCCTACTACCGGGCCACCGACCGGCTGACCGGTGCCACCACGGCGGCCATCGCCGAGGCGAGCGACCCGGCCGACGCGCTGCACCGGGTGGTGCGCGCGTACGTCGACTTCGCGTTCGGCCAGAGCGACCTGGTCGCGGTGTACCTGGCGGAGAACAACAACCTGCCGGAGCGGGACCGTCACCAGTTGCGCGGCGCGCAGCGGCTGCACGTCGAGGAGTGGGTGGGCCTGGTCCGGGCGGTACGACCGGAGCTGCCGGCCGGCGACGCCCGGGTGCTCGTGCACGCCGCGCTGAACGTGGTCACCGACGTCGGGCGGCTCGGCCGCTTCGACCGCACGGCGGGCTACGACGACCAGACCGCCCGGCTCGCGCTCGCCGTCCTGCACGCCTGACCGGCGTCCAGCGACCGCCCGGGCGGCGTGAGGCCCTGTGGTTGACTGACACCTATGGTCCTGTGCCCGTCCGCGTCCGCCCGGACGGTCCGGTGACCACCGGGCCGGCCGCGGCCACCCGGCCACGCAACCGCAGGCAGGTCATCGTGGAGTCGGCCGGGCAGGTGTTCAGCGAGCGCGGCTACCACGGCGCGTCCATGGAGGAGATCGCCGCGGCGGTCGGGATCAGCGCGCCCGCGCTGTACCGGCACTTCCCGAACAAGTACGCGTTGTTCGCCGAGTGCGCGAACGTCATGGTGGACAACCTGGTCGGGGCCGTCGACGAGTGGCCGCCGGACGCGGCGCTGGCCGACGTGCTGCTGGCCCTCACCCGGGTCACCGTCGCGCACCGCTCCTCCGGCGGCCTCTACCGGTGGGAGGCCCGCTACCTCGGCCGCGCGGACCGCCACCTGCTCCGCGCGAAGTTCGGCCACGTCGTGGGCCGGGTGACCGAGATGGTACGGCGGGAGTACCCGCTGCCCGACGAGCGCCTGCGGGCGGTGGCGGCGCTCGGTGTGATCGGCTCGGTGACCATGCACCACACCTCGATCGCCCAGCGCCGGATCGAGGACCTGGTGCTGCGGTCAGCGATGCGGGTGGTCGCCACCGATCCGACGACAGCCGCCGGGACCGCGCGGCTGGTGGAGCTGCCCGCCCAGCCGGTGCCCCGCACCCGGCGCGCGCAGATCCTGGCCGCGGCCGTGCCGCTGTTCGCCCGGGACGGCTTCGCCACCGTCACGAACGCGCAGATCGCCCAGGCGGTGGGGCTCGCCCCGTCCGCGATCTACCGCCACTACCCCGGCAAGGTGGACATCCTGGTGGCCGCCTGCCTCCAGGCGGCGGAACTGCTCGCCCAGGCGGTCGACCGCAGTCTCCAGCGGGCGGCCGACCCGCGGCAGGCCGTGGTCGCGCTGGCGGCGGCGTACGTGGCCTACTGCTTCGAGCACAACACCCTCAACAGCGTGGCCGAGGCCGAGGTGGCCGGCCTGCCCGCCGACGTACGGCGTCCGCTGATCCTCGCCCAGCGCGAGCACATCGCGGTCTGGGAGCAGCAGTTGCGGGCGGTCCGGCCGGACCTGGACCGGCGGCATGCCCGGCTGCTCGTGCACGCCGGGTTCGGCGTGGCGGTGGAGGCCGGGCGGGCCCTGCGCTGGCAGGACTCGCCCGGTCACCGGGACGCGGTCACCGCGCTGGTCACCGGCGCCCTGACGCTGTGAGGCCGCATCCGCTCAGGTGCCCGGCCGGTTCATCACCGGGATCGTGATCGGGGTGTGCGACGCGGACGAGCCGTTGTTGAGGAACAGCATCGCCAGCCCGCGGATGAACCTGTCGAACAGGCCGAACGTCTCCGGCATGAGCGGCGAGAGCCCTTCGCGGAACATCACGTACGTGGGCCAGCCGGCCTCGATCACGCCCCGGGAGATGTAGTCGCGCGGCAGCCGCAACCAGTCGCCGATCCGGTCGGTGAGCACGTAGCGCGCGAACTCCCGCTGGAATCCCCGGGTGACGCCGAGGTCCACCGAGGACGTCAGGTTCAGCAGGATGTCGGCCAGGTCGATGCCCTCGGGCGTCGGCGCGAGGAGCGGGGACAGCGCGTACCGGGACTGCTCCTCGGCGGCGGCCCAGCTGTTCGGGATGAACTCGTCGCGGACGCCGAGCAGGTGCAGCGCGACCTGCCACATGTGCAGGTAGGCCTCCTCCTCCGCAGCCGACATCCGCAGGCCCCAGCGACGCCAGTCGAGCAGCTTGCGGTGCACGTACGTGCCGAGGCTGTGGAAGGTGATGAGGATGTCGCCGTTGCTGATCGGGATCGGGTGGTCGGTGACGCCGCGCCACGGCGCGGACCGCGGCAGCAGGTGCCGCACCGCCGCGTGGGTGAGCCGCGTCTTGTGCGAGGTCACCACGAAGCTGCCGGTGGCCTTGAACGCGTCGGGGGCGCTCAGGTCGTAGCCGTAGGTGAAGGTCTTCGCGGCGCGCGACTTCATGTCCGCGCCGCCCTCGGACCAGTAGACGTTGCGGGCCTCGCGCGGGATCACCGTGCTCATGATCCCGCTGCCCAGGCCGTAGAGCAGGAACAGGTACATGCTCATGCGCTTGTTGAACTGGGCGGCCCGGTCCAGCTTGGCCTGGTCGGCCCAGGACGGCAGCGTGTTGACCCGCCGCAGGTAGGTGGTGAGCGCCGGGGGCAGGCCGGCGGGCAGCGCGTCGCCGTTGCGGATCCAGGACGCGAACGCGGTGTTCACGGCCGGGATCTGACCGGCGTCCAGCATCGAGGCGACGAGCGGGTCGGTGTCGTCGTCCCAGACGTCCCACGGGTCGGTGACCGTGTCGGTCCCGGCGATAGAGCCGGACGACGACCACGCCCACGCCTTGGGGGCGTCCGCCACAGCTACCAGTCCCAGCGCGGCACCGAGCGTCAGGACGCTTCGTCTACTGAGATTCTCCATTAGCACCACTTCCCGGTTTCGACCGGACATCGCCCTGAACACCGGCCCGCGAGGTGCGCACAAGCAGGTTTCGAGTTATCCGGGGATGTGATTTTCTATTAACATAGAGGAGCTTGACTGCATCGGCAAGGGTGGACGGTGGGGGTGGTGGCGATGGCTCGTGACGGGCGGTACCGCTGGTTGCGGCGGATCGAGACGCTCGATCCGGTCCGCGACCATCACGAGATCTACCGGCTCTCCGCCGGGTACGAGTTCCCCTTCGACTACCAGCGCGCGCTGGAACTGGCGCTGCTGCGCACGTTCTGCGTGCCGAGCATCTCCGCGCTGCTGGACGCGACAGGCGAGTTCCGGCTGCGCGCGCAGCAGCGCTACGACGACACCGCGCTGCTGATGGCCGAGCTGCTGGAGCACGGCTACGACTCGCCGCGCGGCCGGGAGGCGCTGCGGGTGGTCAACCGGGCGCACGGCCGGTACGCGATCTCCGACGACGACATGCGCTACGTGCTGTCCACGTTCGTCTACGAGCCGATCGACTGGCTGGACCGCTACGGCTGGCGCCCGCTGCACGAGCACGAGCGGCTGGCCGCGTTCCACTACTACCGCGCGGTCGGCACGCGCATGGGCATCCGCGACGTCCCGGCGGACTTCGCCGCGTTCCGCGCGTTCAAGGACGCGTACGAGCGGGAGACGTTCCGCCGCACGCCGAGCAACGAGCGGGTCGCGGCGTACACGCTGGATCTGTTCGCGTCCTGGTACCCGGCGCCGCTGCGCCCGGCCGCGCGGCTCGGGGTGCGCGCGCTGCTGCCGGCCGAGATGCGGTCCGCCTTCGGGCTCCCGGCCGCCCCGCGACCGCTGCCCGCGCTGGTCGACGGCGTGCTGCGCGCCCGGGCCGCCGTGGTGCGGCGGCTGCCCGCGCGGACCGTGAGCCGGCTGACCCGCGCGCCGCGCAACCGCACCTATCCCGGCTACCCGCGGGGGTACCGGCCCGCCGACCTCGGCGCGCCGCCACCCCCGCCCGGCATGGACCCGGCGCTACTGCGTGACGGGCTCGGCCGCCGCGTCGCCCGGCCGGTAGAGGTCGTCGATCCGGTCGCCGTACCTGTCGACGATGACCCGGCGCCGTAGCTTCAGCGTCGGGGTCAGCTCGCCCGACTCCGGCGTCCACGCCGACGGCAGCACCTGGAACGTCTTGACCTGCTCGGGCCGGGCGAGCCGCGCGTTCGCCGCGTCCACGGCGGCCTGGATCTCGGCCAGCAGCACCGGGTCCGAGGCCAGCGCGGGCAGCTGCGGGTCGGCGATGCCGTGCGTACGCGCCCACTGCGGCGCGACCTCCTCGTCCAGCACGATCAGCGCCGTGACGTACGGCCGCCGGTCGCCGATCGCCACCGCCTGACCGATGAGCGGGTGCGCCCGCAGCAGGTTCTCGATCTGCGCCGGCGAGATGTTCTTCCCGCTGGAGGTGATGATGAGTTCCTTCTTGCGGTCGGTGATGGTGAGGAAGCCGTCGGCGTCGAGCGTCCCGACGTCGCCGGTGGCCAGCCAGCCGTCCGCGTCCACGACCGGCTCGACGCCGCCGTCCTCGCGCAGGTAGCCGGAGCAGACCAGCGGACCCCGGACGAGGACCTCGCCGTCGTCGGCGAGGCGCACCTCCATGCCCACGTTGGGGCGGCCGACGCTCCCGGTGCGGAAGCGGTCCGGAGTGTTGAGGGTGGCGGTGCCGGTCGTCTCGGTCAGCCCCCACACCTCAAGCACGTCGACGCCGAGCCCGGCGAGGAACCGCAGCACGTCCACCGGGATCGGGGCGGCGCCGCTGCCGGGCCAGACCATGTTGTGCAGGCCGAGGGTGGCCTGCAACGGCCGCAGCACGGTGTCGCGGGCCTGCGCCACCCGGGCGGCCAGCTCGTCCGGCACCGCCTCTCCGGCCGCGCGCAGTTCGTACGCCTCCAGCGTCACCGCACTCGCGGCGGCGACCGCGGCGCGGACCGCGGGCTCGGCGCCGGCCAGGTGCGCCTGGACCCCGGCGGCCATCTTCTCCCAGACCCGCGGCACCCCGAAGAACGAGGCGGGGCCGACGGTGCGCAGCGCCGCGACGAGCTGCGTGGCGTCGGGGCAGATCGTCACGTGCCCGGCGCGGTGGATCGGGTTGTAGATGCCGAGGAACCGTTCGGCGATGTGCGCGAGCGGCAGGTAGGCCACCGTCGGCGCGTGGTCGGGGACGGACACCATCGCGTCCAGCGCCACCGCCTGGTAGATCACGTTGTGGTGGCTGAGCACGACGCCCTTCGGGTTACCAGTCGTGCCGGAGGTGTAGAGCAGCGTCACCGGCTGCTCGGGCCGGATCGTGCGCCAGCGCCGCTCGAAGGCGTCCGGGTCCGCCTCGCGGGCGGCCCGCCCGAGGGTACGCACGCGCGACAGCGGCACCACGTCGGCGGCCGGTTCGCCCGGCTCGTCCACCAGCACCACCCGCAGCAGGTCCGGCAGGTCGGGCAGGATCGGCCGCCAGCGCTCCAGCTCGGCCGGGCCCTCCAGGACGAGCACCTGGGCGGCGCTGTGCCGGGCCAGGTAGCGCATCTGCTCGGCGCTGAGCGTCGGGTAGATCGTGGACGGCACCGCGCCCACGTGGACCGCGGCGAGGTCGACCAGCCAGTGCTCGGTACGGCTGGACATCATGATCAGCATGTGCCGCCCGGCCTCCAGGCCGGTCTCGGCCAGGCCGGCGGACATCTCGGCGACCTCGTCGCGCAGCTGCGCCCAGGTGCGGGTGTCGTCGCGGCCGAGCGTGGTGAGCGCGGGCCGGTCGGCGTACTCGGTGGCGTTGCGGTGCAGCAGTGCCGGGACGGTCAGGTCGGCGGCTTTCTTGGCGCAGTTCTCGGCGAGGACGTCGGAGGGGTCCATGGGCTACTCCTTCACACGCAACCGGGCCTGGTGGTGGCAGGGCTGGCCGCACCCCTCGCCGTGGTGCCCGCGCGGGTTCCGCAGCCGATGGCAGCACTGTAAACGAGGGTTAACTTTCTGGGAAGGAGTGGCCGTGATCCGGCGTGATATCGCATTGCGGCGAGACGCCGGTGCCGAACGCGGACTAACCAAACGACCCACGCTCACTGCGCGGTAAAGCCACCGTCCACGTGCAACACGCTGCCGGTGACGTAGCTCGCCGCATCCGAGGCGAGGAACAGCACCGCGCCGACGACCTCCTCGGGGCGGCCGAACCGGCCCATCGGGATGCGGTCGCGCAGCCGCTTCGACCACTGCTCGTGGCCGCGCAGCCCTTCGGTCATCGGGGTCTCCAGGTAGCCGGGCGCCACCGCGTTGACGCGTACGCCCGCCGCTGCCCACTCCAGCGCCAGCGTGCGGGTGAGCTGCTCGACGCCGCCCTTGCTGGCGCTGTACGCGGCCAGGCGCGGGAAGCCGACCTGACCGTGCACGGAGGACATGTTGACGATGCTGCCCGCGCCCTGCCCGACCATGACCGCGCCGGCCGCGCGGGCGCAGACGAACACCCCGGACAGGTTGGTGTCGATCACCTGCTGCCAGTCACCGAGGCCGAGCCGCTCGCTGCGATGCAGCGCCGGGCTGATGCCGGCGTTGTTGACCAGGACGTCGAGCCGCCCCCAGCGCCGCCGGGCCAGGGCCACCACGGCGTTCGCGGCCGACTCGTCGGCGACGTCACCGGCGACCGCCTCCGCCGTGCCGCCACCGGCCGCGATCCGGTCCCGCACCTCGTCCAGCGCATCCGGCCGCCGGGACTGGAGGATCACCGACGCGCCGGCCCGGGCCAGCCCTTCGGCGATCGCCGCGCCGACGCCCTGACTGGCGCCGGTCACCCACGCCACCTTGCCCGACAGCATCCCCTCGACCAGCGCCACCGTGGACTCCCCTCATCGCAAACCATCGACAGTTGTCGTCGCGAGCCTTGTGGACACCGTTACCACGTGCTCTCATGTGATACACGGGCGCAACAATTGTTTCACCGTATCAGCGGCCTCGACCCCGAGGAGTGGACGTGGAACCGGTAAGCAGGCGCAAGATGTTGAAGGCCGGTGGGGCACTGGGCGCGCTCGGCGCGCTGAGCGTCGCCGCGCCGGCACAGGCCCGGTCGGCGTGGACCTGGTCCCCGACGGGATCAGTGGCCGGCGCCGGGGCGGGCGTGGACCCGCGCTGGGTGTGGGACGAGGAGGCCGACCCGCTCGTCGCCTCCCTCCTGGACCGGGGCGAGGCGCCACTTGTCAACCAACTGCTGCGGACGTGGACGAGGAACGGCCAGCCGCTGCCGGTCGGCCTCCCGGCGGACGTCCGCGCGTTCATCGAACGCGCACGCGTGCTGCCGTCCTGGGTGGACCAGGGCAAGCTGGCCACCGCGGTGCGCTTCAACGAGAAGCGCGGTCTCTACCTCGGCGTGCTCTACGGCCTGGCCAGCGGCATGATGAGCACCGTCATCCCGAAGGAGGCGCGCGCCGTCTACTACTCCAAGGGCGGCGCGGACATGAAGGACCGCATCTCCAAGACCGCCAAGCTCGGGTACGACATCGGCACCGCCAACGCGTACCAGCCCGACGGCTCGATGATCGTGACCGCGGTCAAGACCCGGCTGGCGCACGCGGGCGTCCGTCACCTCCTGCCGCAGTCGCCGGACTGGGCCGAGGTCGCGCCGGAGGACATCCCGATCAGCCAGCGGGACCTCATGGTCACCTGGCACAGCCTGCCCACCACGGTCATGCGGAAGCTGACCGACTGGCGCGTCCCGATCCCCGCCGCCGAGTCGGCCGCGTTCCTGCACCTGTGGCAGGTCGCCGCCCACATGCTCGGCATCAAGGACGAGTACATTCCCGCCTCCTGGAGCGAGGCGAACGCCCAGGCCGCCGAGGTCCTCGACCCGGTGCTGGCGCCCACCCGCGAGGGCAACGCGCTGGCGGACATCCTGCTCGGCCTCGGCAGGGAGATCGACGCCGGGCTGCTCAGCAAGCCCATCCTCGGCTCGTTCACCCGGTTCCTGCTCGGCAACCAGATCGCCAACTGGCTGGAGATCCCGCGCGACCTGCTCTGGGACACTCTGCTGCGGACGAGCTGGGGCCCGTTCATCGCGGTCCGGGAGGCGCTGCTGCCGTTCCCGCTCGCGCCGGAGTGCTACTGGCTGTTCGACGAGTTCCTGCGCAAGCTCGCGCTGCTGTTCCTGTCCGAGGGGCAGTCGATAAACATCGAGATCCCGCTCGGCAACCGCGAGTTCTGACCGCCGGGTCGCGGTGCGCACCATGACCGCGCCCCTCCGCCCGTTCCTGGGGTACGTGCTGGCCGCACCGGTGCTGGTGGCAGCGGCCGAACTCAGCACGGGGTATCCGGCCGCCGCCCGGACGCCGTCGCCGGGCATGGCCGGGCTGCTCGGCCTCGGCGAGATCATGACGGCGGCGGCCCTGCCCGGGGCGGGACTTGTCGCCGTCGAGGTCGGCCCGGACGGGACCGTGACGTTCACGCTGCCGCCGGATCGGGCCGGTTACTGCGGCGACGTCCCGGCGGCCGAGCTGATCGCCGACGGGCTGGCCGTGCCGCGCCGGCGGGTGCGGGTGCCACCGGCCCGGCCGGCAGGGGGCCGGACGCGTGGCACACCGCATCCGGCGGTCCCCGCCCGTACCCCCGTCCGGGTCGCCGTGGCGGTGGCCCGGCGGCGGCTGCTGGAGGCCGCGTCGGCGACGCACGGCACGCCCGTGGGCTGCCTGCGGCTCGCGGCCGGCGCCGTCACCGACCGCGCGGGCCGCCGCCTCGACATCGGCGCGCTGGCCGGCACCGCCGCCAGCACCAGCACGATCGCCGTGCCGGTCGACCTCACGCCACGGTGACCGGCGCCGCCGATTCAACGGCCCCCTGCCGGGTAGCAGTCCGATGGACGGCACCGGAGAGGGGACATACAGGCATGAAGGCACTGACCTGGCACGGCAAGCGGGACGTTCGCGTCGAGGACGTCCCGGACCCCCGGATCGAGGAGCCGACCGACGCGATCGTCCGGATCACCTCGACCGCCATCTGCGGTTCCGACCTGCACCTGTACGAGGTGCTCGGGCCGTACCTCAAGCCCGGCGACATCCTCGGGCACGAGCCGATGGGCATCGTCGAGGAGGTCGGGCCCGGCGTGACCCGGCTCAAGAAGGGCGACCGGGTGGTCGTCCCGTTCAACATCTCCTGCGGCTCGTGCTGGATGTGCGAGCGGCAGCTCTACGCGCAGTGCGAGACCACCCAGGTGACCAGCCAGGGCAAGGGCGCGTCGCTGTTCGGCTACACCTCGCTGTACGGCTCGATCCCCGGCGGCCAGGCCGAGTACCTGCGCGTCCCGCAGGCCCAGTTCGGCCCGATCACGATCCCGGACAGCGGCCCGGACGAGCGCTGGCTCTACCTGTCCGACATCCTGCCCACCGCCTGGCAGGCGGTGAAGTACGCCGACGTCCCGCCCGGCGGCACCCTGGCCGTGTTCGGGCTCGGCCCGGTCGGCCAGTTCAGCGCCCGGATCGGCCGCCACCTGGGCGCCGGCCGGGTGATCGGCCTCGACCTGGTCCCCGAGCGGCTGGAGATGGCCCGCCGCCACGGCATCGAGGTGCTCGACGTCAGCCAGCTCGACGACGTGCCCGGCGCGCTCATCGACCTGGTCGACGGGCGCGGCCCGGACGCGGTGATCGACGCCGTCGGAATGGAGGCGCACGGCGCGCCGCTGGGCAAGATGGCCCAGACCGCAGCCGGGCTGCTGCCGGACAAGCTGGCCCAGGCGATGACCGACAAGGCCGGCGTGGACCGGCTCGTCGTGCTGCACGCCGCGCTCAAGGCCGTGCGGCGCGGCGGCACCGTGTCGATCTCCGGCGTGTACGGCGGCGAGCAGGACCCGATGCCGCTGATGGAGATGTTCGACAGGGGCATCCAGCTGCGCATGGGGCAGTGCCACGTACGGCGCTGGGTGGACGAGATCATCCCGCTGCTGGAGCGCGACGACGACCCGCTGGGCGTGGAGGACCTGCGTACCCACCGGCTGCCGCTGACCGACGCGCCGCGCGCGTACGAGATGTTCCAGAAGAAGGAGGACGGCTGCGTCAAGGTCGTGCTCGCACCGTGACC
This sequence comes from Micromonospora sp. NPDC048887, assembly GCF_040649715.1. Lineage (NCBI taxonomy): Bacteria > Bacillati > Actinomycetota > Actinomycetes > Micromonosporales > Micromonosporaceae > Micromonospora > Micromonospora sp. NPDC048887. Next base: position 158,725 of record NZ_JBEZGA010000004.1, on the reverse strand, counting down.
CGGACGGTGGTCGTCACCGGCGCCACGAGCGGCATCGGCCGGGCGACCGCCCGGGAGCTGGCGGGTCGCGGGGACCGGCTGGTCCTCGCGGCCCGCTCCCCCGCGACCCTCGACGAGGCACGCGACGAGTGCCGGGCGTCGGGCGCGCGGGCGATCGCCGTACCGATGGACGTGACCGAGCCCGGTGCGGTGGCCGCGCTCGCCGACGCGGCGCGGGCCGAGTTCGGCCGCGTCGACGCCTGGGTGCACACCGCCGCCGTGATGTCCTACGGCCGCTTCGACGAGACCCCGGCCGAGGTGTTCGAGCAGGTGGTCCGCACCGACCTGCTGGCCGCCGCGGCGGTGGCCCGGGAGGCGCTGCGAATGTTCCGGGCCACCGGCGGCGGCACGCTCGTGCTCACCGGCTCGGTGCTCGGGCACATCACCGCGCCCTACATGAGCGGCTACGTGGCGGCCAAGTGGGGCCTGCAAGGGCTGGCCCGCACGCTCCAGCAGGAGGCCCGGGAGACGCCGGGCATCGCGATCTGCCTGGTCAACCCGGGCAGCGTGGACACACCCGTCTACCGGCAGGCGGCCAACTACCTGGGCCGGATCGGCCGGCCGCCACCCCCGATCGCCTCGCCCGAACGGGTGGCCCGGGCCATCGCCGGATGCCTCGACCGGCCGCGCCGGGAGGTCTCGGTGGGACGGCTCAACGTGATCATGCGGTTCGGCTTCACCGCCCTGCCCGGCGTGTACGACGTGCTGGTCGGGCCGCTGATGCGCCTGGCCGGGCTGACCCGGCAGCCGGTCGCCGCGCACCAGGGCATCGTGTTCACGCCGAGCCCGGCCGGAGAGACGGTCCGGGGCGGATGGCTGCCCGACGTGTCGCAGATGGTCCGCGCGGTCGGCGGACGGGCGGCCACCGTGGCGTCCGCGGTACGCCGCCGGCCGCACTGACAGCCGTCGCGGATAGTCGCGCGGGCGGACCGGCGCGCTGGTGGCTACCGTGTACGACGGGACACGTCGGAGGGACGAGCATGCGGGAAGCAACGGGGCGGGAACCGGACCGGACGCGCGGCGGGCGGGTGTGGAAGCTCGCCGGGCTGGCCGCCGTCGCCGGGCTGGCCTGGGCGGCGCGGGACGTACCGGCCCAGCTCGGCGGGCGGCTCACCGGCGCCCGGGCGGAACGGGCGGCCCGGTCACCGCGCTTCCGCGACGGCACGTTCCACAACCCGGCCGGCGCCAGCGCCACGATGGTCGCCGACCCCGGCCGCAACCTGCTCCGTGAGCTGGTCTTCGGCAAGCAGAAGCGGCGGCCGGGCAGCCCGGTGCCGCTGCTGCGCCCGGCCTCCGCGCCGGCCGGTGACCCGACCCGCGAACTGAACGTCGTCTGGTACGGCCACGCCTCCACGCTCGTCGAGATCGAGGGGCACCGGGTGCTGCTCGACCCGGTGTGGAGCGACAGGTGCTCCCCGTCCGGGCTGGTCGGCCCGCGCCGCATCCACGAGCCGCCGGTCCGCCTGACCGAGCTGCCCCCGCTGGACGCGGTGCTGATCTCGCACGACCACTACGACCACCTGGACATGGAGACCGTCCGCACGCTCGCCGACCTCCAGTCCGCGCCGTTCGTGGTGCCGCTCGGCGTCGGCGCGCACCTGGCCCGCTGGGGCGTACCCGAGCACCGCATCGTCGAGCTGGACTGGTCCGACAGCCACCGGGCCGGCGGGCTGACGCTCACCGCCACCGCCGCGCAGCACTTCTCCGGGCGCGGGCTGCGCCGCGACGGCACGCTCTGGAGTTCCTGGACGATCACCGGCACACACCGGAAGGTCTTCTACACCGGCGACTCCGGCTACTTCGACGGGTACGCCGCGATCGGCGCCGAGCACGGCCCGTTCGACCTGACGCTCATGCAGATCGGCGCGTACGACAGGGCGTGGCCGCACATCCACATGTTCCCGGAGGAGGCGGTCGCCGCCCACCTCGACGTACGCGGCGGGCTGCTGGTGCCGGTGCACTGGGGCACGTTCAACCTGGCCCTGCACGACTGGTCCGAGCCGGTGGACCGGCTCTGGGCCGAGGCGAAGGCGCGCGACGTCCGGCTCGCAGTGCCGCGCCCCGGCGAGCGGGTCGTGGTGGACGAGCCGCCCGCGGTGGACGGCTGGTGGCAGGCGGTCGCCTGACCCGGCACGGTCCCCGGGTGGCGCGGTCGCCCTCGTGCTCCGAGCCGTCTCAGAGCACGAAGGCGTCCGTCCAGAGCGCGCCGGAGCGGCCGGACAGCGCGTCGAGCATCGCCACCGCCTGACCGTCGGTGAGCTGCGCGACGAAGTCGATGATCGCCCGCCCCCGGGCCCGGCCGATCCGGTCCGGGGTACGCGGGTGCAGCTCCGCCTCGGCCAGCTCCACCAGGTCGTGCAGCCGGCGCGGCAGCCGGGACTCCTCCTCCGGGTCCAGCAGCCACTCCCAGAGCGCCTCCACCAGCGTGCCCAGCAGCCGGGCCTGGCCACGCTGGTGCAGGGCCAGGTCCGGGCGGGCCAGCACGAACCGGTGGTGCACGAACTTGAGCACCTGCACCTCGTGCCACTGCGCCTTGTCCAGCAGCACGTACCCGGAGCGGACCCCCGGGTCCGGCGTCACCGTGATGGCCTCCACGAAACGGGTGGACCAGCGGGCGGAGAACCGGGCCACGTACTGCTCCGCCTCGATCGAGCCGTCGAACGGCAGCGCCAGCAGCCCCTCCACCAGTTCCTCGCGGACGTGCTCGACGGCGGCGGCGAACGCCTCGTCGTCGGCGATCCAGTCGTCCTTGCGGTGCAGCTGCCGGCGCAGCCGCTCGATCGCCACGCCGGGTCGCCGGGCCGTCGCCTCCAGCGCCGACGCGGTGATCGACCGCAGGTGCCCGCACTCGCGCTGCCACGCCATCAGCTCGGCCGCCACCGCGCCCTGCTGGAGCACCCCGACGCGGTAGAAGTCCTCCACGTCGTGGATCGCGTACGCGATGTCGTCGGCGGTGTCCATCACCGACGCCTCGGGGGTCTGCTGCCAGTCCGGGATCCGCCCGGCGAACGGCTCCCGCGCCTGGCGCAGGTCGTCCAGCTCGGTGCGGTACGCGCCGAACTTCACCGACCCGCTCTCCGGATCCTCCGGCGGGGCCGCCGCGCCCCGGGGCGCCGGGTCAAGGTGGCGCGGGTGCGGGTCGGGATGGTCCAGCCGGGTCCACGGGTACTTCAGCATGGCGGCCCGGACCGCGGCGGTCAGGTCCAGGCCGGTGGTCGCCGCGCCGCGGATCTCGGTGCTGGTGACGATCCGGTACGACTGGGCGTTGCCCTCGAAACCGTCGGCCAGCCCGAGTCGCTGCCGGGCCAGCCGGTCGAGCACCCGCTCCCCCAGGTGCCCGAACGGCGGGTGCCCGAGGTCGTGCGCGAGCGCGGCGGCCTCCACCACCTCCGGGTCGCAGCCGCCGAGCCTGTCCAGCAGGTCCCGGTGCGCCGGGTCGGCCGTCAGCCGCTCCGCTATCGCCCGGGCCACCTGGGCCACCTTCAGGCTGTGCGTGAGCCGGTTGTGCACCAGCAGCCCGGATCCACCCGGGCTGATCACCTGGGTCACGCCGCCCAGCCGGGTGAAGAACGGCGAGCCGACGATCCGGTCGCGGTCGGCCCGGAACGGGCCGGCGGCCAGGTCGCCGAGCGCCCGGGCGCTGCCGCCGAACAGCCGCCGGGCCCGCGGATCCGCAGGTGCCTCCATGATCGCCACGCTAGCGCAGCCGGCGGCGGGCCGGGCACAGCCGGTCGGAGGCGAACGGCACAATGCAGGGCGGAAACCACCCGAGAAGGCGGATGACAATCGTGACCCAGTCAGTGCACCAGCGGATCGCCGAGGAACTCGGCGTCGCCGAACGTCAGGTGCGGGCGGCAGTCGAGCTGCTCGACGGCGGCGCCACAGTGCCGTTCATCGCCCGCTACCGCAAGGAGGCCACCGGCCTGCTCGACGACGCGCAGCTGCGCACGCTGGAGGAGCGGCTGCGCTACCTGCGTGAGCTGGACGAGCGGCGCGCGGCGGTGCTGGAGTCGATCCGGGGCCAGGGCAAGCTCGACGAGGCGCTGGAGGCGCAGATCCTCGCCGCCGACTCGAAGTCCCGCCTGGAGGACATCTACCTGCCGTACAAGCCGAAGCGGCGCACGAGGGCGCAGATCGCCCGCGAGGCCGGGCTGGAGCCGCTCGCGGACACGTTGCTGGCCGACCCGGCGCAGGACCCGAAGACGGTCGCCGCCGGGTTCACCGACCCGGACAAGGGCGTCGCGGACGCGGCGGCCGCCCTGGACGGGGCACGGGCCATCCTGATCGAGCGCTTCGCCGAGGACGCCGACCTGATCGGCACGCTGCGCGAGCAGATGTGGTCGCGGGGCCGGCTGGTCTCCCGGGTACGCGACGGCCAGGAGACCACCGGGGCGAAGTTCGCCGACTACTTCGACTTCGCCGAGCCGTACCCGAAGCTGCCCTCGCACCGCATCCTCGCCATGTTCCGCGGCGAGAAGGAGGGCGTGCTGGAGCTGACCATGGACCCGGAGGCCGAGGGGGACACCGACGCGACCCCGGGTCCCAGCCGCTACGAGGCGGCCGTCGCCGGCCGGTTCGGCGTCAGCGACCAGGGACGGCCCGCCGACAAGTGGCTGGCCGACACGGTGCGCTGGGCCTGGCGTACCCGGATCCTGATCCACCTGGGTGCGGACCTGCGGATGCGGCTGTGGCAGGCGGCCGAGGAGGAGGCCGTGCGGGTCTTCGCCACCAACCTGCGTGACCTGCTGCTGGCCGCGCCGGCCGGGACGCGGACGACGATGGGCCTCGACCCGGGCCTGCGTACCGGCGTGAAGGTGGCGGTGGTCGACGCGACCGGCAAGGTGGTCGCCACCGACACGATCTATCCGCACGAGCCGCGCCGGCAGTGGGACGCCTCGCTGCACACGCTCGCCACGCTCGCCGCCGCGCACGGCGTCGAGCTGATCGCCATCGGCAACGGCACCGCCAGCCGGGAGACCGACAAGCTCGCCGGTGACCTGATCAAGCAGCACCCGGAGCTGAAGCTGACGAAGGTGGTCGTCTCCGAGGCCGGCGCGTCGGTCTACTCCGCCTCCGCGTACGCCTCGCAGGAGCTGCCCGGTCTGGACGTCTCGCTGCGCGGCGCGGTGTCGATCGCCCGCCGCCTCCAGGACCCGCTGGCCGAGCTGGTGAAGATCGACCCTCGGTCGATCGGTGTCGGCCAGTACCAGCACGACCTGTCCGAGGTGAAGCTGTCCCGCTCGCTCGACGCGGTGGTCGAGGACTGCGTCAACGCCGTCGGCGTGGACGTCAACACCGCCTCCGCGCCGCTGCTCACCCGCGTCTCCGGCATCGGTGCGGGGCTGGCCGAGAACATCGTGCTGCACCGCGACGCGAACGGGCCGTTCCGCACCCGGGCCGAGCTGAAGAAGGTGCCGAGGCTCGGGCCGAAGGCGTTCGAGCAGTGCGCCGGCTTCCTGCGCATCCCCGGCGGGGACGACCCGCTGGACTCCTCCAGCGTGCACCCCGAGGCGTATCCGGTGGTGCGCCGCATCCTCTCCTCCACAGGGCAGGACCTGCGCGGCCTGATCGGGAAGTCGGCCATCCTGCGCGGCCTGCGCGCGACCGACTTCGTCGACGAGACGTTCGGCCTGCCCACCGTCACCGACATCCTGGCCGAGCTGGAGAAGCCCGGCCGCGACCCGCGCCCGGAGTTCCGCACCGCTACCTTCGTCGAGGGCGTCGAGAAGATCAGCGACCTGACGCCGGGCATGGTGCTGGAGGGCGTGGTGACGAACGTGGCCGCGTTCGGCGCGTTCGTCGACGTGGGCGTGCACCAGGACGGCCTGGTGCACGTCTCGGCCATGTCGCACACGTTCGTCAAGGACCCGCGCGACGTGGTGAAGTCCGGTGACGTGGTCAAGGTCCGGGTGCTCGACGTGGACGTGCCGCGCAAGCGGATCTCGCTGACGCTGCGGCTCGACGACGAGGCGCCGGCCGGTGGCCGTCCCGCGACCGGCGGTCCGGGCGGCGAGCAGCGCGGCGGCCGGCGCGGCAGCGGGCAGCGCGGCGACGGCGGCGGGCAGCGCGGCGGCCAGGGCGAGCGGGGCGGCCCGCGCGGCGGTCAGTCGCCGCGGCAGGGACGAGGTGGCGGATCGGCGGCGCCGGTGAACGACGCCATGGCGGAGGCCCTGCGACGCGCCGGCCTGGCCTGAGAGGCAGGGGAAGCGACGTGGCGGACGACGACCTCCAGTGGCGCGAGCGGCAGCGCCGCGCGGTGCGGGCACACGCCGAGGCCGAGGCCCGGCAGCGCGCCGCGGACCAGGCCGAGGCGGCGGCACTGGTGGCGTCGTTCGCCGCCGAGGCGATCCGCCTCGGGCTCCGCACCACCCGGCTCTCCGCCCGCTCCTACGACGGGCGAACGCGTTACCGCACCCGGATCAGCGGCTGGTACATCGACCGGGCCCACACCCGGGCGGTGGATCGGGACGGTCGTTTCCATCTGCTCACCGTGCCCGCGAGCCTGCGCGCCCGGCTGTTCGGAGTGGATCCACAACCGGACCCGCCGCCCCTGGTGCTGGGCAGGGGCGGCCGCGACGGCGAGTCCGTTCCGCTGCGTGACGCGCTGCGGCGACGGCTCGCCGCCGGGGACTCCTGGGGGTAGTCGGCGGCGGACGCCGCCGCCGTCGACACCTCACCGGCCCGCTGTCGTTTGACCAGCAGTGACGACGATGCGAATTGAGATCCTGGACGCCCGCAGCACGTCGGACAGCGAACGCTGGACCGCCCTCCACCAGACCTGGAGCCGCCGGGAGGTCTTCGCCCATCCGGCCTACCTCAGGCTCTTCGCGGGCCCGGAGGACCAGCCGTTGGCCGCGTACGCCCGCACCGGGCGCGGTTTCATCCTCTACCCGTTCCTGCTCCGCCCGGTCGACGCGCCGCACCTGGACGTGCCGCCGGGCCGGTATCACGACGTCACCAGCCCGTACGGCTACGGCGGCGCCTTCCAGGAGGGTGCCGACGAACTCGACGCGAAGAGGTTCTGGGAGTCCTTCGACGTGTTCTGCGCCCGCCGCAACGTGGTGTCCGAGGTCACCCGGCTCACGCTCTTCGACGACGAGCGGCTGCCCTCGCCCGGCCCGGTCCGGGAGAGGCTCGTCAACGTCGTCCGCGACCTGCGCACCAGCGACGAGGACATGTGGCGCGAGTTCGACCACAAGGTGCGCAAGAACGTCAACAAGGCCCGTCGGAACGGGGTGACTGTCGAGGTCGACCTCGACGGCGCACGGCTCGACGACTTCCTGCGGATCTACCAGGGCACCATGGACCGGCGGGCGGCGACGAGCGGCTACTACTTCCCGCGTGACTTCTTCCAGACGATCATCGACGAACTGCCCGGGCAGTTCGCGTTCTTCCACGCACTGCACGACGGGCGGGTCGTCTCCACCGAGCTGGTGCTGTCGAGTGCGCTGAGTCTCTACTCCTACCTCGGCGGCACCGAGCAGGCCGCGTTCGACCTGCGCCCGAACGACCTGCTCAAGTTCGAGATCTGCCGGTGGGGACGCGCCCAGGGCCGGATCCGGTTCGTCCTCGGCGGCGGGTATGCCCCCGACGACGGGATCTTCCGCTACAAGCGGGCCTTCGCCCCGCACGGGCTGGTGCCGTTCCACCTCGGTACCCGCGTGCTCGACGAACCGGTGTACCGGCGGTTGTGCGCGGCGCACCGGCAGGAGGGGACGCGGCGGGACGCGGCCTGGTCGGCGTCTCCGGACTTCTTCCCCGAGTACCGGTGTGCGCTGCCCGGCAGCCGCTGACCGTCAGCGCGAGGCGTCCCGCTGCCCGGACGGTGGACCCGGCTGCGGTGCCGGAGGCACCGCCTCACCAGCCGGCGGACGACGGCGGCCGGGCACCCGGGACGTTCCGGCCGGGCGGATGTACCGTCCCCACCAGAACCGCTGGACGCCCAGGGTGAGCAGACCGGCGAGCACTATGGCACCCAGGTTGATCACGAGTTGGAGAGCGGAGCCGGCCGCCTCGTGCCACACACCGTAGGCGAGCGCGACCGCGACGTTCGCCGCCGCCGGCACCGTGGTGACGGAGATCAGGACACCGACCAGGGAGCCGGATTTCTTCGACGTCAGTGAGAGCATTCCGGCGATCCCGGCGAGCATCCCGACCACCCAGGAGAGCGCATCCGGGCGCCAGATGAAGTCGGTCAGGGGCCGCTCGGCGACGAGCATCTCCCGGCCGACCAGGCCCGCGGCCGTCAGTGCCCAGGTGCTGAGCACAGTGACCACCATCGCCACGACGAAGCCGACCACCAGCGCACGGAGGGCGGAACGGACCGTCCGGCCGTCACGCCGCAGCAGGGCCACGCACAGAGCGGCCAACGGCCCGAACTCCGGGCCGACCACCATCGCGCCGACCACCAGGATGGGCTGGTCCAGGAGGACGCCGATGCCGGCGATGACGGTGGCGACGATGATCAGTGCCAGGTAGGTGCCGGAGAGCTGGGTCTGCTCGCCGGTCTGCGCGGCGATCTCGTCCCAGACCACCGCATCGGTTCCGCTGCCCGGCACTGTTTCGGCGGCCTTCTCGGCCGCTGCGGACAGGGTCAGCTCCACGTCGGTGGCGGAGACGCCACCGTTCTGCTCGACACCCAGTTCCTGAAGGCCCCGCAGCACCCCGTCCGCGCTCTCCCGCACCACGTCACAGAGGATCAGGTCGCCGGGTGGCTGCCGGGCCGCGCCCGGGAGGACCGCGAGGTGGGTGACACCGGGATCGGCAGCGAGGAGGTCGGCCACGGCCGCCGATCGATCGGACGGCGCGATCAGTCGCAAGTGCAGCACCGGCGGATGCTATCGGATAAGGCGGCGGACTGCCCGATAAACGATTTCCGACGGAATCGGTTACGCCCTCGCAAGCAATTATATGAATTGGCGCAAGAATCATCCGACGGAGGTGTCCATGGGGAATCATCGGTGACGCCGCACAAATGCATTGGAGCGTCATGGGCTATCGGATCTTCCTTTCTCCCCCGGACGTCGGCCCTCTGGAGGAGTCGTACCTCCTGTCGGCACTGCGGTCCGGCTGGGTGGCGCCGACGGGACCGGAGCTCGACGCGTTCGAACAGGAGATCGCGCAGCGGAGCGGGAGACGCCACGCGGTCGCGGTCAGCTCCGGCACGGCGGCGCTGCACCTCGCGCTGCTCTGCACCGGAGCCCGGGCGGGCAGGGTGGTCGTGGTACCGACCCTCACCTTCGCCGCCACCGCCAACGCGGTGACGTACACCGGGGCGGAACCGGTCTTCGTGGACTGCGACCCGAACACGGGCAACATCGACGTCGCGCTGCTGGCCGAGACGCTGAGCCGGCTGCGCGCCGAGGGCGCCGACGTGGCCGCCGTGGTGCCTGTCGACCTGTTCGGCGCCTGCGCCGACTACACGTCCATGCTGCCGGTCTGCGCCGAGGCGGGAGTGCCGGTCGTCGCGGATGCCGCGGAGGCGCTGGGCGCCGCCCACGCGGGGCAGCCCGCCGGGTCGTTCGGCGTGGCCGCCGCCTTCTCGTTCAACGGCAACAAGATACTCACCACGTCCGGCGGTGGCATGCTCGTCTCCGACGACCAGGAACTCGTCGCGCGCTGCCGGTACCTCGCGACGCAGGCCCGCCAGCCGGCCGTCCACTACGAGCACACCGAGGTCGGCTACAACTACCGGCTGAGCAACCTGCTCGCCGCGTTGGGCAGGGCGCAGTTGCGCCGGCTGGACCGCATGATCGCCCAGCGCCGCCAGGCCCGGGAGCGATACGCGAAGCTCTTCGCCGCGAGCCCCGGTGTGCGCCTGCTCAACGACGCCGACGGCGACGCCAACTACTGGCTGACGGTCATCGTGGTCGACCCGCGGGAAGCCGGCTGGCACGCTTCCGATCTGGCCGCACACCTGGCAGGGCACGGCATCGAGACACGACCGGTGTGGAAGCCGATGCATCTCCAACCGGTGTTCCGGGACGCACGGCACATCGTCACCGGCGCCGCCGAGCGCCTCTTCGCCCAGGGGCTCGCGCTGCCCAGCGGCTCCGCCACCACCGAGGCCGAGGCCCAGTTGATCGACGACGCCATCGGCCGGTTCCTGCTCAACCCGTGAGGCGGGAGGCCGGCGGCACCCGTCGGCCTCCGGGGACGGCCCAGTGGCCGTCCGCGTCACCGCACCACCAGCCATCGGAAGGACACTGACACGTGAGGCTGACCATCACCGAGGAATGCCGTTACGTCCGCACCCCGGACAACCGCTTCTGGGTCACCTTCGGCACCGACTACGCGCTCTGGTCCCGCTATCTGGAGGCCTTCGACGAGGTGCGGGTCGTGGCTCGGGCCCGGGACGTGGCGGAGATTCCGCCGAACGCCCTCCGCGTCGACGGCGACCGGGTGACGGTGGCGCCCATCCCCTACTACCAGGGGCCGCGACAGTACGTACGGCAGATGCCCCGGATCGACCGGGCCGTGCGCAGGATCGCCGCCGACGCGGAGGCGGTGTTGCTGAGGACGCCGTCGACGATCGCCACCCACATGCACCGGCACATCACGCGACGCGGTCTCCCCTACGCGATGGAGGTCATCGGCGACCCGTACGCCGTCTTCGCCCCCGGCGTGGTGGAACACCCGCTGCGGCCGTTCCTGCGCGCGTGGACCACACGCAACCTCAAGCGGCAGTGCGGGTCCGCGGTGGCCGTGTCGTACGAGACGAGCCGGACGCTGCAGTCCCGGTACCCGACCCGGCCCGGGGCGCTCTCGACCGGCATCAGTTCGGTCAACCTGCCGCCCGCCGCCTACGTGCCGGAGCCCCGCACTCATCGGCCGCCCTCCGGGTCGCTCACCCTCATGTCGGTCGGCTCGCTGGAGCAGCTGTACAAGGGCATCGACACGCTGATCGAGGCGATCTCGCTGTTGGGGCCGTCGACACCGGAGGTGCGGCACGTCCACGTCGGTCCCGGCCGCTACCAGCCCGCGCTGGAGGAACTCGCCACCCGCCTGGGGGTACGCGACCGGATCACCTTCGCCGGGTGGATTCCCACAGTCGAGGCGCTGCGGCACCGGCTCGACAGCGCAGACCTCTTCGTGATGCCGTCCCGGACCGAAGGTCTCCCCCGGGCTCTGATCGAGGCCATGGCCCGCGCGTTGCCCGCCATCGGCTCCACGGCCGGCGGCATCCCCGAACTGCTCCCCCCGGAGATGCTGTTCACCGCCGGTGACGCCGACGACCTGGCCAGGGTCCTCCGTCGCACCCTGGCGGACCGGGAGGGGATGGTAGCCGCGTCGCGGCGCAACCTCGCGGTCGCCCGGGAGTTCGCCGAGGACAGGCTCGTCCCGCGGCGTACGGAGTTCTACCGAGCGGCCCGCGGTCTCATGTCGGGCGGGCCGAGGCTGCCGCAACCCGCCGCTCCCGCCGCGGAGTCCGTCCGGCACGAGAACCGGCCGGCCTGACGGCTCGGTCATGACGTTAGGAGGGCCGGCACCCGTTACGGGTGCCGGCCCTCCTGCCGCCGAGTCAGACGGGCGTGCGGTCGCGTGCCGCCGTCAGCTGCCCGGGCATGGCGATCGTCTGCCGCCAGCCCCGGTACCAGTCGACGGTCCGGCCTACCCCCTCGGTGAGGGAGACGGTCGGTTCGAAGCCGGTCAGCCGCCGCAGCCTGCCCAGATCGGGGCACCGGCGTCGCACGGACCGGTCCGGGGCCGGCATGGGTCGCAGCGTGGCCGAGACGCCCACCACGTCGAGCACGAGCCGAGCGAGATCGGCGATGTTCGTCTGCTCCCTGTCGTTCCCGATGTGCACGACCTCCGGGCCCTCGACGGCGGCGTCCATCAGTCGCACGACCGCCTCGATCGCGTCGTCGACATAGCAGAACGCGCGGTACTGGTCGGCCCCCCACACCCGGAACGGGTTCTCACCCTCCATCGCCCGCAACGCCATCTCCGGAACGACGTGGTCGGCGCCCATCCGGGGCCCGTACACGTTGTGGAAGCGGCCGATGACCACCGGCACGCCCGTGGCCCGGGCGTGGTGCAGCAGCATGGCCTCGCCCGCGAGCTTGCTGATCGCGTACGACATCCGGGGAGACGCCACGTCGGCCACCATGATCGGGACGTCTTCCGGGGTGGGCACCGGCACCACGCCGGCATCGACGCCACCGGCGTAGATCTCGCTCGTCGAGCTGAAGAAGACCTTCGGCCCCGGCCGCAGCCAGTTCACGAGATGGGCCACGGTGAGCGTGTTGACCCGCAGCACCCGGCCGGGGTCCGCCTCGACGTTCCGCACGCCCACCACCGCGGCCAGCAGATACACCTGGTCGACGTCGGGCTGGAGCCGTGCCCAGGCCTCGGGCCGCGTCAGGTCGGCGGAGACGACGTCGACACCGGGACGGGCCCGCAGAGCGGCCATCCGTTCGTCGTCGGAACCGCGCGAGAAGTCGTCGACGACAGTGACCTGGCAACCCTCGGCACTGAGTCGCTCCACCAGGTGGAGGCCGATGAAGCCCGCCCCGCCGAGCACGAGCGCGCGCATCAGGCGGTCACCGCCGTGGCGTCGGCCTTCGGAGTCCGGTAGCCGATACCGGCGTACCGGATGCCGGCGGCCCGGACCTCGCCCTCGTCGAGGACGCGCCACGAGTCGAACAACACCTTGACGGTCGTCCCCGCGAGCAGGGCGCCGACCGGCAACGACCGGTAGTCGGGATGGTCGGTGAGGACCAGCACCGCGTCGGCCTCACCGAACGCCTTGTCGAGGCTGGTCGGCTCGCCGCCGTACCGGCGGATGACGTCACCACTGACCATCGGGTCGTGACCGACCACCTCCAGCCCGGCGGCCTGGAAGATCGGCATCATCGCGGCGATCGGCGTACCCCGCATGTCGTCGGTGGGCGGCCATCCCTTGTAGGCCCATCCGAGCACCGCCAGCCGGGCTCCCGCGAGCCGGGGGCACGTCTGCCGGATCAGCTCGACCATGTTCTCGGCGACGTGGACCGGCAGTTCTTCGTTCAGCTGCCGGGCCGCGTTGACCAGGAGCGGTGTCCGTTGCCCCGCGCTCTCGACCATCAGGTACGGATCCTTTGACAGACAGCCCCCGCCGACGTATCCGGGCTTGCTGAGGTCAGGGCGCGGATAGTTCACGTTCGCCGCCCGGATCACCTCCAACGGATCCAGCTGATGGGTCTCCGCGACGAGCGCGAGCTCGTTGCCGAACGAATAGATCAGGTCGGTGTGGCAGTTGTTCGCCAGCTTCACCAGCTCCGCCGCCTCCAGGCTGGAGACCGGCACCAGCTCCCGGGCGAGCCCGCCGAAGAACTCCAGCCCCGCTTCCAGACTGGCGGCGTCCAGCCCCCCGACCACCTGCGGCAGGTCGACCAGCTCACGCAGGGCCTGTCCCTGGATGGTGCGTTCCGGCGCCATGACCAGGCGTACCCGGCCCCACGCCCGGGCCAGCGGCGGCAGCACGACCCGCCGGCTGACTCCGACGGGCACCGTGCTCCGGACCACCACCAGGGTTTCCGGCCGGCAGCGCCGGGCGACCGTCTCGGCCGCGGCGGCGAGGTTCTCCAGGCGGCCACGACGGGTGGTCCCGTCCACCGGGGTCGAGACGCACAGGACCACGGCGTCGAGGTCGCCCGGTAGTTCCTCCTCGATGAGCAGGGACCGCCCGACGTGCGCCGCGAACACCTCCTCGATGCCCGGCTCGAACACATGGACCCGCCCGGCGCGCAGGGACTCCCGAACCCGGGGCTGGGTGTCCACGCCGTGGACCTCGTACCCCTTGGCAGCCAACGCGGCAGCCAGCGTCACGCCGACGTAGCCGAGCCCGACGACCCCTATTCGCTGATACAACCTCTACTCCTTCGGCAGTGCGGTCCGGTCGAGGTCGGACGCCTCGGCCCAGATGGCCTTCACCGTGTCGGTCATTTCGTGGGCAGGACTCCAGCCGAGCCGCCGGGCTCGCGAGATGTCCGCACACATCCAGGTCACGCCCGCGGAGCGGTGGCCGTCCTCGGCGGGTGCCGCCTCAGCGACCCCGCCGGTGAATCCGGCCACCGCGGCCAGCTCCCTGATCACCGTCCGCACCCGCACCGCCCGGCCGGAGCCGACGTTGAGGACGGGATGCGGCACCGCCGGTGCCGCCACGACTGTGGCCACGGCGCGAGCGACGTCCCGGACGTCCACGAAGTCCCGGTACGCGCCGAGCGGTCCCAGGGCGATCTCCGAGGCGCCGCGTGCCAGTCCGGCCCGCAGCAGACGTACCGCCCGGCCCAGGACGTTGTCCCGCGACAGACCGGCACCGATGGGGTTGAACACCCGGAGTACGACGCCGTCCAGGCGGTTCGCCGCGACGGCGAGTTCCATCAGCCGGGTGGCGGCCAGGTGACTCAGGCCGTACGCGCTCACCGGCGCGCCCGGCCACGTCTCGGGCACCGCCATGCCGTCGGGAACGATCCCGTACTCGCCGGCGCTGCCGAGCCGGATCAGCCGGGCCTGGGGCGCGGCGGTCGCCACGGCCTCGACGAGCTTGGCGGTGACCAGGGTGTGGGCCGCGACCATGTCGTGATCGGTTCCGGAGAGCAGGCCGGTGCAGTTCACCACCGCGACGGGCCGGTGCGCCCCGATCAGCGCGCCCAGCTCACCCACGGTGGCGGTGATCAGGTCACACTCGGCGCGACGGGGAGAGGTGACGTCGTGCTCGGCGGCGAGAGCGGCATGGACGTGACGGCCGACGAAGCCGTTGGCGCCGAAGAGCAGAACGCTCGTCACGGCAGTTCCCTGAGGCCGGCGGGCAGGAGGATGTCCCGCTGTGCCTCGAAGGTCCGGTTGGCCTCGTCGTAGTCCTCGGGACGGCCGATGTCGAGCCAGTAGCCGTCGAAGGGGTAGTCGGCCGGGTACTGCCCCTGCTCGATGAGACTCGTCATGAGCTGGTCGAAACCGAGCGGCATGCCGGCGGGGTAGGACGCCACGGTCTTGGCCGCCAGGCCGTAGACCCCCATGCTCACCCGATAGTCGAGGGTGGGCTTCTCGGCGAACTCGACCACCCGGCCGTCGGACACGGCGAGCACCCCGAAGTCCACCTTGACCTGACGGCGGAAGGTCGCCACCGTCAGCGGCGCGCCACCGGCGACGTGGGCCCGCAGCAGGTCCCCGTAGTCGAGGTCGGTGAGGATGTCGCCGTTCATGACCAGGAAGTGCTCGGGCAGGCGGTCACGGAGCCCGAACAGCGGGCCGACGGTCGACAGCGGCACCCGTTCCTCGGTGTAGTCGACCCGCAGGCCGAACCGCCGGCCGTCGCCCACGAAGGCGCGGATCAGCGACCCGAGGTGGTTGACCGCGAGCGTGACACCGCCGAACCCGGCCGCCGCGAGCTGGTGCAGGACGATCTCCAGGATCGCGTAGCTGTCACCGATGGGCACCAGCGGCTTCGGCAGCGCCGTGGTGTACGGACGAAGCCGCGTCCCCCGACCACCGGCCATGATCACCGCGTGCATGCCGCACCCCCCGCCTCGCCGGCCGAGCCCGTTCCCCCGAGGGCACCCGTCAGGTTGGACCCCTTGGAATCGGCACCCTCCGTGACGACGAATTCCACTTCTGCTCCCACCGGTCGCGCATCTCTTCCGCAGGAGCAACGAAAAACAGGAGCTTTGGTTACTAAATGCCGCGAGCATCGTTCTTAACGCCAAAGCGACTATAAGCCTCGTACTACTCGTGACGGGGTCCGAACGCTCGGAGGCGAACCCGTGAAGCCTGCTCCCCGGTCCGGTGCTGCCGTCCACGACCCGACCGGCCGGCCGGCACTGCGCGTCGCCGTCATCGTCAAGACGAACTACGGCGGGCTCTGGACCGTCCCGCAGGCGTGCGCCCTGCGGGATCGCGGCCACGAGGTGGTGGTGATCTGCCCGCCCGGTGGGCGGCTGAACACGCGCCTGGCCGAGGCCGGGATCCGGACGGTGGCGTCGCCGTTCTCGTTCCGCTTCCGGCCCAGCCTCACCACGCTGTCCGAGCTGTGGCGGCTGCGCCGGCTCGTCCGCCGCCTGCGGCCCCAGGTGCTCTACCACCACCTGTACGCGGCCACGCTGGGCGCGCGGCTCGCGACCGTCGGCCTGCCCCTGGCCCGGGTGCAGTTCGTCGCCGGCCCCGCGTTCCTGGAGTCACGGGCGGTCCGGATGGTCGAGCGGCTGCTCTGGCGCCTGGACCGCACGATCATCTGCGGCACCCGCTACACCTCGCGCCTCTACGGCGAACTGGGCGTGCCGGCGTCGCGCCGGCCGGCCGTGACCAGCGGGCTCAACCTGGCCTGGGCGACCGCCGACCTGCCGGACGACACGGCGGCGACGCGTGCGGAGGCACGGGCGAAGTGCCGGGCGGATCTCGGGCTGAGCCCGGACCAGTTCGTCGTGATCATGGTGGCGTACGTCTATCCCCCGCGGAGGCTCGCCGCCCACCGGGACCGCGCGTTCAAGGGCCACGACGTCCTGCTCGCGGCGTGGCAGGAGATCCGCTCCCGGCACCCCGAGGCGGTGCTGATGCTCGTCGGGGGCGGCTCGGACCAGGCCGGGGAGGAGCACCGGCAGGAGCTGATCCGCCGGTTCGGGGTCGCCGACGACCACTCCGTCCGCTGGATCGACACCGCCGACGACGTGCGGCCCTACTACCGGGCGGCCGATCTCAGCGTGAGCCCGTCGCTGAGCGAGGGGCACGGCGCGCCGCCCGAGGCGGCGCTGCTGGACGTACCCAGCATCGTCAGTGACGCCGGCGGGCTGCCGGAGACGGTGGACGAGAGCTGCGGGTGGGTGGTCCCCCGGGACGACCCGGCCGCCCTGGCGCGGGCCATCGAGCACGCGTACGACGAGTTCCGGTCCGGGCGTCTCGCCGAGCGCGGCGTACGCGCCCGCGAACGGTCGCACCGGCACTTCGACAACCGGATCTCCGCGGTGCGGATGGCCGAGGTCATCGAGCACGCCGCCGGCGTCGGCGGACCACCCGGCGAGTACGCGCCGCCGGCCGCCGGGAAGGCGCACTCCCGGTGAGCCCCGCCCGGCGGACGATCGAGCTGCGGCTCAAGCGGCTGGTCGACATCACCGTGGCGCTCGTCGTCCTGGTGGTGACCGCACCGGTGGTGGCCGTCGCCGCGCTGCTCGTCCTGGCCCAGTTCGGCAGCCCGGTCTTCTTCCGGCAGGAACGCACCGGCCGGTACGAGCGCCGCATCCGGGTCCTCAAGCTCAGGACGATGTCCGACGACCGCGACGCGGAGGGCCGGCTGCTGCCCGACGGGGTCCGCTGCCGGGGCGTCGGTCGAACGCTGCGACGGTTGAGCATCGACGAGCTGCCGCAGATGGTCAACGTGCTGCGGGGCGACCTGAGCCTGGTCGGCCCCCGGCCGCTGCTGCTGCGCTACGACCCCTGGTACACCGACCGGGAGCGAACGCGTTTCGAGGTCCGGCCGGGCATCACCGGGCTCGCGCAGGTGAACGGCCGCAACGACCTGGCCTGGACCGAGCGCCTGGAACTCGACGTCCGCTACGTTCTCGACTGGTCCCTCTGGCTCGATCTGCGCATCCTCGCGCGGACGGCGGGCAAGGTCCTGCGCGCCTCCGGCGTGGCGGTCGACCCGTCGGCGCGGATGCTCGACCTCGACCAGGAACGGCGCCTCACCGGCGTCCGCTGAGGCGCCCGCATCGGCCCTGTGCCCCGCAGTGCGGCCCGGTCCACGTACCGGTGCCGTCTCCGCCGCGGCCGACGACGAGCACACGATCGGTCCCCGCGCCGTGCGGGCACGGGGATCGATCGGTGGCGGGCCGGGCTCAGCGTGACCGCGGGCGGCGCGTGTGGTGCGGCCTCCCGGCGGCGTCGCGGAGGATGTCCAGGTAGGAGCCGAGCTGGTCCTCGCGGAACAGGCCGTCCATCGCGGCGGCCGGCACCGCTGGCAGCCGTCCGGTCCGCTCCTTCACGGCGAGCCACTCCCGCAGCCGTGCCGCGATCGCAGCGGGGTCGTTGCACACCACCCCGGCGCCCCGGTCCCGCAGGAGTTTCGCCGCCACCCCACCCTCGTACCCGAGGAGGAGGATGGGGCGCCGGGCCTGGAGGTAGTCGAATATCTTGCCGGTCACCGTGCCGGCGTCCCGCGGGTCGTTCCACATGAGCAGGACGAGCGCATCCGCGTCCGCCTGGATCCGCCATGACTTCTCCGGCGGGACGTAACCGAGGTTGGTGACCGAATCACGCACGCCGGCCCGTCCGGCCGCGACGTCGACGATCCCGTGGTCCTCGCCGGCGAACGTCACGTGCACCCGGCTGGCCTCGTCGCCCAGCAGCGCGATCGCCTCCAGCAGGGGGCCGGGATCCCGACGCCCCGGGTAGACGTACCCGGTGTGTGCCAGTGTGAGAGTCGCCCGGCCGCCGCCGACGGGAACGGCATCGACTGATCCGGCGGGCGGGGGCCGCCGGTCGATGCCGTTCATGACCACATGCGTGTCCACCCCGAACGTACGGCGGACCGTCTCCGCCAGCGGCTCCGACACGGTCACACAGGCCGTCACCGACCGCAGGAGGCGACGTTCCAGCTTCTCGTCCACCGCCCGTCGCGGCGCCGAACGCACCCAGTACTCGTTGCCCACGGACCAGAGATCGCGGTAGTCCGCGACCCAGGGCACCCGCAGCCGGTTGGCGATCGCGGCCGCCACCAGGAACCCGGAGAACGGCGGAGCTGACACCAGGACGACGTCGGGACGCCAGTCGCCGGCGGACCGGCGGAAGGCACGGATGGCCGGCCGGACCCAGTTGAGCTGCGGGTCGGGGACGAGCAGCTCCAGGCCGGCACGGACGAGCGAACGGTTGGCCTTCGCCCTCAGCCTGGTCAGTCGCGGCACCGGCCGGGCGACTTCGCCGTCGGCCGGCACGGCCTCGATCCGCCTGACCCGGGGAAGCCGGGGCGACGGCTCGGCGCGGATCACGCGCTCCTCGGGCACCAGGGCCGGCTCGTCCCCCGGCCCGGCGGCGACGGTGGTCAGCACCCGGACGTCCCAGCCCTGCTGGAGCGCGAAGGCGGCGAGGGCGCCGGGCCGGCGGGCGCCGACCGACTCCGCCGGCGGGAAGTAGTAGGAGACGATCAGCAAGCGCAACGCCGACCCCGGTTTCCGTTCTCGATCGGTCATGGCCGGCACCCCGGCCGCCCGTGGTACGAGCCCCGCATCTGGGCACACTCCTTTCCTGACTGACAGATGCATCAACGACGCCGCACAGGGTCGAGATGCTGTTCCGCTGTCCATCAGCTCTGTGGAACGAGCCGGGGTGACGAGGCGGCACGTCTCGCGGCCCGGGTCGCCACCGTCACCACACGCAACGACATGAGCCAGCCGACGCCGTACGTGACAGCTCCGGAGAGACCGAACGCCCAGACGGCGACCAGCGCGGATCCGTGGGCCAGCGCCACGGCGGAGACAGCGCCCGCGATCACCAGGACACGGCCCGCGTCCCAGGCGAGTTGGAGACCCTGACGTTCGAACACGACAAGCGTCTGGGAGAGCGGTGACGCGACGAACTGAGCCGCCATGAAGACGGCCAGCGCCTGTGCGTAGTCGGCGCTGCGGTGCCACTGGGGCCCGAAGATCAGGGAGAACGCCGACGGCGCGGCGAGCACGACGGCCACCGCGCCGGGCACAGCGATCATCGCCAGTCTCCGCGTGGCGCCGAGGAAGATCCGCCGCCCGTCCACGGCACGCTCCCGGGCGGCCCGCGCGATCTCGGCCAGGTAGACCTGGGCGACGGCGGAGGACACCAACGCGATCGGCATCGCGATCACCCGTTGGGTCAGGCCCAGCCAGCCGGCGACCGTGCTGCCGTACCAGGAGGCGATGAGCAGGACCGGCAGCTGAGTACCGAGGATGTTGAGGAGTCCGGACGGCGCCATGAGAACGGGGAACCGGCGGTATCTCCGGGCCACAGCCGCGAGGCCCCGGAACCGCACGCCGCGCCGGCGCGCGCCCCCGAGCAGGACCCCGGCGGCAACCACCTGCCCGAAACCGAACCCGAGCGCCAAGCCGCCGGACCGCAGGCCCGCCACGCCGGCCACGAGCTGCGTGGCTACGACGCCCACGGCCTGGAACAGGTTGCGCCGGCCGATCATGCCGTACCGGCGGTGTCGCACGGCGAACTGGTTGAGCACCAGAACCGTGCCCATCGCCGCGGCGGTGGGCGGAACCACCCACAGCCAGGACGCAAGATCGGGCTGGTCGAACCACCGGGCCACCTCGTCACGCAGGAGCAGCACCAGCAGCGCCCCGACGGCGCCCGTCCCGCAGGCCGCAGCGAGGCCCAGGGTCACCAACGCGCGGGCGTCACTCTCCCGCTCGGGGATCGGGATCGCCATCTCCCACCGGAGCGCGGCCACCGTGCCGATGGTCACCGCCAACGCGGAGACCACGGCGAAGAGACCGAAATCGGCCGGACGGTAGATCCTGGCCAGGAGCGGAGCGGCCGCCAGCGCCAGCACCTGGCCGCCCGCCGACCCGGCGGCGATGCTGAGCACGCCGCGCCGGGCCCCCGACATGGCGGGCCACCGGGAACGGCGCCAGGTCAACCGAGAGCCCGCGCCCGGCCGGTGTCTTCCCGGAGCCCGCCCCCGCTCGGCAGGCGGGCCGGGGACATCGGCCCCCATCCCTCGGCACGGGCCCGCCGCCGGGCCCCGGCCGCGCCCGGCCGCCCCCCGGCAGCCCGTGCCCGCGCTCCGGCGAGCAGGAGCACGCCGAGAGCCAGCACGACGAAGAGCGGTCGATCCCCGTTGATGTCGCCGGAGGCCGACACCGCCACCGCGTAGAACGCCAGCAGGCCGAGGACGAGCCCCGCTGCGGGCTCACGTCTGCTGACCACCCAGAGTCCGGCCGCCACGGCGAGGACGGCCAGGACGAAGACGCCTCCCACCAGCCACCCCGCCTCGGCCGGTAGTTCGAGCCAGAGGTTGTGCGGATACCTGTAGGCGACCATGCCGGAGTAGTCGCCCCAGTTGCCGTAACCGATTCCGCCCGGGTTCTCGGCGATGATCGGCATGGTGGCCTCGCGCATGGTTGCGCGCGCGCTCCCGAACAGCTCCTCGCTCGGGTCGACCACGAGGGCGTACACCCGGGGCGGCAGCAGTGCGGGCAAGGCGGCGACGACCAGCACCAGGGCACCCATCAGGGTCAGGCCGACCCACTCACGGCGAACCTGCCGGATCTTCAGCCGCAGTCCGGCCAGGACGAGGAAGAACATGGCTACGACAGTGGCCAGCAGCGGCCCCCGGGACCCGGTCGCGACCAGGCCGAGGAGGAGTATCACGGCCAGGAGAGCCGCCGGCCAGGCCGACAGACGCCTGCGCAGGTAGAGCCAGGTGAGGGCCACGAGCGCGGCCCCGACGGCTCGGGCCAGCCAGATCGGGTTGGAGCCGAACCCACTCGCCCGCCCGCCCTCCGAGTCCCCCGTCAGGGCCGCGACCGCGAGCACCAGGCCCGACACGACGAACACGACGGCGAACATCTCGACGTCCCGCGGTCCGCGCAGCACCGCGACCGCCAGGGCGGCGGCCATCGTCAGGGTCACCAGCAGGAAGAACTTCTGCTGGCCGTACTCGGATTCCGGTGAGCGGATGATCCCCGGTAGCGCGAGCACTCCGAAGAGCACCAGAACCCCGAACACCACGACGCGGGCCCGGGAGGCCGGACGAAGGACCTCGTGGAGGATCAACGGCACCGCCAGCAGCACGGCGGTCACCACGAACCCCCGGGCGATCAGGCGCGGGAACTGGTCGAAGTTGAGCAACGCCACCACGATCGCGGCACGCACCACGGAGGATCCGACACCTGAGCCGGACCGCACCCGCGGGCCCGCTTCGAACGGCGGCCCGGGGCGGTTGATCACGCCGGCGGCCGACCGGTCCGTGCCGTGCGCCACCGTCACCTCCGGCTCCTCACCGCGCACCTCGGCGTCCGGCTGCGCGGGCTGCGCACCTCAGGGTCCGGCCGATGCCGCAGTCGGGCACCCGCCATGATCATGACTCGCATCGACGCTCCACTCGTCCCCCGTTCCACCTCGCGTCCAACGAGCCGGAGCCGAGCACGGGTACGGAAGGTCGCCTGTTCGGACACACTTCGCCGCCCGAGCGCCTTCCGGTACGCCGGACGGCCCGCCCACCGTTGTGATGAGCTGTAGGGGTGGCGGGCTATGTGTTCGGGCTGGTGCTGCATCCCACCCGGGACGTCTCCGAGGTGGTGGAGACGATCGCACGGTGGGCGGCCCAGCACCGCAAGACCCTGGCCGTCAGGTGCGAGGACCGGCACCGGGTGCCGGCCTCGGTGGAAGCGGTGCCCGACGGCGACCTGGCCGCACACTGCGACGCGCTGATCAGCATCGGCGGCGACGGCACCATGCTGGGTGCGCTGCGGATGGCGGTCCGCGACCCGAGGCCGGTGCTCGGCGTACACCTGGGGCGGCTGGGCTTCCTGGTGGAGGTGGAACCGCCCGACCTGCCCCGGGCGCTGGAACGGCTGGTGGCGCGCGATTTCACAATCGAGTCGCACGCGTGTCTGGCCTGCGACGTCTGCGGTGACGACGTGGTGGCGTTCAACGACATCGCCCTGGTCCGGCAGCCCGGGGCGGGCTTCGTCACCGCCACCCTGGCGGTCGACGGTCAGCGCTACGGCTACTACCGGTGCGACGCGTTGGTGGTGAGCACGCCCACCGGCTCGACCGCCTACAGCTACGCCGCCGGTGGCCCGCTGATCTCGCCCGCGACCGAGGCGATGGTGGTGACACCCTCCGCGCCGATGGCCGGGATCTCCCGTTCGGTTCTGCTCTCCGCCCACGAGACCGTGCACCTGGAGCTACGGCCGGATTCCGCGCCGGTGGCGGTGGAGATGGACGGGTTGCTGATCCGTCAGGCGGCGACTGAGGGTTCGATCCACGTCCGGTACGTCCGCGACGCCGGTCGCGTCGTCCGTCTGGACCCGCGCCGCTACCAGGAACGCAACCAGCTCAAACTGAGCCTGCTCGATCTGCCGTTGCTGCCCGAACAGCTACGCGAGCTCCTCCCGGAAGGGCTACGGGAGCAACTCAACCGCCGGAACCTGCCCCCGCCGCGCTGACGGCAGCGCCCTGCGCCGCCTCGTCGCCCCCGAACCCGGGCGCCACCACGGTGCGGTGGCCGGGAAGCGGGTCCAGGGCCCGGCGGAAGGCGGCGACCAGGTCGGGGTAGTCGTCCGGAGCGACGTCCTGGTGCACCGGGAAGTTGATGATGTGCCGCGCGAGGTGCGCCGTCGTCGGGTGGTCACGCAGGTGCTCGATGAGCGTGTGGTAGAGGCTGACCATGCCGAATCCCGCGCGGTTCATCTCGGCGTAGACGTGGTCGCGGTTCTCGCGTCCGGCCCCGAGGATCCGCACCGGCAGGGTCTGCGGCGCGTCGTCCTCGTCGAGTTCGGGCCACATCAGCTCGAAGGCGTCACCCCGCTCCGGCAGGGTGCCGAGCAGAGCGGTGAGGGCACGGAAGTTCTCCCGGCGCTGTCGGGCGATGCCCAACGTGTCGTGGTCGATCACGTACCGCGCCAGCTCCGGCGCGGTCTCGCGCTGCCCGGTGAGCCGGTCGGGGTTGCGGTAGGTCACCATCCCGCCGCGCGCGCCCGGCATCGGCAGCATCTTGTGCAGGGAGTAGAGCGACACCTCCCCGGTGCGCCCGGCCGGACCACCGAGCGCGTGGGTGAACCAGGCGTGCGCGAGGTCCTCCAGCAGCAGCGCCCCGTACCGATCGGTCAGGTTGCGGATCCGCCCGACCGCCCGCTCGGTACGGCCGAAGTAGTGGATGACCACGACCACGTCGTACCGGCGCTCGGCGAGCCGGGCCTCCAGCGACGCCAGGTCCACCGCGAGGTCCGGGGTCAGGTCGTAGAAGCCGGGGTCGAGGCCGAGTTCGGTCACCGGGTCGAAGACGCCGCTTCCTTCGTGCGCCGACCAGCCGATGAACGACGGCAACAGGATGCCGCGTTGCTCGCCTCGCCACACCTCGGGCTGCGCGAGAAGGTCCCGCATCCCCTCCCGGGCCGCTCCGTAGAACAGGCTCGGGGTGCGGAATGCACCCGGGTCGGTGGCGGTCTTGGCGATCGTCTTCGTCACGTGAGCTCCAGTCGGGTGCGGATCTCGGGTGTGGACATCCTCAGCGAGCGGTTGACGGCGCGCAGGTCACCGAGGGCACAGGGTGGCGGGACGTCGCCCGGCGCCATGACCAGCACGCGATCGATCTCGGGGAACTCGCGCAGCACGGCGGCGACGACGGCCGGCTGCCGAAGCGTCGCGACGTCGAAGCAGCGCAGCACCCGGGCGCTCGGACGACCGAATCGCACGCCGCAATCCCCGGCGACGGCCGTGAGCTCGCCGAAGCCGTAGGTGTCGAACCAGGCGCGGGCGGCGTGCAGACCGTCGAGCCGCACACCGGCGGACGGAGCGGATCGGTCGGCCGCGACGTCGGTGACCCACCACGTGCTCGTGGACTCGATGGTGAAGCCGAGCCGGTCGTACAGCGCCCGGGCGGGGGCGTTGTCCGCGAAGACGTCCAGCCGCATTCCCCGTACGCCGGGATGGCGATCGAGGTACGCCCGCAACAGCGCACGGGCGACGCCGCGGCCGCGCGCGGCCCGGACCACGCAGATGTAGGAGAGGTGGGCGAGTCCCGGGTCGACGAGCGTCAGGTCGGCGAAGCCCAGCCGCTCGCCGCCGTCGGTCTCGGCCACGAGGAAACAGCGGCCGGGGAACGACGCCGGATGCGCCAGCACGACCTCCCAGAACCGGGCGACGCCGGGCTGGGCCGACGTCAGGTAGTCGTGCAGGTGACCGGCGAACGACGCCTGGCTGACCGAGGCCAGCCAGGCGGCGTCACCGACGACTGCCGGACGGACGTGGACATCCGGCGGAGCAACCGGGTCTCGACTGTCGGAGGCGGGCGACGCGGAACCGGGCAGAGGTGGGGGACGCGGGACGACCGACATGGCCACACCATAGGACGCCTATCACCCCTAAAGGTGGATTTCCGGCAGAAACCGCCCGGGCGGAACTTCTGACGTCCCCGCGAGCGGTCAGGCGGTGGCGAGCACGCCGTCGACCAGCGCCTTGGCCTCCTCCTGGATCCGGACCAGGTGCTCCGGCCCCTGGAACGACTCGGCGTAGATCTTGTAGACGTCCTCGGTGCCGGACGGGCGGGCCGCGAACCACCCTGACTCGGTGGTCACCTTCAGGCCGCCGATCGCGGCGCCGTTGCCGGGCGCGGTGGTGAGGATCGCGGCGATCGGCTCACCGGCCAGCTCGGTGGCGGTGACCTGCTCCGGCGAGAGCTTCGCGAGGACCGCCTTCTGCGCCCGGTCGGCCGGGGCGTCGATCCGGGCGTACGCGGGCGCGCCGAAGCGGTCGGCCAGCTCGGCCCAGTGCTCGCTGGGCGTACGGCCGGTGGTGGCGATGATCTCGGCCGCGAGCAGGCAGAGCAGGATGCCGTCCTTGTCGGTGGTCCAGGTACTGCCGTCGCGGCGCAGGAACGACGCGCCGGCGCTCTCCTCGCCGCCGAAGCCGACGCTGCCGTCGAGCAGGCCGGGCACGAACCACTTGAACCCGACCGGCACCTCCAGCAGCCGGCGGCCCAGGTCGGCCGCCACCCGGTCGATCATCGAGGAGGAGACGAGCGTCTTGCCCACGGCCGCGGCCGGGCTCCACCGCTCCCGGGTACGGAACAGGTGGCCGATCGCCACGGCCAGGTAGTGGTTGGGGTTCATCAGGCCGCCGTCGGGGGTGACGATGCCGTGCCGGTCGGCGTCGGCGTCGTTTCCGGTGGAGACCGCGTAGTCGTCCCGGGCGGCGATCAGCGAGGCCATCGCGTTCGGCGACGAGCAGTCCATCCGGATCTTGCCGTCGCCGTCGAGCGTCATGAACCGCCAGGTCGGGTCCACCAGCGGGTTGATCACGGTCAGGTCGAGGCGGTGCCGCTCGGCGATCTCCCCCCAGTACGCCACGCTCGCCCCGCCCATCGGGTCCGCGCCGATGCGCACCCCGGCGTCGCGGATCGCGTCGATGTCCAGCACGGCGGGCAGGTCGTCGACGTACCGGGCGAGGAAGTCGTACTCCCCGGTGGTCGCGGCGGCGCGCGCCCGCGCGTACGGGATGCGTTTCACCTCCTTGAGCCCGGCGGCGAGGATGGCGTTCGCGCGGTCCTGGATCCACGTGGTGGCGTCGGTGTCGGCGGGCCCGCCGTGGGTGGGGTTGTACTTGAACCCGCCGTCGGACGGCGGGTTGTGCGACGGGGTGATGACGATGCCGTCGGCGAGGCCGCTGGTGCGCCCCCGGTTGTGGGTGAGGATGGCGTGCGAGACGGCGGGCGTCGGGGTGTAGCCGTCGCGGCTGTCGCGCAGCACCGTCACGTCGTTGGCGGCGAGCACCTCCAGCGCGTCGGCCTCGGCGGGCGCGGAGAGCGCGTGGGTGTCCCGGCCGAGGAACAGTGGCCCGTCCAGGCCCTGTTCGCGCCGGTAGTCGCAGAGCGCCTGGGTGACGGCGAGGATGTGGTCGGAGTTGAAGGCGTTGCGCAGGCTGGACCCGCGGTGCCCGGAGGTGCCGAAGGAGACCTGCTGCGCCGGGTCGTCCGGGTCCGGGTGCTCGGCGTAGTAGGCGGTGACCAGCCGGGGCACGTCGACCAGGTCGGCGGGCTGGGCGGGCTGGCCGGCACGGGGGTGGGCCACTGCGGGATCCTCCTCGGGTGTTGCGGTGGGGACTGCTCAGGGCTCGACGCGCTGGCCCTTGCCGATGACGACGATTCCGTTGTCGGACACGGTGTAGCGCTGGCGGTCCTTCTCCAGGTCGACACCGATCTCGGCGCCCTCCGGGACGTGGACGTTCTTGTCCAGGATCGCGCGCCGGACGACCGCGTGGCGGCCGATCTGGACGCCCTCCATCAGCACGGCGCCGTCGACGTGCGCCCAGGAGTGCACCTTCACCTTCGGCGCCACGATCGAGTTCTCCACCAGCGAGCCGGAGATCACCGAGCCGGGCGAGACCATCGAGCTGACCGCGCGGCCCACCCGCTCGCCCCAGGCGTGCACGAACTTGGCCGGCGGGTACGGCGGCTGCTCGGTGTAGATGGGCCACTCGAAGTTGTAGAGGTTGAACACCGGGTGCACGTTGATCAGGTCCATGTGCGCGTCGTAGAACGAGTCGAGCGTCCCCACGTCCCGCCAGTAGCCGCGGTCGCGGTCGGTGCTGCCGGGCACCTCGTTGTCCTTGAAGTCGTAGACGTTCGCCTCACCACGCTCGACGAGCATCGGGATGATGCTGCCGCCCATGTCGTGCTTGCTGGTCTTGTCCGCCGCGTCGCGCTCGACCGCCTCGCACAGCGCGCGGGTGGTGAACACGTAGTTGCCCATCGAGGCGTAGATCTCGTCCGGCGCGTCGGGCAGCCCGACCGCGTCGGTGGGCTTCTCCCGGAACGCGCGGATCCGCTTGCCGTCCTCGCCGACCTCGATCACGCCGAACTGGTCGGCGGTCGACAGCGGCTGCCGGATGCCGGCCACCGTCACGCCGGCGCCGGAGGCGATGTGGTCCTCGACCATCTGCCGGGGATCCATCCGGTAGATGTGGTCGGCGCCGAAGACGATCACGTAGTCCGGCTGCTCGTCGTTGATCAGGTTGAAGCTCTGGTAGATCGCGTCGGCCGAGCCGGCGAACCACCACGGGCCGCGGCGCTGCTGCGCGGGCACCGGCGTGACGTAGTTGCCCAGCAGCGTCGACATCCGCCAGGTCTTGGTGATGTGCCGGTCCAGGGAGTGGGACTTGTACTGGGTCAACACGACGATCTTGAGGAAGCCGGCGTTCGCCAGATTCGACAGGACGAAATCGACCATGCGGTACATCCCGCCGAAGGGGACGGCGGGCTTCGCCCGGTCGGTGGTCAGGGGCATCAGGCGCTTGCCCTCCCCGCCGGCCAGGACGATCGCGAGCACCTTGGCAGCCATGCCCAGACGCTAACGACCTGGAACCGACTTCACCACTCGGACGCCCACACTTCGCACCGCGTGCGACGTGGCGCTCTGCACTAGGGTGCGGGCATGGCACCGATGCGCGTCGACCTGCTCACCCGCGAGTACCCGCCGGAGGTGTACGGCGGCGCCGGGGTGCACGTGGAATACCTCGCCCGCGAGCTGCGCCGGCTCGCCGACGTGCGGGTGCACTGCTTCGGCGCGCCGCGCGACGAACCGGGCGTCACCGCGTACGCCGAACCGGCCGCGCTGGCCGGCGCGAACGCCGCGCTACGGGTCATGGGCGTCGACCTGGAGATGGCCGCCGGTACGGCCGGCACCGACGTGGCGCACAGCCACACCTGGTACGCCAACCTGGCCGGGCACACCGCGAAGCTGCTGCACGGGGTGCCGCACGTGGTGACCGCGCACAGTCTGGAACCGCTGCGCCCGTGGAAGGCCGAGCAGCTCGGCGGCGGATACGCGCTCTCCTCCTGGTGCGAGCGGACCGCGTTCGAGGCGGCCGACGCGATCATCGCGGTGAGCGCGGGCATGCGGCGCGACGTGCTCACCGCGTACCCGGGGGTGAACCCCGACCGGGTACGCGTGGTCTACAACGGCATCGACACCGCGCAGTACGCCCCGGACCCGGGCACCGACGTGCTCGACCGGCTCGGCATCGACCCGGGCAGGCCCAGCGTGGTCTACGTCGGGCGCATCACCCGGCAGAAGGGCCTGCCGTACCTGCTGCGCGCGGCCCGGGAGCTGCCCGCCGACGTCCAGCTGGTGCTGCTGGCCGGCGCGCCGGACACCCCGGAGATCGCCGCCGAGGTGGAGAGCCTCGTGGCCGAGCTGCGGGAGAAGCGCTCCGGGGTGGTCTGGGTGGCGGCGATGCTGCCCAAGCACGAGGTGATCCAGGTGCTCACCCACGCCACTGTCTTCGCCTGCCCGTCCGTGTACGAGCCGATGGGCATCGTCAACCTGGAGGCCATGGCCTGCGAGACGGCTGTGGTGGCGACCGCCACCGGCGGCATCCCCGAGGTGGTGGCCGACGGCGAAACCGGGCTGCTGGTGCCGATCGAGCAGGCCGGCGACGGCTCCGGCACCCCGCTGGACCCGGAGCGTTTCGTGGCCGACCTGGCCGCGAGCATGAACGAGCTGCTGGCCGACCCGCGGCGGATCGCGGCGTTCGGCGCGGCGGGGCGGCGGCGCGCGGTGGAGCACTTCTCCTGGGACGCGATCGCCCGCCAGACGCTGGAGGTCTACCGCTCGGTGGGCGGGTAAGGAAGGGCCCCCTGTTAACGCCTCCGGTAGAGGAAGGGCCCCTTCTTAACAGGTGTCGGCCGGCACGAGCAATCGCGACGCACCGCGTGGAGGACGAGCGCCGCGTCGGTAGGGTCGCCGGATGCCCGATGCGATCTTCGCCCATCCGCGTCTCGCGCCGGTCTACGACGCCTTCGACCTCGACCGGGACGACCTGGCCGCCTACCTCGCGCTCGCCAGTGAGCTGGGCGCGCGCACGGTGCTCGACGTGGGCTGCGGGACCGGGTCGCTGGCGGTCCTGCTGGCCCGGCACGGGTACGCGGTCGTCGGCGTCGACCCGGCCGGGGCGTCCCTCGACGTCGCGCGGGCCAAGGACGGGGCCGGCGCGGTCCACTGGATCCACGGCGACGCCACGGCGCTGCCCGCGCTCAGCGCCGACCTGGCCACGATGACCGGGAACGTGGCGCAGGTCTTCCTGACCGACGCCGACTGGGGACGGACGCTCCAGAGCATCCACGCCGCGCTCCGACCGCAGGGGCATCTCGTCTTCGAGACCCGGCGTCCCGACCGTCGCGCCTGGGAGGAGTGGGCGACGGACACCGGCCCGGTCATCCGATCCGTCCCGGGCGTCGGGCGGGTGGAACGGCGTTTTCGAGTAACCGCGATCGACCTGCCGTTCGTGTCCTTCCGCTTCACCTACCGGTTCCTGTCCGACGGGGCGGTGGTCACGTCGGACTCGACGCTGCGGTTCCGCGACCGCGACGAGGTCGAGTCGAGCCTGACCGCCGCCGGATACCGGGTGCTCGATGTGCGGCAGGCGCCTGATCGCCCTGATCGGGAGTTCGTGTTCGTCGCGCAGCGGACGGGCTAGAGGCGGAGCGCGCGGTCACGTCGCCGGGCGGTCGCCGATTATTGACGCTTCCCGACAAAAATGCTTCACTTGCCGCATGGCCTCGGACAACCCGCCCGCGCGGCGCCGACGTGGCCGGCCCACGGTGCTCGATCCCGAAGCGGTCGGCACCGCGGCCCTGCGGCTCTGGGCGGAGAAGGGCTACGGCGCCACCGGCTGGGACGACATCTCCGCGGCCACCGGGGTCAGCGCCCGCACCCTGATGCGGCACTTCCCGTCCAAGGCCGCCCTCGCCTGGGTGGGGGTGCCCGCCGCCACCCGGCGGCTGACCGAGACGTTCCACACGCTGCCCCTCGACATCCCGCTGTCGGACGCGCTGCGCGCCGCCGTGGTGGCCTCCGTCTCCGACGACGCGCTCGTGCTCAGCGCGGGCGGGTACTGGATGCGGGTCGTCGCCGAGGAACCCGAGCTGGCGGAAGCCTCCGGCCGCGCCTACGCGCCCTGGACCGAGGCCCTCGCCCGGGAGATCGCCCGGCGTCAACCGGGAGCGCCGAGGGCGATCTGCCACGCCGTCGCCGCCGCGTACCGCGAGGCGGCCCAGGCCGCGCTGTACGACTGGGCCCACGGCGGCCCCGACGGCTCGCCCGCCCACGCCGTCGACGCCCTGCTGCGTCGGCTGGACATCCGCATCACCCCACCCGAGGAAGCCCCGTGACCGCCACGCGCCCGACTCCCGACCCGCTCGCCCCCGCCACCCTCGGTCCGGTTCGCCTGCGCAACCGGGTCATCAAGTCCGCCACCTTCGAGGGGGCGACCCCGGACGCCCTGGTCACCGACCGCCTGATCGAGTACCACACCGCTGTGGGCCGCGGCGGCGTCGGCATGACGACTGTCGCCTACCTCGCCGTCGCGCCCGAGGGGCGCACCGAACGGGGGCAGGTCTACTGGCGGCCCGAGGCGTTGCCCGGGCTGCGGCGGCTGACCGAGGCGGTGCACGCCACCGGCGCCAAGGTCAGCGCCCAGATCGGGCACGCCGGGCCGGTGGCGAACTCCCGCTCGAACGGGCTGCCCTCGCTCGCCTCGTCGGCGCGGTTCAACCCCCTGGCGATGGGCTTCGACCGCGCCGCGACGCACGACGACATCCGCCGCATCGTGGCCGCACACGGCAGCGCCGCCGCGGCGGCGCGCGAGGTGGGCTTCGACGCCGTCGAGGTGCACCTGGGCCACACCTACCTCGCCGGATCGTTCCTGTCGCCGAAGCTCAACCGACGCCGGGACGAATTCGGCGGTGCGCTGGCCAACCGCGCCGAGTTCCCGCGCCGGATCCTGGCCGCCGTCAAGGAGGCCGTCGGCGACGACGTGGCCGTCATCGCCAAGATGAACATGAGCGACGGCGTACGCGGCGGTTTCGATCTCGACGAGTCGATCCCGTTCGCCCGGATGCTGCAGACCGACGGGCACCTGGACGCCCTGGAGCTCACCGGCGGGTCCTCGCTGCTCAACCCGATGTTCCTGTTCCGGGGCGACATCCCGCTCGCGGCGATGGCCGCGCCCCAGCCGCCGCTGCTACGGCTCGGCATGAAGATGTTCGGCCGGTTCCTGTTCCGCGACTACCCCTACCAGCCGCTCTACTTCCGCGACCTCGCGCTCCAGTTCCGCCGGGAGCTGTCCATGCCGCTGATCCTGCTCGGCGGCGTCACCGACCTCGACGGGATGCGCACGGCCATGAGCGACGGCTTCGAGTACGTCGCGATGGCCCGCGCCCTGCTCCGGGAGCCGGATCTGATCAACAAGATCAGCCGCGACGCCGCCACCCGGTCGCGCTGCACCCACTGCAACCTCTGCGCCGCCAGCATCTTCACCGGCACCCACTGCCCCCTGGACGCCGAGGGGACGACGGCGCTCGTCGCCGCCGGTACCCGGCCCGTCGTCGCCCCGTAGCAAGGAGTTCCCCGATGTCCGTACCCCGGCAGCCCCGGCCGACCTCCGTCGACCTCGTCGTGATCGGCTCCGGCACCGGCCTCGCCGCCGCGCTCAGCGCCCACGAGGCCGGCCTCTCCGTCGTGGTCGTGGAGAAGTCGCGCTGGGTCGGCGGCTCCACGGCGCGCTCCGGCGGCGCCTTCTGGATCCCCGCCAATCCCGTGCTGGCCGCCGAGGGCTCCGGGGACACGCCCGAGCGCGGCGCGGCGTACCTGGAGGCCGTCGTGGACGGCTCCGCGCCCGAACAGCGCTGGCGCAGCTTCCTGGAGCACGGCACCGCCACGATCGAGATGCTTACGCGGACCACCCCGATGCGGTTCCTCTGGGCCCGCGGCTACTCCGACTACCACCCGGAGCTGCCCGGCGGCACCGCCGCCGGCCGGAGCTGCGAGTGCCGCCCGCTCGACCTGAAGGTCCTCGGCGCCGACCGCGCGCGGCTGCGTCCCGCCGTCCTCTCCGCACCAGTGCCCATGCCGGTCACCGGCGCGGACTACAAGTGGCTCAACCTGATGGCGAAGACCCCGGTTCGCGCGCTGCCCCGCATCGTGACCCGCCTCGCCCAGGGCCTCGGCGGCCTCGCGCTCGGGCGCGAGTACGCCGCCGGCGGCCAGGCCATCGCCGCCGGCCTCTTCGCCGGCGTCCGCCGCGCCGGCATCCCGGTCTGGACCGAGACGTCGCTGGAGCGGCTCCTGGTCGAGTGGAACCGGGTCGTCGGGGCCGAGCTGCGCCACGGGGAGACGACGTTCGCCGTACGGGCCGAGCGGGGTGTCGTGCTCGCCACCGGCGGCTTCGACCACAACCTGCCGCTGCGGCACGCCCACCACCACCGCGACCTGGGCGACTGGAGCCTCGGCGCGGACAGCAACACCGGCGACGGGATCCGCGCCGCGCAGGAGGCGGGCGCCGGCACCGACCTGATGGAGCAGGCGTGGTGGTTCCCCGCCGTCGCGCCGGTCGGCGACGCCGCGCCGTCGGTGCTCCTCGCCGAGCGTTCCCTGCCCGGGTCGCTCATGGTGGACGGCACGGGCCGCCGGTTCGTCAACGAGTCCTGCGACTACATGACGTTCGGGCAGCGGGTGCTCGGCCTCGCCCGCGAGCGCGCGGCGCTGCCGGCCATGTGGCTGGTCTTCGACCAGCGGTACCGCAACAGCTACGTCTTCGCCGGCACGCAGTTCCCCCGCGCCCCGCTGCCGAAGTCCTGGTACGCGGCGGGCGTCGCGCACCGCGCGGGCACCCCGGGTGACCTCGCCCGGTCGATGGACGTGGACGCCGACGCGTTGAGCGCCACCCTGGCGCGGTTCAACCAGCTCGCCGCCGCCGGCGTCGACGAGGACTTCGCGCGTGGCGCCAGCGCGTACGACCGCTACTACGGCGACCCGACGATGACGCCGAACCCGAACCTGCGGCCCCTGGCCGGCACCCTGTACGCCGTCCGGGTCGTCCTGTCCGACCTCGGGACCTGCGGTGGGATCCGGGCTGACGGCCTCGGCCGGGCGCTGTCCGACGAGGGGACCCCGGTCCCCGGGCTGTACGCGATCGGCAACGCCGCCGCCAACGCCTTCGGCCGCACCTACCCGGGGGCCGGGGCGACCATCGGCCAGGGCCTGGTCTACGGCTACATCGTCGGGCGGCACGCGGCGGGCAAGCTCCCCGCCGCCGACCAGGCCGAGGGCCGCCGGACGGCGAAATAGGCACGGTTTTGCCGCGATCGCCGCACCCGGGGCCGCCCGGCGTGCCAGCATCCGGCAGAACGCACGGGGCCGACCCGGACCGGCCGTCGGCGAAGCGGAAAGGAACCGACATGGGTACGTATGCGGTGACCGGCGCGGCCTCGGGCATGGGCCGGGCGTCCGCCGAGCGGCTGCGGCGCGACGGGCACACCGTCGTCGGCGTGGACCTGCGGGACGTGGAGGTCGTCGCCGACCTCTCCACGCCGGCCGGACGCGCGGCGGCGGCCACCGAGGTGCTGGAGCGCGCCGGAGGGCGGCTCGACGGGGCGGTCTGCGCCGCCGGGCTCGGCGGCATCCCCGGCCGGGACCGGCTCGTGCAGCAGGTCAACTTCTTCGGCGTGGTGGAGCTGCTCGAGGCGTGGCGACCGACGCTGGCCGCCGCCGGCAACAGCAAGGTCGTGGTGTTCGGCTCGAACTCCGTCACGCTCACCCCGATGGTGCCGGAGCGCGCCGTGCGGGCCCTGCTCGACCGAGACGCCGGCAGGGCGCTGCGCGTGGTGGGGCGCTTCGGCAAGCGCTCGGCGCCGTTCGCGTACGCGAGCTCGAAGCTGGCGGTGACGCGGTGGGCACGCCGCGCCGCGATCTCGCCGGAGTGGGCCGGCGCCGGCATCCGGGTGAACGTCCTGGCCCCCGGCATCATCGCCACCCCGCTGCTGGAGGAGCAGATGGCCCGGGGCGAGAAGGAGGCGGTCGAGGGGCTGCCGGTACCGATCGGCGGGCGCGGCAAGCCGGCGGACGTCGGCGAGTGGGTGGCGTTCATGCTGTCGCCGGCCGCCGACTTCCTCTGCGGTTCGGTGATCTTCCTGGACGGCGGCTCGGACGCCTACTTCCGCACCGACGACTGGCCCGTCTCCACCGGGCCGGGCGGGGTGCTGCGCTACATGCGGCGTGCCAAGGCGTGGCGGGCCCGGCGCTGACCCGGCAGGCCCGCCCACCCGGGTGGGCGCGTCGCCGTGGAAGCAGCGCGCAACCGAGCGCGAAAGGATCTCGCGCAGTAGGTTGAGCGGGTGACTGGACGGTTCCCGATCGAAGACGTCTCCCCCGTCGTCTCCTGCGGTCGCTACCCGGCCAAGGCAGTGGTCGGCGAGGTCGTGCCGGTGTCGGCGCGGGCCTACCGCGAGGGCCACGACGCGCTCGGGTGCAACGTGGTCTGGCTCGGCCCGGACGGCGCGGCCCGCCCGTTCACCCGGATGCGCCCGGGCGAGCCCGGCCAGGACCGCTGGCACGCCACCATCCGCCCGGACGCGGTGGGCCTGTGG
The DNA here is from genome assembly GCF_040649715.1 of Micromonospora sp. NPDC048887. NCBI lineage: Bacteria > Bacillati > Actinomycetota > Actinomycetes > Micromonosporales > Micromonosporaceae > Micromonospora > Micromonospora sp. NPDC048887. The sequence continues at coordinate 123,594 of NZ_JBEZGA010000004.1, read as the reverse complement.
CGCTTCGCCGTCGAGGCGTTTCAGGACCCGTACCTCACCTGGCAGAACGCGGTCACCAAGAAGCTCGCCGCCGGTCAGGGCGCGGCCGAGCTGGCGAACGACCTGGCCGAGGGCGCACGCGTGCTGACCGCCGCGCTCGACCTGGTGCCGAAGGGCGACCGTGAGCGCGTACGCGAGGCCGCGCGGGCGCTGACCGACGACGGGCTGGAGCTGCCGCGGCGGGTGAGCGCGGCGCTGGATCTGGCCGACCTGCTGTGGGAACACCCGGTGCGCGAGCTGGTCACCACCGGCGAGGAGCGCACGCTGTGGGTGGACCGGCCCCGGGCGCTCTTCTCCGCCTGGTACGAGTTCTTCCCCCGTTCCGAGGGCGCGACAGCGGCGACAGCGGACGCGCCCGCGCGTTCCGGCACGTTCGCCACCGCGACGCAGCGGCTGCCGGGCGTCGCGGCGATGGGCTTCGACGTGCTCTACCTGCCGCCGATCCACCCGATCGGCCGGGTCAACCGCAAGGGCCGTAACAACACGCTCACCGCCGGGCCGGACGACGTCGGCTCGCCGTGGGCGATCGGCGCGGCCGAGGGCGGCCACGACGCCATCCACCCCGACCTGGGTACGCCGGCGGACTTCCGCGACTTCGTCGCCGCCGCCGCCGAGCAGGGGCTGGAGGTGGCGATGGACCTGGCGTTGCAGTGCGCACCGGATCACCCGTGGGTCACCGAGCACCCGGAGTGGTTCACCACCCGGGCCGACGGCAGCATCGCGTACGCGGAGAACCCGCCGAAGAAATACCAGGACATCTACCCGCTGAACTTCGACAACGACCCCGAGGGCATCCGGGCCGAGGTGCTGCGGGTGGTGCTGCACTGGGTCGGCGAGGGCGTGCGGATCTTCCGGGTGGACAACCCGCACACCAAGCCGTTCGACTTCTGGCACTGGCTCATCGCCGAGGTCAAGAAGGCCGACCCGGACGTGCTGTTCCTGGCCGAGGCGTTCACCCGGCCGGCGATCATGCACGGGCTGGGCAAGGTCGGCTTCACCCAGTCGTACACCTATTTCACCTGGCGCACGACGGCGGCCGAGATGCGGGAGTACTGCGAGGAGCTGGTCGCCTCGGTCGACTGGATGCGGCCGAACTTCTGGCCGAACACGCCGGACATCCTGCACTCGTCGTTGCAGCACGGCGGCCCGCCGATGTTCAAGATCCGGGCGGTGCTGGCGGCGCTGCTGTCCCCCTCCTGGGGCATGTACGCGGGGTTCGAGCTGTTCGAGCACGTGGCGCGGCCCGGCGCGGAGGAATACCTGGACAACGAGAAGTACGAGCTGCGGCCCCGCGACTGGGACGCCGCGCTGGCGCAGGGCCGGTCGCTGGCGCCGTTCATCACCACGCTGAACCGGGTACGCCGGGACAACCCCGCCCTGCACCAGCTGCGCAACCTTCGGTTCCACGACATCGACAACCCGGCGCTGCTGTGCTGGTCGAAGCACGACCTCCAGACCGGCAACACGGTGATCGTGGTGTGCTCGTTCGACTCGCACGAGGTGCAGTGGGGCAACACCACGCTCGACATGCCGGCGCTCGGGCTGGACTGGCACGAACGGTTCACCGTGCGCGACGAGCTGACCGGCGCCGAGTACGACTGGGGGCAGCGCAACGCCGTGCGCCTCGACCCGTACCTGCAACCGGCGCACGTGCTCACCGTGCGCCGCCCGGCCGCGCCGGCCCCCGCCGATCCGGAGCACCCGGCCGCGCCCGACCTCACAGTCGAAGACGTACCCGCCGACCTCTCCGGCGGCACCGCCCCGACCGCACCGGCCGACAAGGACGACACCCGATGGACCAGTTGATCGCCGGCGAGGTACACGACCCGCACGCCGTGCTCGGCGCGCATCCCGCCGACGGGAGCACCACGATCCGGACGCTGCGCCGGGGCGCGGGCGAGGTGACGGTGCTCGTCGACGGCGACCGGCACCCGATGAAGCGGGTGCACGACGCCGGTGTCTTCGAGGCGGTGGTCCCCGGCGAGGTGCTCGACTACCGGGTCGAGGTGGACGGCACGACGCACGACGACCCATACCGTTATCCGCCCACCCTCGGCGACCTCGACCTGCACCTGATCGGCGAGGGCCGGCACGAGCGGCTCTGGGCGGCGCTCGGCGCCCGGGTCTTCGACGAGGGCGTCGCGTTCACCGTCTGGGCGCCGAACGCGCGTGCCGTGCGGCTCGTCGGCGACGTGACCGGCTGGGCGCCGGACGACGGCTGGCCGATGCGGTCGCTCGGCTCCAGCGGCGTGTGGGAGATCTTCGTGCCGGGCATGCCGGTGGGCGCGCGCTACAAGTACCGCGTCCTCGGCGCCGACGGCCGGTGGCGGGACAAGGCCGACCCGATGGCCGCGCGCACCGAGGTGCCGCCGGCCACCGCGTCGGTGGTGCACGAGTCACGGTACGAGTGGGGCGACGCGGACTGGCTCGCGCGCCGGTCCCGGCAGGCCCCGCACCAGGAGCCGATGAGCGTGTACGAGGTGCACCTGGGCTCCTGGCGGCCCGGCCTCGGCTACCGGGAGCTGGCCGAGCAGCTCACCGCGTACGTGCTGGAGATGGGCTTCACCCATGTGGAGTTCCTGCCGGTGATGGAGCACCCGTTCGGCGGCTCGTGGGGCTACCAGGTCACCGGCTACTACGCGCCGACCGCCCGGTTCGGCGACCCGGACGACTTCCGCCACCTGGTGGACCGGCTGCACGCCGCCGGCATCGGGGTGCTCCTGGACTGGGTGCCGGCGCACTTCCCCAAGGACGAGTGGGCCCTCGCGCGTTTCGACGGCACCCCGCTGTACGAGCACCCCGACCTGCGTCGCGGCGAGCACCCCGACTGGGGCACGTACGTCTTCGACTTCGGCCGCAACGAGGTGCGCAACTTCCTGGTCGCGAACGCGCTGTACTGGCTGGACGAGTTCCACATCGACGGGCTGCGCGTGGACGCGGTGGCCTCGATGCTCTACCTGGACTACTCCCGCTCCGACGGGCAGTGGGCGCCGAACGTGCACGGCGGGCGGGAGAACCTGGAGGCGATCGCGTTCCTCCAGGAGGTGAACGCCACCGTCTACCGGCACCACCCGGGCGTGCTGATGATCGCCGAGGAGTCCACCGCCTGGCCCGGGGTCACGAAGCCGACCTCCGAGGGCGGGCTCGGGTTCGGGTTCAAGTGGAACATGGGCTGGATGCACGACACGCTGCTCTACACCTCGAAGGACCCGGTCTACCGGCAGCACCACCACCATCAGCTCACGTTCTCCCTGGCGTACGCGTGGAGCGAGAACTACGTGCTGCCGATCAGCCACGACGAGGTGGTGCACGGCAAGGGCTCGCTGACCGGCAAGATGCCCGGCGACACCTGGCAGCGGCTGGCGACGGTACGGGCGCTGCTGGCGTACATGTGGGCGCACCCGGGCAAGCAACTGCTCTTCATGGGCTGCGAGCTGGCCGACGACAGGGAGTGGAGCGAGGAGCGCGGCCTCGACTGGTACCTCACCCACGACCCGGCCCGCGCCGGCGTGCAGCGCCTGGTGGCCGACCTGAACCGGGTCTACCGGGCGAGTCCGGCGCTCTGGGCGCAGGACACCGACCCGGCCGGTTTCCGCTGGATCGCCGGAGACGACGTCGCCAACAACACGGTGTCGTTCATCCGGATCGCCCCGGACGGGCAGACGCTGGTGTGCGTGACGAACTTCTCCGCGCTGCCGCTTGAGGACTACCGGATCGGCCTGCCCGCCGCCGGTACGTGGGCCGAGGCGCTGAACACCGACGCCCACCACTACGGCGGATCGGGTGTCGGCAACCTGGGCGAGGTGCACGCCGAGAACATCCCCTGGCACGGCCTGCCCGCCTCGGTCTCCCTGCGCGTCCCCCCGCTCGGCGTGCTCTGGCTCCGCCCGAGTTGATCATGAGGTTGACGCAGTTGTGGATCTCCACAAGGTCGTCAACCTCATGATCGACGCTGTGAGCGGTCAGACCAGGTCGGCTTCGCGCAGCAGCTTCCACAGGCCGGCGCCGTCGGGGGCGCTGAGCCACTTCTGGCCGATCGGGCCCGACGACGACCGTCCGGCCGGGGCGGGCAGGCTGCCGGCCAGCACCGACTGGGTCGGCGACAGCCGCCGGATCGCCACCCCCGCGACGTTGTCCGGGTGGGCGGCGGCGAACTCCCGGTAGATCTCCGGGTCGTGCTGCCCGTCGTCGCCGATCAGCAGCCAGCGCACCTCGGGAAACTCCCGGGACAGCCGGGCCAGTGTGGCCCGCTTGTGCTCCCGGCCGCTGCGGAACCACCTGTCCGCCGTCGGACCCCAGTCGGTGAGCAGCAGCGGCCCGGCCGGGTAGAGGTGCCGGGACAGGAACCGGGTGAGCGTCGGCGCGACGTTCCAGGCGCCGGTGGACAGGTAGAAGACGGGGGCGCCCGGGTGGGCGGTGGCCAGCCGCTCGTACAGCACGGCCATGCCGGGCACGGCGGTGCGGGCGTGCTCGTCCAGCACGAACGTGTTCCACGCGGCGAGCAGCGGCCGGGGCAGCGCGGTCACCATGACCGTGTCGTCGATGTCGGAGAGGATGCCGAAGCGGACGGCCGGGTCGAGGATGCGGACCAGCGCCTCCACCGGCTCGGCGTCGGCGACGCTGAGGCGTACGCAGCCCCAGCCGGGGGTGAAGTCGCCCTCGATCACGGTGTCGACGAAGCCGCTGCGGTCGGCTGTCACCTCCTGGCGCACGCCGTCGGCCTCGATCGTCACAGTGATGTGCTTGGCGGGCAGCGTGGCGAAGCTGCGCCAGCCCCGCACCTTGTCCAGCCGGCCCCGCCGCCGGGTGTCCGGACGCCCGAGCAGCACCCGGCAGAGCACGCGCGCCCAGCCCGGGGCGCCGTAGCCCGCGTACGCGATGATGTTGGGCTGCCACCCGGTGCGCCGCAACCGGCGCTCCACCAGGCCGTGCACGGCGTCCTCGAAGCGCGCGGCGCGGTGCAGTTGCGGAACGGCCAACTGGTCCGGTGGTGTGGGCGGCACACGGCAACAGTGCCACAACCGGCCCGGCCGGGCCACGCGAGTGATCCACGCCGATCCGGCCCGGCGCCGGCCGCCGCCGTGACAGACTGCGGTCGGGACGACGACGGGGGCGTTTGTCGTGTCGACGACGAAGCGGGACCCGGTGCGACCGCGTCCGGACGCGCCGGCGCTGGTGGCGCTGCTGCTCGGCGCCGCGGGGGTCGGCTACCGGCTGGTGCTGACGCTGCTCACGGTGCCTGCGTCCAACAGCGACGAGGCCACGTTCGGCCTGGCCGCGCTGCACATCGCCGGGCGCGGTGAACGGCCGGTCTTCCTCTACGGCCAGCGCTACATGGGCATGCTGGAGTCGTACCTGGCCGCGCCGCTCGTGGGCTGGGGCGGGCCGGCCTGGCCGCTGCTGCGGCTGCCGCTGCTCGCGCTCTTCGCGGTCTTCCTGTGGCTGGCGTACCGGCTGACCCGCCGCCTGTTCTCCCCCTGGCTCGCCGTCGCCGTGGTGGGTCTGCTGGCGCTCGGCTCGGAACGCGTGGTCCGCGACCAGCTCACGGCGGTCGGCGGCCGTCCCGAGGTCAAGCCGGCCGTGCTGGCGATGCTGCTGATCGCGGTCGCGCTCGGTGACCGGCGGATCCGGCACCACTGGCTGGCCACCGGCGCGTTCGGGCTGCTCGCCGGGCTGGCGCTCTGGTCGGACTGGCTGATCGCGCCGTACCTGCTGGTGGCGGCGGTGGTGCTGGCGGTGGCGGTGCCCCGGGACCTGATCGGCTGGCCGGGCGTGCTGCTGGTCGTGGGCTTCCTGGCCGGGATCGCCCCGGTGATCAAGGACAACCTCGTCGCGCCGCCCGGACAGGACTCGCTGTCGGTGTTCCGCGAGATCAGCACCAAGGAGGGGGTCGCGCCGCCGCTGGCCGAACGGCTGCGCGGCGGGCTGCTGGAGGGGGTGCCGCTGGCGTCCGGCATGTGCCCGATGGACGGCTGCGCACGCTGGGCGCAGTGGTTCGGCCTGCTCTACCCGGTGCTGCTGGTGGCCGCCGCCGCGCTCGGCCTGCGCGCGTACCGCCGGGCCGCCGACCATGCCGCGCGGGTCCGGGCCGCGGCGATCCTCGGCCTCGTCGCGGGCGCGGCGCTGACGCTCCTGGCGTACGTGCGCAGCCCGCTCGCCGCGACCGACCCGCTCGGCAACGCCCGCTACCTGTCGGTGCTCCAGATCTCGCTGCCGGCCGTGCTGTGGCCGCTCTGGCTGGCCGCCGCGCACGCGCTGCGGGCCACCGCCGGACGGGCCGCCCGGATCGGCGGCGTCACGGCGACTGTGGTGCTGGCCGGGCTGACCGCCGCCACGCTGGCCGGCACCGTGGCGTTCCTGGCCGGTGTGCCGGCGGTGCGGGACGAGGAGCGCACCGCCCGCCGCCTCGCCGACACGGTGGAGAGGGCCGGGCTGCGCGAGGTGTACGGCGACTACTGGACCTGCAACCGGCTGATCTTCAACACCGGGGAGACTGTCGCGTGCGGGGTGCTCGACGGCGCGCTCACGCCGGGGCAGAACCGCTATCCGGCGTACTGGCGGCGGGTGGCGCACGCCCAGCGGCCCGGGTACGTGATGACGGCCGGCTCCCCGGCCGAGCGCACGCTGCGGCGGCTGCTGGGCGACCGGGCCGACGCGGCGGTGGTCGCCGAGGTGGGCGGCAGTCGCGTGTACCACCCCGACCGTGCCGTGCGGCCGTGGCGCTGAACCCGGCCCGTACGCTGTGCCGGTGCTCATCCTGCTGCCCCCGTCGGAGGGGAAGGCCGAGGCCGGCACGGGCCGCCGGCTGGACCTGTCCCGGCTGTCCCTGACCGAGCTGAACCCGGCCCGGGAGGCGGTCCTGACCGCGCTCGTCGACCTGTGCGCCGGGCCGGACGAGGCGGCGGCCCGGACCGCGCTGGGCCTGACCGAGGGGCAGCGCGGCGAGCTGCGGCGCAACGCCCGGCTGCGGAAGGCGGCCACCGCACCGGCCGGGCGGCTCTACACCGGGGTGCTCTACGAGGCGCTCGGCCTGGACACGCTGCCCCCCGACGCGCAACGGGCGGCCCGCCGCCAGGTGCTGATCAGCTCCGGGCTGTGGGGCGCGGTACGGCTCGCCGACCGGATCCCGCCGTACCGCTGCCCGATCGGGGCGCGGCTGCCGGGGCTCGGTGCGCTGTCCGCGTACTGGCGGGAGGCGCTCGGCCCGGTGCTGGAGCCCGCCGCCGGACGCGGCCCGGTGCTGGACCTGCGCTCCGGCGCGTACGCGGCCACCTGGACGCCGCGCGGCGCGCTCGCCGAACGCACGGTGACGGTGCGGGTGCTGCACGAACGCACCGTGGACGGCACGCCCACCCGGTCGGTGGTGAGCCACTTCAACAAGGCCACGAAGGGCCGGCTGGTGCGGGATCTGCTGCTGGCCGACGCCCGGCCGCGCACCGCCGACGCGCTGGTGGGGGCGCTGCGGGAGCTGAAGTACACGGTCGAGGAGGCGCCCCGGGCGGCCGGCCGCCCCCGGCAGGTCGACCTCGTGGTCACCGAACTCTGAGGCGCGCGCTTCCCGCAAATTTTGCTCAAGGCTCGGGCGCAGCGGTTCCCGGTCCGGCGCTGGGGGGCCACGGTAGAGGCACCCCGAATCTGACCGAGGAGCCGCGCCGATGCTCACCACGCTGCTCGACCGCCCGAGCCCGTCGCCACCGCCGCTGGACTGGCTGACCCTGACCGACGCCTTCGAGATCGCCTGCATGGTGCGCTGCACCCCGCCACCGGCCGCCGGCGTGCGCCGGCTCGACTCCGGATCGCACCGGGCCGGGATCGCCGAGTTCAACCGCGAGGACGCGGCACAGCGGATGCGGCAGCTCCTGGGCCGCCTCGACGTGCCGGTGGAGCACGAGCTGACCACCGGTGGCCTGCGCCGCCGTTACGAGCTGCACCGGCTCTCGGTGCCGCAGCAGCACCGGGCGGCGTACGCGAATCTGCTGGCCACGGGCTGGCGGCAGGGCCGCCGGGAGCTGCTCGGCGGGCCGTTCCCCGGCGCCTCGGCGGCGCGGCGGCTGTGGCGGCCCCGGCTGGCCGCGGCGGCCTGGCGGGCGGCACTGCTCGCCGGCGGCCGGCACGTACGCCGGCACTGCCTCGGCATCCGGCTCGCCGACCGCGACCTGGCGGCGGTGCTGGTACGCGGGGCGGCGCTGCTGGACGTGCCGGCGGCGCTGCGGCCCGGCTCGGGCTGCTTCCTCGTGGTGGTGGCGAACGGCGAGCACCGGGACCGGATCACCGAGAGCGCGGAGCTGGCCCCGGCGAACTGACCGGCCCGGTCCGGGCTCCCGGGCGGCAGGTGCACGGTCCGGGCTTGCGCGGCGACGGGTGCACGGCGCAGAGTGCAGCCCGTGAGCCGACACTGGCCTGTGCGCGCCGCCGCCCCGCTCGTGCTGGTGCTCCTGCTCGTCACCGGGCTCACCGCGTGCCGGGACGAGCCGTCCGAGCCGACCCGCATCCGGATCGCGACCGGCAGCCCCACCGCCGTCTACCACGCCTTCGGCCAGTCGCTCGCGGCGCTGCTCAACCGGGAGCTACCAGGCGTGCGGGCCGAGGTGGTGGTAACCGCCGCCTCGGCGCAGAACGTCCGGCTGGTCGGCGGCGGGGAGGCGGAACTGGGCTTCACCCAGGCCGACGTGCTGCCGCCGCGCGAGCCCGAGCACCCGTCGGTGCTGGCTGTGGCCCGGGTCTACGACGACCTGCTGCACCTGGTCACCCGCGCCGGCGGGCCGATCCGCACGCTCGGCGACCTGCGCGGCCGGCGGGTGTCGGTGGGCGCCGACGGCTCCGGCACGGAGATCACCGCGACCCGCCTGCTGGCGGTGGCCCAGCTCGACGGCGACCGGATACGCCAGGAGCACCTGGGGCTGGACGACTCGGTGGCGGCCCTGCGCGAGGGACGGATCGACGCGTTCTTCTTCTCCGGCGGGCTACCCGTGCGCGGCGTCGCCGACCTGGCCCAGCGGACCTCGCTGCGGATCGTCGACCTGGGCGCCTGGACCGAGCCGCTGCGCCGTGCGTACGGGCAGGTCTACGTGACCCGGGACGTGCCGCGTTCGGTGTACCGGGTCGACCCGGTCAGCACCGTGGCGAACCCGAACTACCTGATCGTCCGCGCCGGCCTGCCCGCCGCGCTGGTGCGGGAGGTGACCCGGCTGCTGATGGACCGCCGGCAGGAGCTGGCCGCAGCCCACCCGGCGGCCGGACGGATGAGCCCCCGGTCGGCCATCGTCACCACCCCGCTGCCACTGCACCCGGGCGCGGCGCAGTGGTATCGCGACGCGAAGCCCTGACGACGGGTCAGCGCCAGACCGGCCCGACGGCCTCCGGCGGCCCGACGGCCTCGGGCGGGCCGGCGACCTCGGGCGGGGCGACGACCTCGGGCGGGCCGGGGGCGGGCGCCGGGAACCACAGCTCGGCGACGAGGCCCCGAGGCTCGCCCTGACGCATGGTGAGCCGGCCGTCGGAGGCGTCCACGAGCACCGCCGCGATGGTCAGGCCGAGACCCACGCCGTCCACGTTCTGCGCGTCCGGCGCCCGCCAGAACCGCTCGGTGGCCTGGTCGAGCTGGCTCGCCGTCATGCCCGGGCCGGTGTCGCCGACGGTCAGCACCGTCCCGCCGCCGTCGGCGCGTACGGTCACCGTCACCTCTCCCCCGGCGCCGCTGAACTTCACCGCGTTGTCGATCAGGGCGTCCAGCGCCTGGTCGATCGCGGTCGGCACGGTCCAGGCGTACACCGGCGCGTCTGTCGCGTCGAGGCGCAGTGCGACCTCGCGGTGCCGGGCCAGCGGCAGCCAGGCCGCCACCCGGGAGGCGGCCGTGGCGGTGGCGTCCACAGTGACCCGCTGGTTCTCCTCCCGCTCCGCACGCGCCAGGGTGAGCAGCGCGTCGAGCACGGTGGCGAGCCGGTCGGTCTCCTCCAGCGCCAGCTGGTGCTCGGCGCGTCCGTCCGGGTCGGTGAGGCTGGGACCCAGTTCCTCCACCCGCAGGCGCAGCGCGGTGAGCGGGTTGCGCAGCTGGTGGCTGGCGTGCGCGACGAAGGCGCGCTGCCGGTCCATCACGTCGGACACCGCGTCGGCCATGTGGTTGAAGCTGGTCGCCAGCCGGCGCAGTTCGGGCGGGCCGACCCGGGGGCGGACCCGCGCGGCGCGGCGGCCCTCGGCGATCTCGTGGGTGACCGCGTCCAGCTCGGTGACCGGGCGCAGCACCCAGCCGGCCAGCCCGAACGCGGTCGAGACGCAGGCCAGCACCGCCAGCAGCCCGATGCCGGCCAGCAGCAGCCACCACACGGTGACGGAGCGGCGCACGCCGTCCGCCGGGCTGGTCGTGACCACGGCGCCGAGCACCTCGCCGCCGTCGTTGATCGGTACGGCCGTCACCACCGGCCCGCTGTCCCAGGGCCACACCGACTCCGGGCCGCTGAACTGCTGTCCGGAGAGCGCGGTGTCGAGCGCCGGGCCGGCGCCCTCGTCCGGCTTCCAGCCGGTCGAGGCGACAACGGTGCGCCGTTCCCGGTCCACCACCGCCGCACCGATGCCGTACAGCGCGTCGTAGGCGGCCAGTTCCCCGTCCAGCGGGCCGGAACCGCCACCGCGCAACGCCGGTCCGGCCAGCGAGGCGAAGCGGGTGGCGTCGGCGAGGCGGTCGGCGCGTACCCGGTCGGTCTCCCGGGTCGCGAGGGTGGCCGCCAGCGGCGTCTCCAGGGCGAGCAGGACCAGCACCATCAACAGCAGGTAGCTGATCACCAGCCGGCGGCGCACGGGCCCCTCCTCACGCGTCGCGGAGCCGGTAGCCGACCCCGCGTACGGTCTCCACCAGCGTCGGGTCGCCGAGCTTGCCGCGCAAGGACCCGACGTGCACCTCGACGGTGTGCCGGTCGGCCCAGGTGGTGCCCCACACGTCGAGCAGGATCCGCTCGCGCGGCACCGCCACCCCGGGCTGGCGGGCCAGGGACAGCAGGATGTCGAACTCCTTGCGGGTCAGCGTGACGTCCCGGCCGGCCACGTTCACCGTCCGGCCGCCCACGTCGATGCGGACCGCCCCGGCCTCGATCAGGTTACGCTGCGGCGCGGTGTGGGCGGCCCGCCGCAGCACCGCCTCGATCCGCGCCTGCAACTCCACCATGGAGAACGGCTTCACCACGTAGTCGTCGGCGCCCAGTCGCAGCCCCAGCACCCGGTCGCGTTCCTCGCCGCGCGCGGTCACCGCGATGATGCCGAGCCGGCTGCTGCGCCGCCGCAGCTCGCGGCACAGTTCGGTGCCGTCGCCGTCGGGCAGACCCAGGTCGAGCAGCACCAGGTCGCAGGGGGCGGCGGAGAGCGCGGCGGCCACCGTGGCGGCGTGTTCCACCTGGTAGCCGCGCCGGGTCAGCGCCGACGACAACGCCGCGGCGACCCGGCGGTCGTCCTCGACCAGGAGGATCCGCACCCGTGCCTCCCTCCGCTCGACGTGTTGCCCTGCGAATGGTGGCAGACGCGCCGCCGGGACGCGAGGCCGCTCTAGGCTGCGGTGGTGATCTACAAGATTCTCACCGACGACGAGTGGGCGCGGGCACGGGCCGACGGGCGGTTCGCCGGCACCGCGATGGACCGGCAGGACGGCTACGTGCACCTGTCCGCCGCCGACCAGGTGGTGGAGACCGCGCGGAGGTTCTTCGCCGGGGTCACCGGCCTGACCGTGCTCGCGGTGGACGAGTCCCGGCTCGGCGACGCGCTGCGCTGGGAGGTGTCCCGAGGCGGCGCGCGGTTCCCGCACCTGTACGCCGCGCTGCCGGTGGACGCGGTGGTCGCCGCGCACCCGCTGCCGGCCGACCGGCCGGCCGCCGACGCGGTGGCCGAACTGCTCGGGTGAGCGCTCGTTATGCTGCGTCGAGCCCGCCCGTCGGCGCGACGCGCCCTGCATGATGCGAGTTGAGATGACTGACAGCAACGACCGGTCCGCCTCCGTCTTCGTCCACCCGACGGCCGACGTGGAGGACGGCGCCCAGGTCGGCGACGGCACGAAGGTCTGGCACCTGGCGCACATCCGATCCAGCGCCCAGGTCGGCGCCGGCTGCGTGATCGGCCGCAACGTCTACGTCGACGCGGGCGTCACCGTCGGCGACCTGGTGAAGATCCAGAACAACGTCTCGGTCTACCAGGGCGTGACCATCGAGGACGAGGTGTTCGTGGGCCCGTGCGCGGTGTTCACGAACGACTTCCGCCCCCGCGCGCAGAACCCGGACTGGACGATCACCCCGACGCTGGTCCGCCGGGGCGCGTCGATCGGCGCGAACGCCACGCTCGTGTGCGGCATCGAGGTCGGCGAGTACGCGATGATCGCCGCCGGCTCGGTGGTGACCCGCGACGTCAAGCCGTACCAGCTGGTGGCCGGCAACCCGGCCCGCCCGAAGGGCTGGGTCGACGCCAAGGGCGAGGTCGTCTCCCGCGACGTCGACAACCCGCCGCACCAGGGCTGAACGCGGTACGGGGCGGCGACCGCGCCGGTCGTCGCCCCGTAGCCGGTACGCCTCAGCCGCAGAGCCGGCCGATCTCGTCCCGGAACCGGTCCATCGGGTTCGACCCGGCCGGGCCGAGCAGGTACTCCTTCAGCTCCCGCCGCGCCCCGGTCATCGGGTCGTCGCCGGCCCGGGTCACGTCGAGGATCTTCGTCAGCTCGCCGCAGTCCGCCGAGAGCAGGTACGCCGCCCGCGCGGTCGGGAACTGCCGCCGGAACTCGTCCTCGGGCAGGCCGGCCGGGTTGGCCACCACGTACGGCCGCTCGCTCTGCACGAAGTCGGAGACCACGCTGGACACGTCACTGACCAGCAGGTCGGTGACGTTGAAGCAGTCGAACAGCCCCGGCGTGCGGCCGGTGACCACCAGGTGCGCGGCGCCGTCCAGTGCGGACGGCTCGGTCTCGCCGCCGGCCGCGCTGATCCGGGACACGATCCGCTCGTGCGCGGCGCGGGCCTTCGGCGAGCGCGTCCCGGTCAGCGGGTGCGGCTTGTAGATCACCCGCACGTCCCCGGCGGCGAGCAGGCCGGACACGATCCGCTCCCCCATCAGCACCAGCGAGGTGTGGTACGGGTCGTCGTCGAGCCAGCCCTCCCAGGTCGGCGCGTACAGCACAGTGAAACGGTGGTCGGCGGCGCCGGAGCCGAACGTGTGCACCCCGGCCAGCTGCGGCCGGCCGATCTCCACGATGTCGCGGTCCAGCACGCCGATGTCGGCCCGCGCGTACCGTTCCCGCCCGGCCGGACCGGCCACCCAGACCTCGTCGTACACCTTGCTGTACGGGTTCACACTGGCCTGCTTGTCGCTGTCGCCGTGGCCGACGAAGACGTGCTTCACGCCCGGCTCCCGCAGCAGGTGGATGTTGGCGCCGACGTTCGCGGCGTACAGCGCCACGCGCAGCGAGCTCAGGTCCAGGTTCATGAAGTCGACGCCGGCCGGCACGCAGATCACCGGCAGCCGGGTGTCGGCGAGCTGCCCGAACGCGTCCGCGGCGCGCAGCAGCACGACCGCGCGGCGGCCGGTCGCCTCCACCGGCGCGAGCCACATGTTGGCCTGGTAGACGTCCTTGGCCGGGCCGGCGAAGTAGAGCGCCACCTCGGGCCGTTCCCGGGCCATCCAGTCGTGCACGGCGGGCAGCACACCCGGGGCCTTGCCCCGGCCGCGCAGCGCGGTGAGCGCCAGCACCGCGGCGGTGACCAGGCCGGCGGCGAGCGTGACCAGGCCGGTGACCACGACCGGGGCGACCCGGTCCAGCGCGGCGGCGAGCACCGCGGCCGGCACCAGCAGCACGTTCAGCAGCGGCATCTGCAACCCGGCCAGCCGCCGCGCCCAGGCCGGCGGCACCGGGACCCGCCGCAGCGCGCCGAGGTCGATGTTGCGGGTGTACGCCGGCGGGTCGACCCGGCCGTCGATCACCTTGGTCACCGCGCCGGTGGCGACCGCGACCGTCCACAGCGCGGCGGGCAGCAGCAGGACGGCGACGGTGCCGGCCACGCCGGGGCGCACCGCGGCGACCACCAGCAGGACCACCGACAGATCCCGGACCAGCCGCCGGAAGGTGGTGCCGAGACCGGCCTTGTCGAGCAGCGTGGCGGTCCCGGTGTGCCGCCCGGCCAGGGCCAGCTCACCGGCGACGGCGACCACCGCGGCCACCGCGTACGGGACCACCAGGCCGAGGACTCCGGCGAGGACCATGACCGCGTAGCCGAGAAGCGTCGCGCCGACCGCGGCGAGACCCTGCTGGCTGCGTACTCTGCTGAACAACGACGCTCCCTGTCTGCCCCACCGATGTCGGTCCGGGTCGATTTCCGACGGCTGCGACCCTAAACGGATCACATGACACAAGTATTGCCGGGGTGTCCGGCAGATGAACTCCGCACGGCGTGATTGCGACGGCGGCACGCGACGGGCCCCGGCCGTCCGCGACGGCCGGGGCCCGTGGAGCCTCTGGGGTCAGCCCCCGATGACCACCCGGCGCACGCCGGTCCAGCGCGCCGGGTCGGTGACCCGGCGGCCGTCGACGAGCACCGTCACGCCCGGCAGGTCGGCCGGGGCGAGGGTGCGGTACTCCGCGTGGTCGGCCTGGATGACGGCGGCGCCGAGCGGCTCGCCGTCGTAGCCGGGCAGGCCGTGCGCGACCAGTTCCTCGTTCGTGTACATCGGGTCGGAGACGTACGGCACCGCACCCCGGCGGCGCAGCGCCTCCACGGTCGGGAAGACACCGGAGAACGCGGTCTCCTTCACGCCACCCCGGTAGGCGGCGCCCAGCACCAGCACGCCCACCTCGGTCAGGTCGCCGTACGCGGCGGCGAGCAGGTCGACCGCGTACTCCGGCATGGCCGCGTTTGCCTCGCGGGCCGAGCGGACCACTGTCGCGGCCGGGTCGTTCCACAGGTACATCCGCGGGTAGATCGGGATGCAGTGGCCACCGACCGCGATGCCGGGCGAGTGGATGTGGCTGTACGGCTGCGTGTTGCACGCCTCGATGACCTTGGTGACGTCCACGCCGACGGTGTCGGCGAAGCGGGCGAACTGGTTCGCCAGGCCGATGTTCACGTCCCGGTAGGTCGTCTCGGCGAGCTTGGCCAGCTCGGACGCCTCGGCCGAGCCGAGGTCCCAGACGCCGTTGGGGCGGTCCAGGTCGGGCCGCTCGTCGAAGTCGAGCACCGCCTCGTAGAACCGGACGCCGTGCGCGGCCGACGCCTCGTCGATGCCGCCGACCAGCTTCGGGTAGCGGCGCAGGTCGGCGAAGACCCGGCCGGTGAGCACCCGCTCCGGGCTGAACACCAGGTGGAAGTCGGCGCCGGGGGTCAGGCCGGAGCCCTCGGCGAGCATCGACGCCCACCGGTTACGGGTGGTGCCGACCGGCAGCGTGGTCTCGTAGCTGACCAGCGTGCCCGGCTTCAGCCCACGGGCGATGGCCCGGGTGGCGTCGTCCATCCAGCCGAAGTCCGGCACGCCCTCGGCGTCCACGAACAGCGGCACGACCACGACGACCGCCTCCGACTCGGCGACCGCGGCGGCGGTGTCGGTGGTGGCCGACAGCAGGCCGGCGGCCACCGTCTCCTTGAGCTTGACGTCCAGGTCGGCCTCGCCCGGGAAGGGCACGGCACCGTCGTTGACCAGCTGGACGACCCGCTCGGAGACGTCGGCGCCGATCACCCGGTGCCCCTTCGACGCGAACTGCACGGCCAGCGGCAGACCGATCTTGCCGAGCGCGACGACGCAGATGTTCATGAACTACTTTCCTCCAGAGGGCCAGATTCGGCGCAGGCGGGCAAGGAACCGACCGGGGGTCACCGGCGTGATCGCGACGATCACCTGGCCCTTGTGGTTCGTGGTGGGTGTGACGAGGTGCCAGCGGACACCGCGCCGGGCCACCAGCCGGGGTGCGGCGACGGGGCGGTCGGTGCGCAACGGCGCCGAGCCCGTCCCGCCCAGGGCGGAGACCTCGGCGCGTACGATACGACGCTCGCCGGCCGCCGCGACGACCGCCAGCAACCGGTCCACCGCGAAATCCGTCCGTACGACGGTACCGGGCCCGGCGGACTCCACCGACGTGACACCCGTCAGATCGCCCACACTGACGCGCAGCGCGTCTGCGCTCAGCTCGGCCAGCTCGGCCCGGCGGCTGCGCGCGGTGATCACCAGGGCCCGAGCACCGGCGGCGTCGCGCCCCCAGGCCAGCCCGGTCGCGGTCAGCCTGGCCAGCAGCGCGGCGACCCGGCCGGTCACGTCGTACCAGTCGTCCGGATAGCCGAACGCCGGGTCGCGGAAGCCGACGTGGTCCGCGTACCAGCTGTCACCCTCGACGACGACATCGGGCAGGGACCGGTCCGACTGCTGCTCGATCAACGTGCGCAGGGCGTCGAGGTCGCCGTCGCGCGCCACCGCCACCCGCAGCCGCTCCTCCGGCGCCATCCGGGCGGTCACGCCGTCGGTCAGGTACGCCTCGGCGAGCTTGCGTACCCGGTCGTGGACGTGCCGCTGCTCCTGCGGGTCGAGGGTGAGGAACTCCTCGCGCAGCAGCTTCGCCACCTCCCAGGTGAAGTGGCGCACCAGCACCGCGTCGCGCCGCGCGCCGGGCTCGACCAGGCCGGCGACGAAACCGACGAGCTCCTCGGCGCAGCGCAGCCGCTCGGAGAACCGGCTGGCGTAGGTGATGTTCTGGGCGTTGTCCCGCTTGACCGCGTAGTAGTACTCGTAGTCGCCGAGAACCGACACCTTCTTCGCCCGGAAGCACGCCTCCAGCGTGAACGGCTGGTCGCTGCCCATCGGCATGTCCGTGCGGAACCGCAGGCCGTACCGCTCGACCAGCTCCCGCCGGAACAGCTTGGTGTTCGACAGCGACCACGGCAGGTCGCTGTCGAACAGGTCGAGCCGCTCCTGGGTGGTGGCGTAGACGGCCTGGTGCACGTACCGCTTGTTGGTGCCGACCATCCGGCCCAGCACCACGTCGGAGTCCCACCGGTCGGCGGCGTCGACGAGGCGCTCCAGCGCCTCCGGGCCGAGGTGGTCGTCCGAGCCGATGAAGAAGACGTACCGGCCGCGGGCGTGGTCGAGCGCCAGGTTGCTCGGCGCCGCCGGACCGCCGGAGTTGGCCTGGTGCAGCACCCGGACCGTGCCCGGGTACCGCTCGGCGTAGCGGTCCAGTTCCGCGCCGCTGCCGTCGGTGGAGCCGTCGTCGACGGCGACGACCTCCAGCCGGTCCAGGCCGATGGTCTGCCCGACGAGCGAGTCGAGGCAGGCGGTCAGGTAGGGCATGGTGTTGTAGACCGCCACCACCACTGTCACGTCCGGCCCGCTCACGCCCCCACCTCCACCTGTGCCGGTCGCACCGGGGCGGGCGACGGTGACGCCGGACGGGGTGGCGCCCCGGGCAGCAGCCGGGCGTAGACCTCGTCGAGCACCCGCGCCTGCGCCTCCCAGGTCCAGCCGGCCAGCAGGCCCGGCCGGTCGTACGCGGCACGGTAGCGCTGCGGGTCGGCGAGCACCGCGGTGACCGCGCGGACGAAGTCGGCCACGTCCTCGGCGCGGAACACCTCGCCCTGACCGGTCTCCCGGACAGTCTCGGCCATGGTGCGCACGTCGGAGACGACAAGCGGCAGGCGGGCGTGTGAATACTCGAAGAACTTGGTGATCAGCGCGATCTCGTGGTTCGGCCAGTGCTGGATCGGGATGACGCCGACCTGGGCGCCGCTGAGGTAGCGGACCACCTGGTGGTGCGGCACGTAGGGCAGCACGTGCAGCCGGTCCGCCGCGTCCAGCTCGCCGGCCCGGGTGACCAGGCCCCGGACGTACGCCGAGTCGGGCTTGTTCACCACGAGCGCGACGTGCGCTCCGGGCAGCCGGGGCAGCGCCTCGACCATCACCCCGAGGCCGCGCTTGGCGGCGGCCACCCCGCTGTAGACCAGTAGCGGGGTGTCCGGGCCGAGCCCGCAGCGGGCGCGGATGTCCGGCGCCGGCTCGGCCGCGTCGGCGGGCAGCTCGTCCACCGCCGGGGCGTTCAGCACGACCGCCGGCCGTTCGGCCAGCCCGTGCTCGGTGCGCAGCAGGTCGGCCAGGCCGCCGGAGACGGTCATGGTGGCGTCTGCGTACGGCACGTACTCCCGCTCGTGCGCCACGTTGCCGGGCAGCCAGCGGGCGTTGTCGCGCCACGGCTGCACGCCGGGCAGGTACTCGTGGGCGTCCCAGAGCAGCGCGATCCGCCGGCCCTTCGCGGCGGCCCGGACCTTCGCGCGGGCGCCGACGCCGAGCATCCGGAAGTCGTTGGCGTGGATCAGGTCCGGTGCCAGCTCGTCGACGACCGGGCCGTAGGCCAGCTCGTAGTCCCACAGGCCCGGCTCCAGGCGCCGCCACGCGCCGTCGCCGCGCAGCCTCCGCCAGAACAGCGTGTACGCGCGGTCCCAGGGACCGTCCAGCTTGCGGCCCTTGCGGGCCCGGGTCAGCTGACGGTTGCGGAACCCGACCCACTTGCGGGTCAGCCCGGACAGCTTCTCCTCGGCGCGCAACGCGGCCCAGGGCAGCCCGCCGGGCCGGCCCGCGCCGGACTCGCGGGCCGCGACGGTGAGCGCCGCCCGGCGTACCGCCAGGTCCGCGCGCCAGGCCTTGACCGCCTGGGTACGGTGCGCCGCGATGCCGCTGGGCGGATAGGCGAGCGGGTGCCGCAGCCAGGCCCGGCGGAACTCGTGCCGGCGGCGGGCCAGCGGCTCGGGCATCGGCACGAGGCGTACCTCGGCGGCGCCGAGCCGCCAGCTCTGCGGCTGACCGGCCGGCGCCCGGCCGAGCAGCACGACGTCCCAGCCCGCGTCGGCGGCGGAGCGGGCCGCCTTCTGCACCCGGGAGTCCCCGATGACCCCGTTGTCCACCAGCATCACGACCCGTCCCCGGGTGCCCGCCGCTGCGGTCGTGCCGTCAGATCCCATTCCTGCTCGTTTCGTCGTCGCCAGCACCGCGCCCGCGGACCCGAGCGAGTCTACGACAGCGGTCGCGACGCGAACGCCCACCGCCGCCGGTACCCCACGATCTGCCGGACCGGTTGCTACCCTCCATCCTGTTCAACGGCCGGCGCCCGCTGCGGGTCGTTCGCCGGGTCGCCGGCCGCGCCACGCGGGCCCTCGGACAACCCCAGCTCAGCGCGAACGGGACCGCACAATGGACGTGGTGACCACCGAGGAACCCAGCCGGCCCGCGCCAGCCCCGCCGACCGGGCCGGCCACAGCCGAACGCGTCCGGCCCGGCCCCGTCCGGCGGCTGCGTGACGCCGCCCGGGACGCGGCACCCGCGCTGGCGGTGTTCGCGGTGATCCGGCTGATCGGCCTGCTCGTCGTCTACCTGTGGGCCCGCAACCTGGGCGAGTCCCCGGTCGAGCGGCTCACCCGGGCCGACGGCAACTGGTACGCGGGGATCGTCCAGCACGGCTACGACGCGTACGAGAAGACCCAGAGCAACATGGCGTTCTTCCCGCTCTACCCGGGCCTGACCGCGGCCCTGGAGCGGGTCTCCCCGTTCAGCCCGCGCGAGTCGGCCCTGATCGTGGCGTGGCTGGCCGCGCTGGCCGCCGCCTGGGGGCTGTACGCGATCGGCGCGCACCTGCACGACCGGCGTACCGGCATCCTGCTCGCCGCGCTCTGGGGCGCCGTGCCGCACGCCGTCGTGGAGTCGATGGGCTACAGCGAGAGCCTGTTCACCGCGCTGGCCGCGTGGACGCTGTACGCGCTGCTGCGCCGGCACTGGGTCACCGCCGGGGTGGTGTGCCTGTTCGCCGGCCTGACCCGGCCCACCGCCTCGTCGCTGATCCCGGTGGTGGGGCTGGCCGCGCTGCTGGCGATCGTCAGGCGGCGCGACGGCTGGCGGCCGTGGGCGGCGCTGCTGCTCGCCCCGGCCGGCTGGCTGGGCTACCTGGCCTGGGTGGGCGACCGGACCGGCCGGCTGGACGGCTGGTTCCACATCCAGTCCGCCGGCTGGGGCACCACGTTCGACTTCGGCGTCTACACGGTCGACCGCGGGCAGCAGGCGCTGGTCCAGGTGGCGGCGCTGCCGCTGCTGGTGGTCACCGTGGTGGCGCTGCTGTCGATCATGTTCTTCGTGCTGAGCGCGATCGACCGGCAGCCGTGGCACCTGCTGCTCTACAGCGGCCTGATGCTCGTCACCACGCTCGGCGCGGCCGGCTACTACCACTCCAAGGCGCGGTTCCTGCTGCCGGCGTTCCCGTTGCTGCTGCCCGCCGCCGCGGGCCTGGCCCGGGCCGGATGGGCCCGGGCCGCCACGGTGCTGGCGACACTCGTCGCGTTCTCCGCCTACTTCGGCGGCTACCTGCTGATGATCTGGACGAAGTCGCCCTGACCGGTCAGCGGGTGAACGGCCGGACGTCCCACACCCAGACGTCCGCGACCCGCTCCCCCGGTCCGTACAGCGCGTCCAGCACGGTCTTCAGGTTGTCGTGGCGGCGGGCGCCCCGGTCCGGCAGCACCACCGCGTCGGCCTTCCAGTAGCGGACGTCGGCGCGCGCCTGGTCGACGTCGGCCGGGCCGACTGTGGTGTCCCGCTCGCCGAGCGAGACGGCGGTGAGCAGCTTCGCCGTGGGCTGCGGGTCCACGCCCCAGCGGCCGGTGTTGTCGGTGGCGGAGACCGGGGCGAGGAAGTAGCCCTCGGGGACGGCGAAGCCGGCCACCGCCGCGGAACTCCAGTACAGCGACGTCATGCCGTTCACCGGCACGGGGACCAGCGTGCGGCCGGGGGCCACATGGTCCCGCCAGGTGCCGGCGGTGACGAAGTCCGGCACCGGAGTGCGGCCCTTGGCATCGAGCGGCATCGGCATGATCGGCAGCAGCGCGGCGGCCACCGCGACGGCCCCGACGCGGGCGGCCAGCCGGCCGGCGGGTTCGGTGCGGCGGGCGGCGAGCCGGTCACCGGCGACCGCGAGCAGCACGCCGAGCGCCACCGTGGTGATCAGCGCGAACCGGGACACCACCACGGAGTCGAACACGGGCAGGTCCTGCACCAGGGCGAACGGTGCGGGGACGTCGGTGCGGCGGGTGCCGACGGTCCAGGTGGTGCCGACGGAGAACAGCGCCGAGACCACTGCGACGGCGCCGAGCACCCGGACCGTGGTCTCCCGGCGCAGCCACCAGAGCACACCGGCCGCGAGCACCACCAGGGACCAGCCGTAGAAGCTGGCCTGCTCGGTGGTGTTCGGCGCCCAGCCGATCGCGCTGGTCGGGCCACCGGCGAGCGACTTGGTGGCGAACTGGACGAACGAGCCGAGCTTCAGGGCGTAGATGTCCGGGGTGCCGGGGTGGCCCACCCGGTGCTGCGGACCGGCGAACTGCATCCACAGCGGGTACGCCGCCGCGGCCGACACCAGCACGCCGGTGATCGCCAGGCCGGACAGCAGCGGGCGCAGCCGGCGCACCGCGTCGCGGGGCCGGAACGCGAGGTAGGCCAGGACCAGCATCAGGCAGCCGAGCGCGGTCAGGAAGAGGATCTCCAGGCTGATGAAGAACTGGGCGACCACCAGCCCGCCCAGGATCAGGCCGTCGCGGATCACCCGCTCGCCCCGCGACAGCGCGACCACCCGCCAGACGATGAACGGCACCAGCCACTGCGCGGTGATGTGCGGGTGGCCGTTGCTGTG
This sequence comes from Micromonospora sp. NPDC048887, assembly GCF_040649715.1. NCBI lineage: Bacteria > Bacillati > Actinomycetota > Actinomycetes > Micromonosporales > Micromonosporaceae > Micromonospora > Micromonospora sp. NPDC048887. Next base: position 101,891 of record NZ_JBEZGA010000004.1, on the reverse strand, counting down.
CGAGATCAGCGCGGGCGCGAAGGCGCAGAACAGCCCGCCGACGAACGCGGCCGCCCGGGAGCCGACGACGTGCCGGGACAACACGTGGTACCAGGCGTACCCGGTGCCGGCCAGGTTCAGCGTGATGAACAGCAGATAGGAGAAGGACGCGCCGAACAGCAGGGTGAACGGGGTGAGCACCAGGCCGGGCAGTTGCATCCCGACGTTCGTCATCAGGTTCACGCCGGCCGGGGCGTTCTGCAGCGTGGTGAAGAACGGGTTCTCCAGGTTGGTGACAGCGTGCGCCGCGTACGCCAGCATCCACTCGTTGAAGCCCTGGTCGTTCGGGCGGCTGCCGAGCAGCCGGCCGTCGTAGTCGCGCCAGCCCCGGGCGGTGACCCAGAACGCCCCGGCGAGGTAGACCAGCGCCACGAGCGCGTCGGCCCGCCGCCACCGGCCGCCGCGCCGCTTTTCGGCCGTCGCGTCCGGCTCCGGCTGCTCCGGCTGCTCCGGGGCCGTGGTCGTCGTCGGGCGCGGGGTGGACGACCCCGGATCGGACGAGTCGTCGGCCGCGGACCCGTCGCCGCCGGTGGGGGCGGGCTCACGGTCACGGGTGTCGGGCGCAGGCGCGGTCATGGCTGAGGAGTCTACGAAAGCGGAGGCCGCGGTCGAGGACCGGCCGAGACGGCGTGTCCGGCCGGCCGGGCCACCCGGCGGAGGTGCGGTGATCCGGGGCACGGCGCCCGGGGTGGCGGCCGAGCGGCGGCGGGCCCGGCGCACGCGACGGCGTTATTGTAGTGTCCGCAGGCGCTCCGGCGGTCGTTACCGGCCACCGGGCACAGCAGGCGCCGCGTCCGGCCGAACCGTCCAGGCCGTGACACGGCATCTCCCCACCTCCCCAGGATCGGAATCGATGAACAACGGGCGAACTCTCTGGGACTCGTTGAAACTCCCCCGGCCGCGACGGTCCGGGTCCCGGCCGCACATGGTCTACCTCGCGATCGGCTTCCCACCGGCGGCCAAGAGCTGCGCCTACCGGATGCGGGAGACCGCCAACCAGTTCGCCGCCGCGGGCTGGGACGTGACCGCGGTCACCATCGCCGACGAGGCCTGGGAACGGGAGTACGGACTCGACCACACCCTCTCCCAGGGCGTGGACCCCAACGTGCGCGTGGTGAAGCTGCCGCTGTTCCGCGACGACCTCGAGACCGACATCCGCTCGTTCACCGAGCAGCGTGCCCTGGCGCACCTGGACTACCTGGCCGAGCTGCGCAAGCAGAACCTGAAGATCTTCCCCGAGCCGGTCTTCGGCGGCTGGCGTCCGGCGCTGGAGAAGGCCCTGCTCCGCATCCACAAGGAGCGGCACGTCGACCTGCTGGTGACCACCTGCGCGCCGTACGTCAACCTCTCCGCGACCTGGAAGCTGTGGGAGACGCACCGGGTGCCGTACGTCGTGGACTTCCGCGACGGCTGGTCGGTCGACGTGATCAACAACGGTGAGGCGTTCACCCGCGAGTCGGTCTCCGGGCAGTGGGAGATCAAGCTGCTCACCAACGCCGTCGCCATCTGGAACGTCAACGAGCCGATCTCCCGCTGGTACCGCGAGCGCTATCCGGAGCTGGCGCACAAGATGCGCGTCGTGCGCAACGGCTACGACGCGGCGAGCATCCCGGCCCAGGTCCGCCCCGCCCCGCCGGACCGGCCGCTGACCTTCGGCTACCTCGGCGCGCTGAACCTTCCCGTACCGCTGCTGAGCGCCGTGCTGGAGGGCTGGCGCACGGCGCGCGCGGAGGACCCGGCGCTGGCCGACGCCCGCTTCGAGGTACGGGGCCACATCGGCGCCGCCTGGGCGCGCGGCGACAACGCGCACGCGGAGCTGCTCAGGGCCGCCGCCGTCGACGGCGTGCTGGTCGGCGGCTCGGTGCCCAAGGCCGAGGTGGTCGACCTCTACTCCCGCTGGGACGCGGTGGTGCTGATGGTGACCGGCGGCCGGTACATGACGTCCGGCAAGGTGTACGAGTACATGGCCACCGGCCTGCCGGTGGTCTCCGCCCACGAGGCCGACCACGACGCCTCCACCGTGCTGTCCACCTACCCGCTGTGGACCGGCGCGGTCGGGCTGGACCCGGCCGAGCTGGCCGGCGCCTTCCGGCGGGCCGCCGCGATGGCCCGTACCGCGGACGGGGCCGAACGGGAGAAGGCCCGCGCCGAGGCGCGGCAGTACGCCCGCGAGGAGCAGCTCATCCCCGCCGTCCGGGAGGTGACCGACCTGGTGCTGGGCGCCGGCGGTCCGGCCGGCGCCGCACAGCCCGCCCCCGCCGGCGCGCGCGTCCTGGCCCGAGAAGGTAGGTCATGATCGAGGTCCTGATGGTTATGGGCACCGTCCCCGGACGGGTGGCGGTCCTGACCGACGCGCTCCAGCAGTTCCGCGACAAGGGCGTCACCGTACGGGTGGCCACCACCTTCGACCCGGTGGAGAAGATCCCGGCGGCCACCGAGCTGGCCGAGGTGCACCTGCTGCCCACCGCCAAGGAGCTGGGCCCCCGGTTCGGCCGGATGGTCAAGCGGGCGGCCCCGGCCCGGCGCCCGTGGCTGCGCGCCCAGCGCGACCCGTGGGTACGCCGGCACGCCAAGCGGGCCGACGTCCTGGTCGCGCTGGACGCGCAGGCACTGCACACCGTCTGGCAGCTCGCGCAGCGGTACCGGCGGGCCGACGCCGTCTACGGCATCGCGCCGGCGCTGCGCGCGGTGGAGAAGCGGTCCGCCGACCCGGCCCGCTACCGCCGTCCTCGGCTGAACACCGTCGGCCCGGCCCCGAGCGTGCTGGCGAGCGCCACCCGCAGCCAGACCGTCGACCTGGCGAAGCGGGTGTTCGAGATCAGCACCGGCAAGCGGGCCATGAAGCTCGGCCCGGTGCGCTGGTTCTGGCAGGGCGCCGTCACCGCGCCCGGCCTGCCGGAACGGCACCGTGGCAAGATCGCCCGGCGGGTCACCGGCACCATGCTCAAGACCGGGCACGGCGCCAGCGCCAAGCGGCTGGCGCTGGCGGCGCAGGGCCGGCTCACGAGCCCGGCGACGAAGGGCCAGCTCCTCGGCCCGATCGTGGACGCGGAACTGAGCCAGGGCAAGGTGCCCGAGCACCTGATGACAGTGGTGCGGGGGCAGCTCAAGCTGGCCGACGGCTTCCTCAAGAAGCGCAACCCGGGCAAGGCCGCACCGCACGTGCTGCGCGCGTTCAACCTGATGTTCCACCGGATCGTGCAGTTCGACGGCACCACCTCGCCGCTGGCCGAGGATCCGGAGAAGTTCCTCGCGCCGCTGCACAACAGCGAGGCCGGGAAGGCGATGGCGACGCCGCGCGGCCGGCAGAGCCCGGCGGCGTTCCCGCCGGCCGGCCGGCCGCACCGGATGCTCTTCTTCACCGGGCTGAACGACAACTTCCTCGGGCCGATCCTGGAGCGCTACGAGGCGATGCCCGGGGTGGAGGTCCGCCGGCTGAACCTGATGGAGGAGTCCATCCTCCCGGTGCTCAGCAACGGCCGCACCAACGTGACGCTCCACATGCTCGCCGGGGCCTCGAAGCGGGCCGGCGAGGTCCAGGAGGCGTGGGGCCCTCACCTGGAGTGGGCGGACACGGTCTTCGTGGACTGGTGCAACCTCGGCGCCGCCATGCTGACGATGATCGACCCGGGCACCACCCGGGTGATCGTCCGGCTGCACAGCTTCGAGGCGTTCAGCTGGTGGCCGCACCTGACCGACTGGTCGCGTGTGGACGACGTGGTGTTCGTCTCCGAGCACCTGCGCGACCTGGCACTGGCCGCCGTGCCTCGGCTGCGCGCCCCGCAGGGGCCCCGGACGCACATGATCAGCAACGCGATGGACCTGCACCGGTACGTGGCGCCGAAGGTCTCCGCGGACAGCCGGTTCACCCTCGGGCTGGTCGGGCTCAGCTCGCTGGCGAAGGACCCGCGCTGGGCCCTGGCGGTGCTGCGCGAGCTGCGCCGCCGCGACGAGCGGTACCGCCTCAAGCTGGTCGGCGACGACCTCAACCCGGAACTCAGCCCGGCGATCGCCGACTACGTGCGGGAACTCGACGCCGAACTGGCCGAGCTGGAGCCGTCCGGCGCGGTGGTGCGGACCGGCCGCACCTCGGACGTGCCGGGCGCGCTCACCGACGTCGGGGTCATCCTCAGCACCTCGCTGCGGGAGAGTTTCCACTGTGCGCTCGTCGAGGGCGCGGCCAGCGGCGCGGTGCCGGTGGTGCGGGACTGGCCGTTCTTCGCCGGCCGTCCGCACAGCGCCCGGAGCCTGTTCCCCAGCGACTGGGTGGTGGGCACGCCGCAGGAGGCCGCCGAGCGGATCCTGGCCCTCACCGCCACCGAGGAGGTCTGGCGGGAGGCGGGCCGGGCCGCGGCGTCGCACGTGCTGAGCACCTGGGACTGGTCGGTGACGCAGAAGGACTTCGACCGGCTGCTGCTGGAGCCGCCGGCCACCGCCGGCTGAACCGGCTTACGACGGAGATCGGCCGGCTCCCCCACCGTGGGGGGCCGGCCGAACCGTTTGTGCCGGGGGTCAGCGCGTCGTGGCGGCGTACTCCCGCTCGTCCTCGGGGCGCCGGGACGACGGCGGACGCGTCCCGCCCGTCGACGCGCCCAGCAGCGAGGCGTACACCTCGTCGAGGATCCGGGCCTGCGCCTCCCACGTCCAGCCCTCCAGCAGGCCGGGCTTGTCGTAGGCGGCCCGGTAGCGCTCCGGGTCGTCGAGCACGGCCCGGACCGCGCGGACGTAGTCGGCCCGGTCCTCGGCGGTGAACACCTCACCCTGCCCGGTGGCCCGCGCGGTCTGCGCCATGGTCTTCACGTCACTGACCACGATCGGCAGCCGGGCGTGCGAGTACTCCAGGAACTTGGTGATCAGCGCCAGCTCGTGGTTGGGCTTGTGGTGGATCGGGATGACACCGGCGTCCGCGCCGGACAGGAACGGCACCACCTGCCAGTGCGCCACGTACGGCAGCAGGTGCACGCGGTCCGCGACGCCGAGTTCGGCGGCACGCTCCCGCAGCGCCTCGGAGAACTGGTTGTCGCCGTTCGGGTTCATGGTCACGAACGCGACGTGCACGCCGGGCAGCTCCGGCAGCGCCTCCACCATGATCTGGCAGCCCCGGCTCGGGTTCACCGCACCGGAGTAGACGAGCACCGGCGTACGGGCGTCCACGCCGCACAGGGCCCGCAGGTCCGGCACGTCGCCGTCGGCCTCGGCCGGCGGCGCCATCGGCGCGTTGAGCACCACGGCCGGCCGGTCGGGCAGGCGGTGGGTCTCCTGGAGCAGGTCGGCAAGCGTGTCGGAGACGGTCACCACCGCGTCCGGGTAGGCGGCGTACTCGGCCGTGTAGGCGATCTGGGCCGGCAGCCAGCGCGGGTTGTCGGCCCGGCCGGTGATGCCGCCGACGAACTCGTGGGCGTCCCAGACCAGCTTGGTCCGCCGCCCGGCGGCCCGGGCCCGCAGGGTCGCGCGCGCGCCGATGCCGAGCATCCGGAAGTCGTTGGCGTGGATGATGTCCGGCTTGAGCTCGTCGAGCGTCTTGCGGAAGGCGATCTCGAAGTCCCACAGGCCCGGGTCCAGCCGGCGCCAGGACCGGTCGCCCATCAGCCCCTGCCAGAACCGCACGGGCAGGCGGCTGAACAGCGCCTCCGGATCGGCCTGCGACTTGCGCAGCCGGCGGGTCTCGCCGCTGCGGAACCGCACCCAGCGGGCGAGCGCGGTGGCGGCGGCGCGGGCCGGCAGCTGGGCCGCCCGGCCCACGGTGGCCGGCAGCCCGCCGCCCAGCGCCTGGGCCCGGACGCGGCGCTCGTACAGGTCGGCCTGCCAGGCCTTGATCTCCTGGACCCGGTAGGCGGCCTTGGTGGTGTTCGCGTACGCCAGCGGCCGGCGCAGCGACCGGCTGTACTCGCGGGGCAGCCGGTGCAGCGGCTTGGGCACGCGCAGCAGCCGCACCTCGGCGTCGCCGATGCGCCAGGTGTCGACGTCGGAGCGGGCGTTACGGATGCCGAGGAGGAAGACCTCCCAGCCGGCGTCGGCGGCCGACCGCGCCGCCTTCTGCACCCGGGAGTCGCCGTGGACGCCGTTGTCGACCAGCATCACCACCCGGCCCCGGGTCGGTCGGGCATCGCTGTGAGCGCCAGCTTGCATCGGGTGTTTCTCCTCGTTGACGGGGCGGGCGTGGGGTGGTGGGTGGGCGGTCACCGCAGGAACGCGTCGAAGACCTCGGCGGTGCGTCGCCCGTCGTGGTGGTCACGGACATAACGTGCGCCCTCCGCGGCCAGGGCGACCGCGGCGGGCCTGTCGTCGAGCAGCGACTCGATGGTCTTGACGAGCGTGGCGGGCGTGGCGTTGGCGATCGGCGGCGCGACTCCCGCGGCCCGGTGCGGGCCCTCGCTGAGGTACGCCACCACTACCTTGCCGGCAGCCATCCCCTCACAGGAGAAGGTGCCGTAGCTGCCCATCACCAGCTGGTCGACCACGATGTCGCACTCCTGCACCTGGCGACGCATCTCGTGGTGCGGTAGCCCTTCCACCAGGCGCAGTTCGATGATCCGTCGGTCGTGCAGCTCCCGCAACCGGGGCAGGAGCCGGTCGGTGCCCTTTGTCCACCGTTTCGACGGCGCGTGCAGCACCACCGGCCGGGCGCGTTCCAGCACCGGGCGGTCGCAGGCCCAGGCGTCCACGTCGACGATCAGCGGCGCCCAGGTGGCGAACGGCACGTCGTCCAGCAGGTCGGGGGTGGTCACGAAGAACGGCAGGCCGCTCTCCTCGGCGGTGCGCCGGTTCCGTTCGGTCACCGTGGTGAGCTGCCCGATCAGGTCCTCCGGCGCGTCCCGGAACGCGGACTCGGGGTGCCGTTCCAGGTGCGCGCCGGGGTGGCGGATCTCACTGCCGTGCGCCAGCAGCGCGACCTTGAGCCGGGCCCGGCGCAGCGCGGGCAGGTCCGCCGAGATGTCGTCGCCGTTGGCCCGGCCGAGCACCGGGCGGAACGCGTCCACGATCAGGTGGGTGTACCAGCCGAGCACCCGCTCGGCCTGCGCGGCCTGTACGTCGAGCCGGTGCTCGCCGGGGTAGTTCAGGTAGCGGTCGGCCGGGTAGCGGTAGGTGGCCGGCGGCTTGGCCATCACCAGTTCGACGCCGACGTCGGCGCGCGCGGTGGTGATCGCCACCGCCAGGGCGGAGAGCTGCCCGGCATAGTTCGCCGTGCCCAGCCCCAACCGGATCGGCCCGGCGCCGAGCGGACGCCACGGGCCGGGCGTGCCGGCCTCGATCGGCGCGACCGGCGGCTCCGGCGGCTCATCGCCGCCGCGCTGCCGGGCCCGTTCCACCGCCTTGGTGAAGGAGGGCAGCGAGCCGGGGGCGAAGAGATCGCCGATGCCGTGCCGGGCCAGGTGCTCGCGGACCGCCCGGCTGTCGGCCGCTACCACTGGTAGCCCGGCGGTGCGGAAGGTGTCCAGCAGGCCGAGGCCGGCGTCCGGGTCGAACCCGAACACCGCCACGTCCGCGGAGGCGAGGAACGCGGCCGTCACGGTGCGCGGACGCGGCACCACGTGGACCCGGCGCCGGGCCTTGCCGGCCCGGCTGATCAGGTCCTGTGCCGCCGCCCGCTCCGCCCCGTCACAGGCCAGCGCCAGGTGGACCTCGGGCAACCGGGCCAGGGCGCGCAGCACGCCGTCCAGCGCCCGGTCGCGTGTGATCCCGCCGGCGTGCACCAGCAGCGGCGTGCCGGCGGGAAGCTCACACAGTTCGCGTACCGAAGGGGTCTGCCAGGGCCGCGTGCCGGCGGCGGCCCGGCGGAGCGCGATGCGCCACCGCCGGGGGATCCGCCGCCGTACCGCCGAGACCGTCCGCCGCACCGGCGCCGGGCTCATCGCAGTGCCGGCTCCGCGTCGCTGCCGCTGGCCGCGACGGACACGACCTTGCCGTCGGCGGAGGACTCCAGCAGGGCGGCGGCGACCTGCACGGTACGCAGGCCCTGCCGCAGCGTGACGATGTCGCTCTGCTTGCCCTCCACCGCGTCCCGGAAGCGCTCGTGCTCGACCAGCAGCGGCTCCCGCTTCGGGATGGCGAAGCGGACCATGTCGCCCTCTGCCACACCGCGGAAGGCGCGCAGCGCCTCCCACTCGGTGTCGATGGCGGCGTTGGCGTAGAACGTCAGGTCGGCGGTGAGCGTGTCGGCCACGAAGCAGCCCTTGTCACCGGTGACCACAGTGGACCGCTCCTTGAGCGGGCTGAGCCAGTTCACCAGGTGGTTGACCATCGTGCCGTCGGCGAGCTGGCCGACCACGGCGACCATGTCCTCGTGCAGCCGGCCGCTGCGCGAGACGGTGCGGGCGGCGACCGAGCTGTACTGCTGGCCGGTCACCCAGGCGGTCAGGTCGATGTCGTGGGTGGCCAGGTCCATCACCACGCCGACGTCGGCGATCCGGTGCGGGAACGGGCCCTGGCGCCGGGTCACGACCTGGAACACCTCGCCCAGCTCACCGGCCTCCAGGCGGGTGCGCAGGCTCTGCAGCGCCGGGTTGTAGCGCTCGATGTGCCCGACGCCCGCGACCAGGCCGGCGTTCTCGAACGCCTCGACCAGCCGGGTGGCGGCCTCGACGGACTGGGCCAGCGGCTTCTCGATCAGCGCGCAGACGCCGTTGGCGGCCAGCTCCATGCCGATCGGCTCGTGCAGCGCCGTCGGGCAGGCCACCACGGCGTAGTCGACACCGAGGGCGAGCAGGTCGCTCAGCTCGGGTACGACCGGAGCGCGCAGCGTGCCGGTCACGTCGCCGGCCGGGTCGACCACGCCGACCAGCTCGACACCGTCCAGGTTGGACAGCACGCGGGCGTGGTTGCGGCCCATCGCGCCGAGGCCGATCAGGCCGGCCCGCAGCTTGCGACCTTCACCTTCACTCATCGGGCACCGCCGGCCAGGTTCGCGCCCTCGGCGATCCGCTCCAGGTCGGCCTGGCTCAGCGACGGGTGCACCGGCAGCGAGACCACCTCGGCGGCGGCCCGCTCGGTCTCCGGCAGGTCCCACGGGCCGGGCTTGCCGTCGGCGCCGAGGTACGGCTTGAGCCGGTGGATCGGGGTCGGGTAGTAGACCGCGTTGCCGATGCCCAGCTCGGTGAGGCGGGCCTGGGCGGCGTCGCGGTTGCCCCGCACCCGCACCGTGTACTGGTGGTAGACGTGCTTGGCGCCGTCGGCGACCGGCGGGGTGATCATGCCGGTGATCGCCGAGTCGAGGAACTTGGCGTTGGCGCGGCGCTGCTCGGTCCACTCGGCGAGCTGGGTGAGCTGCACCCGGCCGATGGCGGCGGCCACGTCCGTCATGCGCATGTTGGCGCCGACGATCTCGTTTGCGTACCGCTGCTCCATGCCCTGGTTGCGCAGCAGCCGCAGGGTACGGGCCAGCTCGGCGTCGGCGGTGCTGATCATGCCGCCCTCGAGGGAGTGCATGTTCTTCGTCGGGTAGAAGCTGAAGCAGCCGGCGGTGCCGAACGCGCCGACCGGGGTGCCGTTGAGCTCGGCGCCGTGCGCCTGGGCGGCGTCCTCGACCACTGCGAGGCCGTGCTGCTGCGCGATCGCCATGATCCGGTCCATCGCGGCCGGGTGGCCGTAGAGGTGCACCGGCATGATCGCGACGGTCTTCGGCGTGACCGCGGCGGCGACCGCCTCCGGGTCCACACAGAAGCTGCCCGGCTCGATGTCCACGAAGACCGGCTCGGCGCCGACCAGCCGGACCGCGTTGCCGCTGGCGGCGAACGAGAACGAGGGGACGATGATCTCGTCGCCCGGGCCGAAGCCGAGTGCCATCAGCGTGAGCTGGAGCGCGGAGGTGCCGGAGTTGACGGCGATGCAGTGCCGGCCGCCGACCAGGTCGCCGAACTCCTCCTCGAACGCCGCGACCTCGGGCCCCTGCACGACCCGGCCGCTCCGCAGCACCCGGACGGCCGCCTCGATCTCGGCTTCGCCGATGATCGGCCGTGCGGGGGGAATGAACTCTGGATGCGGCCCGGCCATGGGGCTTCCTCCTGTCGACGCGTGGTTCATGGGAGACATTTCGGGGGATGGTACCGCTCTGTCGGGGAAACCAGCCGTTCGCACTGATTGTCCGACTGGTTGTGACCTTCTGTTCATGATCGGCGACGGACCTCCGGGGGCGGCCCGGGGCTCACACTTCCACCTCGTCGCGCGCAGGCTCCACGCATGCTACCCGCAGGGCGGCGACGATCGCGGCCGCCATCCGGGGCACCTCGACCGGCTCCAGCGGGGCCCGGGAGATCGCCATCCGCCAGTAGACCGGACCGACGATCAGATCGACAGCGGCGCGACGGTCGGTGGCCGGGGACAGCTCGCCGCGCTCGACCGCCCGGCCGATCAGGATCCGGCCCACCGCCTGCTGGTAGTCGTCCAGGGCGGCCTGCAACTTCTCCGCGATCTGCGGGTTGCGGGCGGCCTCGGCCAGCAGGTCCGGGATGATCTGCGCGGCCAGCCGGTGGCGCAACGCGCGCGCCATCACGTGCAGCAGGATCTCCAGGTCACCGAGGAGGCTGCCGGTGTCCAGCAGCGGGATGTTCCGGCCCGCCACCGCCGAGACCATGTCCAGCACCAGATCGAGCTTGGAACGCCAGCGGCGGTAGATAGCGGTCTTGCTCACACCGGCGCGGCGGGCCACCGCCTCGATGGAGAGGCGACCGTAGCCGACCTCGGCCAACTCCTGCATCACCGCCGCGCGGATGGCGCTGGTGATCTCGCCACGCAGCACCGCCGCGCCGGCCGGGGCACGCCTCTTCTCGGTCGTCACGTGGAACAATGTAGCGCAACGACGGTACGGTTGCGTCCCGACGTTCGGTGGACTACCTTCCATGCAGCAGCGAGGCGGCTCCTCCCGCCCGGCCACGCTGGATCTCTTTCACCGCACTGCTCCCCATCAGCACGAAAGATCGGAGCGCCTGAACATGGCCAACACCGCGGTGGCCGACCCCGAATCCGGACTGACCCGGGCCCAACTGGCCCAGCGGTACGGACTACGGGTGGCCGGGGAACGACCAGCCCTGGGCGAGTACGCCCGGCGGCTGTGGGCGTACCGGCACTTCATGACCGCGTACTCGCGGGCGAAGGTCGCCTCCTCGCTGAGCAACACCCAGCTCGGCCAGCTCTGGCAGGTGCTGACACCGCTCACCAACGCGGCCGTCTACTTCCTGATCTTCGGCGTGATCCTGGCCCAGCACCGGAACGTGCCGAACTTCATCGCGTACCTGTGCACGGGCATCTTCATCTTCATCTTCACCCAGACGGCGGCGACGAACGGCGTCAGCGCGATCACCGGCAACCTGGGCCTGATCCGGGCGCTGCAGTTCCCCCGGGCGGCGCTGCCGATCACGGTGACCCTGGTGCAGCTCCAGCAGCTGCTCATGTCGATGGTGGTGCTCGCCGTCATCGTGCTGATCACCGGCGAGCCGATCACCCTGCGCTGGGTGCTGATCGCGCCGATGCTGCTGCTCCAGACGATCTTCAACGTCGGGCTGAGCATGGTCATGGCCCGCCTCGGCTCCAAGGCCACCGACCTCAAGCAGATCATGCCGTTCGTGATGCGCACCTGGCTGTACGCCTCCGGCGTGCTCTACCCGGTGTCGCTCATCCGCCAGCACCTGCCGGGCTGGGCGGCGAACGTCCTGGAGTGGAACCCGCCGCTGGTCTTCATCGAGCTGGCCCGTTACGCGCTGCTCGACTCGCACCAGGCGAACCTGATCAGCTCGCCGCTGAAGCTGTGGGCGCTCGGCCTGTTCTGGGCGGTCGTGATGGGCGCCGGCGGATTCGTCTACTTCTGGCGCGGAGAGAAGGAGTACGGCCGTGGCTGAGCAGACCCTGCCGCTGAACGCCGGCCCGGTGACCGACTCGGGCCGCGTCCCCACTGTGGTGGTGGACGACGTGCACGTGATCTACCGGATCCACAAGGGCGCGAGCGGCGGCACCACCCCGGTCTCCGCACTCAAGCGGATCGTCTCCCGCACCAAGGCGCCGAACATCCGCGAGGTGCACGCGGTCAAGGGCGTGAGCTTCACCGCGTACGAGGGTGAGGCGATCGGCCTGATCGGCAGCAACGGCTCCGGCAAGTCCACCCTGCTGCGGGCCATCGCCGGGCTGCTCCCGCCGGCCCGCGGCGCGGTCTACACGAAGGGCCAGCCCTCGCTGCTCGGCGTGAACGCCGCGCTGCTCAACGACCTGTCCGGCGAGCGCAACGTGGTGCTCGGCTGCCTGGCCATGGGCATGCCGCCGGAGGAGGTCAAGCGGATCGCCCCGGAGATCATCGAGTTCTCCGGGATCAACGAGCGCGGCGACTTCGCCTCGCTGCCGATGCGCACCTACTCCTCCGGCATGGGCGCGCGGCTGCGCTTCGCGATCTCCTCGGCGAAGAAGCACGACGTGCTGCTCATCGACGAGGCGCTGGCCACCGGCGACCGCAAGTTCCGGGTCCGCAGCGAGCAACGGGTCCGCGAGCTGCGCGACAGCGCCGGCACGGTCTTCCTGGTCAGCCACTCGATCGGCTCGATCCGGGACACCTGTGAGCGGACCATCTGGCTGGAGAGCGGCGTCCTGAAGATGGACGGTCCCACCAAGGAGGTCTGCGACGCGTACGAGAACCAGAAGTAGCGCCCCGGAGCGCACCGCACCGGGTTCCGCCCGCGGCGGTGCGCTCCGGCGTCCGCGTTAAGGTTCTCGGATCCATCCCCTTTCACCCAGAGTGAGGTACGGCAATGACGCAGGACCACACCACCGCACCGGACGCCACGCCGGCGAGCCCGGCACCCTGGCGCCCCGCACGTACGGTGGCCGTGATCCTCGCCGGGGGGACCGGCACGCGCCTCGGGCTGGGCATCCCGAAGCAGCTCCTCAAGATCGCCGGTAAGCCGATCATCGAGCACACCCTGGCCGTCTTCGAGGCCGCGCCGGAGATCGACGAGATCATCGTGCTGATGGCCACCGGGCACGTCGACGACGCGCGGCGCATCGTCGCCGACGCCGGCTTCCGCAAGGTCACCAAGGTGATCGAGGGCGGCGAGACCCGCAACGACACCACCCGGATCGCGCTCGACGCGGTCGGCGAGGGCGACGTCAACATCCTCTTCCACGACGCGGTCCGCCCGCTGGTCAGCGCCCGGATCGTGCGCGAGTGCGTGAACGCGCTCTGGACGTACTCGGCCGTCGACGTGGCCATCCCGTCCGCCGACACGATCATCCAGGTCGACGCGGACGAGTGCATCACCGACATTCCGGTCCGCTCCCGGCTGCGCCGCGGCCAGACCCCGCAGGCGTTCCGCTCCGGCACCATCCGCGAGGCGTACCGCCGCGCCGAGGGCGACCCCGACTTCGCCGCCACCGACGACTGCGGGGTGGTGCTGCGCTACCTGCCCGGCACACCGATCAAGGTGATCGACGGCTCGGACGAGAACATCAAGGTCACCCACCCGGTCGACGTGCACCTGGCCGACAAGCTGTTCCAGCTCGCCGCCGCCCAGGCGCCCCGGCTGACCGACCACCGCAGCTACGCCGAGGAGCTGACCGGCCGGACCATCGTGGTCTTCGGCGGCAGCTACGGCATCGGCCACGACCTGGCCGAGCTGGCCCGGGGCTACGGCGCCCAGGTCTTCCCGTTCAGCCGCTCCACCACCGGCACGCACGTCGAGCGCGCCGAGGACGTGGCCGCCGCGCTGAAGACCGCGTTCGAGGCGACCGGCCGGATCGACCACGTGGTGGTCACCGCCGGCATCCTGGAAAAGGGCGCACTGGCCGAGATGGATGAGGAGACGATGGACCGTCTCCTGCACGTCAACTTCGTCGGCCCGGTCACCATCGCACGCCAGTCGCTACCGTACCTGCAGCAGACAAAGGGCCAGCTGCTGCTCTACACGTCCAGCTCGTACACCCGGGGCCGGGCCCGCTACGCGCTCTACTCGGCCACCAAGGCCGCGCTGGTCAACCTGACCCAGGCGCTCGCCGACGAGTGGGCCGAGTTCGGCGTACGGGTCAACTGCGTCAACCCGGAGCGCACCGCCACCCCGATGCGGACGCGGGCGTTCGGCGAGGAGCCGGAGCACACCCTGCTCTCCTCCGAGGCGGTCGCGCAGGCGTCCCTGGACGTGCTGATCTCCGACCTGACCGGCCAGGTGGTCGACGTGCGCCGGGCCCCGGGCGAGCAGGCCGCCGCGGTACCGGCCCAGCCGGGCCCGGAGCGGTCCGAGCTGTCCGCCGACGCCTGAATCCGACGGGACGTACCAGATGCGTGGTGACCTGGTCCGCAAGCTGCTCGCCCGGGTGCTGACCACCGGGCTGGCGGTGCTGGCCTTCCTCGTCGTGGCACTCACCGGGGCCACCGGCTGGGGCCTGGCCCTGGCCGTCGCGGCGCTCGCCGCGACCGCGTGGGAGCGCCGGGTCCGGCCGTCGGCCGACGGCCTCGCCGAGACGGTGCTCGTCGCCGCCGGCATCCTGGTCGGCTACGCCCGCCGTCTCGACGACGGTTTCGACCCGGTGCTGGCCGCCACCGCGCTGGTGCTGCTCGGGCTGGTGCTGCTGGTCGGGCCGCTGCGGCAGGCCGGCGCGCTGGAGCTCCGCGCGGCCAACCTCCCGGTCCGCACCTGGACACCTGTGGTCGCGGCCCGGCTCGGCGACGCGCTGCTGGTGCTGCTCGCCGTGGTGGCGCTCGCCGCCGTCCTGGCGCTGCCGGCCTGGACGGCGCTGGCCGCCGCACTGCTGGTGGGTGCCGGGTGCGGGGCGGTCGCGCTGGACCTCGCCCGGCGGCGGTTCCGGCCGCCCGCCGGCGGTGGCCCGGTCGGCCGGGCGCTGCGCCGCCACCAGCCCGAGTTCGTGCTGCACTTCTCCGCGCCGCCCGGCTCGGAATATCAGGTCACCATGTGGCTGCCGTACCTGGAACGGATCGGGCGCCCGTTCGTGGTGGTGCTGCGCGAGCCGGAGCTCCTGCCCGCGGTGGCCGCCGCCACCCGCGCCCCGGTGGTCCTCTGCCCCACGCTGAAGGCGCTGGACGAGGCGCTGGTGCCGAGCCTGCGCGTGGCGTTCTACGTCAACCACGGCGCGAAGAACGCCCACCTGATCCGGTTCAACCAGCTCACCCACGTGCAGCTGCACCACGGCGACAGCGACAAGGCCCCCAGCGCCAACCCGGTCTCGGCCATCTTCGACAAGATCTTCGTGGCCGGGCAGGCGGCTGTCGACAGGTACGCCCGCGCCGGCGTGGAGATCCCCGCCGACAAGTTCGTCGTGGTCGGCCGTCCCCAGGTCGAGGCGATCGAGGTACGCCGGGAGCCGGTCACCCCGTCGGCGCACCCCACTGTGCTCTACACCCCGACCTGGACCGGGCACCACGCCGACGCCAACTACTGCTCGCTGCCGGTGGCCGAGACGTTGATCCGCCGGCTGATCGACCGCGAGGTGGCGGTGATCCTGCGCGCCCACCCGTACACCGGCAAGAACCCGGCCTCGGCCCGTCAGCTCGCCCGGCTCACCGAACTGCTCGCCGCCGACCGGGCGAAGACCGGCCGGCCGCACCTGTGGGGTGCCGCAGCGGCCCGCGAGCTGACGCTGACCGAGTGCGTCAACCGCGCCGACGCGCTGGTCTCCGACGTCTCCGGGGTCATCTCCGACTGGCTCTACTCCGGCAAGCCGTACGCGGTCACCGACACCGGCGCCGACGGCGAGCACTTCGTCGAGCGGTTCCCGCTCGCGGCGTCCGGCTACGTGCTGCGGCGGGACATGTCGAACGTGGACGAGGTGCTCACCGACCTGCTCGACGCCGACCCGAAGGCCGCGCAGCGCTGGGCCGCGCGGACGCGCTACCTGGGCGACTTCCCCGCCGACGCCTACGCCGAGGCGTTCCTCGCCGCCGCCCGCCGGGAGCTGGAACCCGGCTGGGCGGTCCCGGCGCCGCGCGCCGTGGTGTAGGCCAGGTCAGAGGTACGGGTCGAGCAGGGCGAGCACCGCCGCCGGGTCCTCGACGTGCGCGTTGTGGCCCAGCCCCGGCAGCGTGGCAACCGGCACGCCCAGTTCCTTGAGCTGCGCGTCGGTCACCATCGGGTCCAGCTCGCCCCGGGCCAGCAGCACCGGCACGTCGGTGGCGGCCAGCAGCGCCGGCAGCCGGGGCTCCCCGACCGCGAACGCGGCCGGGTCCATGGCGAGCCGCCAGCGGCCGTCCTCCCGCCGCAGCCCCGCCTCCACCACGGGATGGTCCGGGGCGAACAGTCCGGCCAGCCCTGATACCCGCAGGTAGCGCCGGGCCGCCTCGTCGCGGGTGGCGAACCAGGTGACCGGCCGGGCGGCCAGCTCCGCCGACTTCGCCAGCTCGGCCGGGGACCAGACCGCCTTGATGCCGAGGCCCACCACCGCGTCGATCGGAAGACCCCGCTGCCGGGCGGCGAGCGCCAGCGCCACCACCCCGCCGAGCGAGTGCCCCAGCAGCACGAGCCGGTCGTCGGGGCCGAGCCGGACCGGGCCGAGCCCGTCGGCCACGCGTTGGGCCAGGGCCTCGAACGAGTAGCCGTGCAGCGGCGGCGACCAGCCGTGACCGGCCAGATCGCTGGCGAGCCAGCGGCCGGGCCAGCGGCGCTCCAGCAGCGGCGCCCAGGGCAGCCACACCTCACCGGTGGCGCCCATGCCGTGCAGGAGAACCAGATGCCGGTCACCCGTCGTATCGCCCATTGGCGCAGTCTGCCACCGCCCGCCCCGCCCCCGCGACACCGAACCCACCCCACCTCGGTCCCGCCCCGCCCTCACCCCCGCCCGTCGATCTTGCAGTTGCGGCCCCGCCGATGCCCGTGTTGCCCCGCTATGGAAGGGCCGAAAGTGCAAGATCAACGAGGGCGGTGGTGGGACGGGGAAGGCCGGCACCCCCCGGGGGGTGCCGGCCTTCGGGTTTGCGGACGGGTCAGGCGGAGTAGCCGCGGCTGGCGATCCAGTGCGCCAGGTCGATCGTGGTGACCCAGTACGACGGCAGCGACGGGTCGGCCGAGTCGGCGATCCGCACCATCCGGCCGTCGTTCTTGTAGCCCACCACCGCGACGTAGTGGCCACCGGGGAACGAGTGCCAGCCGCCGTTGGTGTCGGTGACGGTGCCGGCGACGTTCGCCACGACCGCGCGGCCGTTGCTGATCGCCTCGACCACGTCGGCCTGGAGCCGGTCCATCTGAGCCGGGCTGGCGGAGCCGGCGGGAATCATGCGGGTCCGGTACGGGTTGCCCTTGACCTGCTGGTTGAGCACCCGGGTGGTGTCCTCGGCCGAGTTGGTGCCCATCTCGGTGGTGCCGAGCGGACCGGCGAGCGCGTCCTGGCTGCGCTCGATGCCGGCGGCGCTGAGCGCGTTGCGCACGGCGGCCGGGCCGCAGTAGAAGTAGTTGATCTGCGCCTGGTAGTCGTAGTCGAGCGACCTGCTCGACGGCGGCTTCGGCTTCGCCTTCGCCGTGGTGTCCGGGTCCGCCGCCGCCTTCGCCGACGCCGACGCGCTGGGCGACGCGCTCGGCGCGGCCGAGGCACTGGGCGACGCCTGCGGGACGGCGATCCGGGCCTCGCCGCGGCTGGCGGGCTGCTCGCCGAGGCGGGCGGCGCCGAGTTCGGCGACCGATGCGGTGTTCTCCTGGACCGGCGCGTCGTCACCGGCGGTGGCGACGGTGCCGGCACCGGCGGCCAGCACGAGCGCGGCGGCCGATCCGGCGATGATCTGGTACGGGCGTTCGGTGACGATCCGTCGTAGCTGACGCTTCAGGTGGTGCTTCACGAAATCCTCCACGGGGCGTGAGCGGCGCACGCCGGCCCGGCACGCGGAGGAACTCACGCGTGCTGGCGGGGCCGGATGGCCGGGGGATCGGGAACGCCCGTGACGCCGGGCGCCCAGGGGGGCGGTTGCGGTCGCGCGTCAGGCGAGCGCGGGCACCGCGTTGCCGTGGAGGCGGGGGGACGATCGGGGGGTGGGCACGAGGTCGGTACTCCTTCCGTGACCGCCGACCGGGTTAGCTGACGGATTCGGGCGGGAAGTACGCCCTACCACGGGCCGTGGGCCCGCGGATTCACCCCGATGTTGCTTATGGGTCCCCGGTTCGTGAGACACGATTAGGCGGGTCGGTGCGGCGTCGCCGTCGGCGATCGGTTACCGCATCGACGCGCCGACACTACCGGCCGGTATTGCCCCCTGCCAAACGTCCCGACCTGCGTAAACGTGATCTGCGGTAACGGATTTCGGAACAGCCGGTTACTGACTTCACTCGATGGGACAAGCGGTTTTCACGTCACCCGGCGGCGGAAAGCGGACAGACTGCGAGCAGCCGGCCCGCAGTCGCGTGACTCGATGGCCCGTTCTGC
Organism: Micromonospora sp. NPDC048887; assembly: GCF_040649715.1. Classification (NCBI taxonomy): domain Bacteria; kingdom Bacillati; phylum Actinomycetota; class Actinomycetes; order Micromonosporales; family Micromonosporaceae; genus Micromonospora; species Micromonospora sp. NPDC048887. The sequence goes on along the minus strand of NZ_JBEZGA010000004.1, from coordinate 83,519 downwards.
GCCCGGCGCCCGATTCGACGGCCCGGGTCCCCGGGCCCGCAAACATCGCGGGTAACGATTCGGTCGAGACGCCCGTCTCAGCCCACCCGGGCCGGACGCCACCTGGCACGCCGCACCGGCGCGGGCACCGGCAGCGGGTTCGTCGCGGCGCTCCGGTACGCCGGGGCGGGCCACAGCGCCGCGGTGGCCGCGTACGCCTCGGCGGCGAGCGTACGGGCGGCCTCGGCGGCCAGTTCCGCGTCCCGCCAGGACTGCCGCTCCCGCGCGGCGGCGCTCTCCCACCCGGCCCGGCGCCCGTCCCGGACGATGCGGGCCAGCACGATCTCCTGGTCGGCCGGGTGCCGGCGCGGATCCCAGCCGTTGCGGCGGGCCAGCACGTCGGCGAGCTGGCGGGCGCTCAGGTCGCCCCGCCAGTGCGCCGTCATGGCGGCGTGGCGCAGCCAGCGCTCCCGGGTCGCGTACTCCGCGGGGGTTCGGGGTGTGCGCGGGGCGGCCAGCGCGGCGGTGCCGGCCAGGCGTCGGGCGGCGGCGTCCGCCTCGTCGTACGCGGTCCACGCCCGGTCCGCCTCGTCCTGCGCGGCCAGCCACTGCTCCCGGCGGCGCCGGGCGGTCTGGGCGGCCCCGGCGGCGGCCACCGCCACCTCCTCGGCGTACCGGATCAGGTCGTCGCGGCGGGCGGCGTCGGCCGGTTCGGCGGCGGCCTCCGGCGCGGCGTCGCGGTCGGGCCGGGCCACGAGCGCGGCGAGCAGGCCGAGGGCGAGCAGCAGCAGGAAGGACCAGATGGCGGCGGCCTCGGGCACGGAGGTGAGGAAGTGGTACAGAGCGGTCTGCGACATGGTCGGCACCTCACGGGAAGGACCTGGCGGGAGGACCCGCACGACCTCGCCGGGCGCCGTTGGGCCGCCGTGGCGGGTGCGGGGATGACGTGCGGTGGGTGCGGTGAACGGGCGCGGCCCGTGGGTGGATCAGCGGGCGGGCGGTGCCCGCGGGCCGGCCGGCGCGGCGGTCCGGCCGGCCGGGACCGGCTGCGGGTCACCCGGGACCGCCACCCGGGCGGCGGGTGCCGGGCCACCGGCGGGACGGGCGTGCCACTCGGCCACGCGGTCGGCCTCCGGCCGTGCGGCAGCCGAGGCGCCCACGGCCGGGTACGCCGGGACGGCGACCGCCGGAGCCGGAGCGGCGGCGACACCGGACGGCAGCGCGGCGGCGCCGAACGAGCAGGCGACGACCACGGCGAGACTGGCGAACATCCGGGCGGCCCAGCGCGCCACCCACCACACGGGGCAGGTGAGCGCGATCGGAAGCACGGGTACAAATTACCGCCGATCCCCCACCAACGCACCGCCGCACGGCGTGTCGCGGATCAACCGGCCGACGTGTGCGCGTGTCAGTCCGGGCGACGCCGCCCGGCGTACTCGACGCCCTCGGCCGGACCGGTCCCGGACGTCGCGCCGCCGTCGGCGGCCGGGGTGGCGGCGGGCCCGCGCGGAGCCGGCACGGCCGGTGCGCGCGACGCCGCGCGGGCCCGGCGGGACGGGCCGAGCAGGCGCATCATCGGCACCTCCACCCAGCGGTGCAGCGCGGCGGCCAGCGCGAGCGTGACCACCAGGAAACCGAGCACCGCGAGCGGGCCGCGCCAGCCGGGCAGCCCGGTCCCCCAGTGCCCGGTCAGCCGCAGCACGGTGACCATGACCAGCACGTGGACCAGGTAGAAGGCGAACGAGACCTCACCGAGCCAGACCATCGCCCGGGACCGCCACGGGGTGGACCGGCCGCGCACGTCGGCGTCCGCCGCGGCGGCGATGACCAGCAGGTACGCCACGGCGAGCAGGGCGGCCCAGAACTCGGCCGGGATCCACATCGCGGCGACCACCCAGGTGGCGACGAAGATGCCGGTGGCGGCGGCGAGGTTGGGTCCGCGCCAGCGGTGCCGGCGCATCAGCTCGGCGGCGGCCACCCCCATCCAGAACTCCAGCGACCGGGTCACCGGGAAGATCTGGGTGAACCACCACCGCTGCTCCTCCGGCACCAGGTGCTGGCCGGGCCACAGCGCCAGGATGAGCAGCGGCGCCGCGACCAGCACGGTCCGCAGCGCCCCGGTACGGGCCCGGCGCAGCCACGGCACCACGAGCGGCAGGCACAGGTAGAACGCCAGCTCACAGGAGAGCGACCAGCTCACGTTGTTGACGCTGTAGAAGTAGCCGCCCAGCGGGATCCACGCCTGGACCAGGAAGAAGTTGCCGATCGCCGCCCAGGGCACGACCGGGTCGGCGAACCAGGCCGCGATCGCCAGCGCCGCCACGAACGTCACCACGTGGTTCGGGTAGATCTTGGCGAGCCGCCGGCGCAGGAACGTCCACGCGCGTTCCCCGTCCCGGTACGACCAGACCAGCACGAACCCGCTGAGGATGAAGAAGAACTCCACACCGGAGAGGCCGAGGCTGAACGCCTTGTCCATCACCGGCTTCAGGTGCGGCTCGGCGATGATCCCCATGGTGCCGGCGTGGAAGGCGAAGACCAGCAGCGCGGCTACCCACCGCAATCCGGTCAGCGACGGCAGTCGTGGGGCACGGGTGACGGTCGGCGCGCTGGTCATTCCGGGCACCCTACCCCGGGGAACCGGGACGTTCCCGGCGAGCCGACGTCCAGCCGGTCGCCCAGGGGCGGCGGATAGGATTTCCCCTCCTGCACGCGCGGGCGCCCACCCGGCTCCCGCCGCACGCCGTGCCGTACGGAAGGTGGCGAACCGGATGCACCAGCGGATCCTGCTCCGCGCCCGCAAGGGCGCGTTCGACGTCCTCACACCGGAGGAGACGTTCGCCGGCAACTGGATCGGGGACAACAGCGGCAACCTGGTCTTCAGCCACGCCGCGCACAAGCTGCTCGCCACCTCCACGGCCGAGATCACGCCGACCCGCAACCCGGCCGACCCGCGCCTGGCCGACGAGATCAACGAGCGGTACGACGTCTTCGTGGTTCCGCTGGCGAACGCGTTCCGCCGCAGCTTCGTGCACCGCCTGACGCCACTGACCCGGCTGATCGAGCGACTGAAGATCCCGGTGGTGGTGCTCGGCGTCGGCGTGCAGACGAACGTCGACGGCGACCGCGAGTACCTGCGGCCGATCGACGAGCCGGTGCGCGCGTTCTGCAAGGCCGTGCTGGACCGGTCGCACAGCATCGGCGTGCGCGGCGAGGTGACCGAGAGCTACCTCAACGCGCTGGGCTTCTCCGCGGTGGAGCAGATCGGCTGCCCGTCGATGTTCCTGCACGGCGACTCGTTCCACCTGGAGAAGACCCGCCCGGAGCTGACCGCCGAGTCGAAGATCGCGCTCAACATCTCCCCGTACGTCCGGTCGATGGCCCCGGTGGTCCGCCGCCACCAGGAGCGCTACCCGAACCTCTGCTACGTGCCGCAGGACCTGCGGACACTCGGCACCCTGCTCTACGGCGACGCGCCCGAGCACCGGGGCCAGAGCAGCGACATCCCGCTGCACACCTCGCACCCGCTGTTCGCCGAGGACAAGGTGCGCATGTTCGTCGACCCGTGGACCTGGTTCTCGCACCTGTCCGGCTACGACTTCGCGTTCGGCACCCGCATCCACGGCACCATCAGCGCGCTCGTCGCCGGCACGCCCGGCTACCTGTTCGCCCACGACTCGCGCACCCTGGAACTGGCCCGCTACTTCGGCATCCCGCACCGGATCATGCGGGACGTGCCGGCCGACGTCGACGCCGCCGACCTCTACGCGGAGGCCGACTACAGCGCGCTCAACGACGGCCACAAGGCCCGCTTCGAGACGATCACCGCGTTCCTGCGCAAGCACGACCTCGGCACCTCGTTCGCCGACGGCGACAGCGCCGCGCGCTTCGACCGCCAGGTCAGCGAGACGGTGTTCCCCCCGGCCGTCCGGCCCGCCGCCACCACCCCGCCGGCCGAGCTGCTGACCCGCATCGAGCGGCTGCGCGACGAGAACGCCAAGCTCACCGGCACCATCGACGCGCTGCGGTCGCAGCAGCTCCGGGAGCGGATCAAGCAGGCCGTCCCGGGCAAGGTCCGCCGGATGCTGCGGCGCTGACCGTCGTACGCCTGTTCGAGGGCACGGTACGATCGGCTGCGTGTCCGACGCGTACCAGCCCTCGATGCTCGACCTGGCCGAGCAGGGCCCGGCTCTGGGCCCGCTCGCCGGGGCGCTGCGCCGGCACGAGCTGAGCCGGGGCGCCTGGGTCGACCACCTGCCCGGCTGGGTGCGCGGCTCCGACGCGGTGCTCGACACGCTGCGCCACGACGTGCCCTGGCGGGCCGAACGCCGCACGATGTACGACACCGAGGTCGACGTGCCCCGGCTGCTCTGCTGGTACGCCGCCGGCCGGCCGCTGCCGCACCCGGTGCTCACCGCCGCCCGCGACGCGCTCACCCGGCACTACGCGCCCGAGCTGGGCGAGCCGTTCGTCACCGCCGGCATGTGCCTCTACCGCGACGGGCGCGACAGCGTGGCCTGGCACGGCGACACCCTCGGCCGCTCCGCGCACACCGACACCATGGTGGCGATCGTCTCGTTCGGCTCCCCCCGCGCGCTGCTGCTGCGCCCGCGCGGCGGAGGCGGCGGCAGCCTGCGGTTCCCGCTCGGCCACGGCGACCTCGTGGTCATGGGCGGCTCCTGCCAGCGCACCTGGGAACACGCGGTGCCGAAGACCACCCGCCCGGTCGGCCCCCGGGTCAGCGTCCAGTTCCGTCCCACCGGCGTCGCCTGAGCCCGGGCCGGGCCCACGACCCCGCAGGGCACCTGCTAGAAACAACTCTCAGGGTCGATCACGCCCCCGTCACCCGATGACGCGAAGGGCGCGCGATGACCCAGTCCCCCACTTCCCGCTGGTCCCCGTGGACACTGCACGGCGACGGCCGCCAGGTACGCCCCGGCGACGTGGTCCAGCCCGACGAACGGCTCTCCTGGCCGCGCACCGTCGGCGTCGGCGTGCAGCACGTGGTCGCCATGTTCGGCGCCACCTTCACCGTCCCGCTGATCACCGGCTTCCCGCCCGCCACCACGCTGCTCTTCTCCGGCATCGGCACGCTGCTGTTCCTGCTGATCACCGGCAACCGGCTGCCGTCGTACCTCGGTTCGTCGTTCGCGTTCATCGCGCCGGTGCTGGCGGCGAAGACCGACGGCGGCATCGGCGCGGCCCTCGGCGGCATCGTGGTCGCCGGCGTCGCGCTGGCGATCGTCGGCGTGGTGGTGCAGGTGGCCGGCTCCCGCTGGATCGACGCCCTCATGCCGCCTGTCGTCACCGGCGCGATCGTCATGCTGATCGGCCTCAACCTCGCGCCGGTGGCCTGGGACGGCGGCGGCTCCGGCACCGGCGTGAAGGCGCAGCCGCTGATCGCCGTGGTGACGCTCGTCGCGATCCTGCTCACCACGGTGCTGTTCCGCGGCTTCGTGGCGCGGCTGTCGATCCTCATCGGCGTGGTGGTCGGCTGGGTGCTCGCCGCGCTGACCGGCAACCTCGACCAGCAGGCGGTCAGCGGCCTGCGCCAGGCGGCCTGGATCGGTTTCCCCGAGTTCCACACGCCGAGCTTCGACGTACGCGCCGTCGTGCTGGTCATCCCGGTGATCCTGGTGCTGATCGCGGAGAACGCCGGGCACGTCAAGGCGGTCGCCGCGATGACCGGGCGCAACCTGGACCGGGACATGGGCCGGGCGCTGCTCGGCGACGGCGTCGCCACGGTGCTGGCCGGCTCCGGTGGTGGTTCCGGCACCACCACGTACGCGGAGAACATCGGCGTGATGGCGGCGACCCGCGTCTACTCCACCGCCGCGTACTGGGTGGCCGGCGGCACGGCGATCCTGCTCGGGCTCTGCCCGAAGTTCGGCGCGCTGATCCTGACCGTGCCGGCGGGCGTGCTCGGTGGCGCCACCACCGCCCTGTACGGCCTGATCGCCATCCTGGGCGCCCGCATCTGGATCGAGAGCCGGACCGACTTCCACGACCCGATCAACCTGTTCACCGCCGCGGTAGCGGTGATCATCGGTGCCGCCAACTACACGCTGACAGCGGGCGACCTGTCGTTCAACGGCATCGCGCTGGGCACCGCCGCCGCCCTGGTCGTCTACCACGGCATGCGCCTGATCGCCCGTCTGCGCGGCACCACCCCCGAGTCCCGCCAGTCCCCCGAACCCGAACTCTGACCCGCCCCCTCGCCCCGTTGATCATGAAGTTGACGGCACCCGGTATCCGTTTTGTCGCCGCCAACTTCATGATCGACCGGGCGGGCGGGCGCCCGCCCGCCAGAACGCCCTCGGACGCCCCACTCCGGTGATCAAGGAGTTTGCGGACGTCAAGAGGCGGCGGAAGACCCACAAACTCCTTGATCAACGGGCGGGGAGAGGGCGACCGGGTTGCCGGAGCGCCCCGAAATTCGCCAGCGCCCGGAGAGCTGCCACCGGGCCGCCCGCTCCGGTGATCAGGAGTTTGGGGACGAACGGAAGCGGAAGAAGGCCGCAAACTCCTTGATCAACCGAGGCTAGGCGAGAGGCGGGCGGGGTGCGCCGCCCGCCGCTGCCGTCAGTCTCGGTCGAGGTGGTGGCCGACGACCGTCGGGCCCAGCATCACGGCGAAACCGGAACCGTCGCGGCGCGGGTCGGCCGGGGGCAGTTCCACCGGGTCGCCGGTGGCTGTCGCACCCACCGGCCGCGGACCGATCCAGGCCACCGACAGGTCCTCCTCACCCTTGAGGAACCGCTGCGCTCGCACGCCGCCGGTCGCCCTTCCCTTCGCCGGGTACGCCTTGAACGGCGTCACCTTCACCGTCGCGCCGGTCGAGGTGACCACCATCGGCTCACCGTGCGCCGCGTCGTCGGTGCGAATCGCGCCGAAGAAGACCACCCGCGCGTCGCCTGGCAGGTTGATGCCGGCCATGCCGCCGCCCTTGAGCCCCTGCGGGCGTACCACAGATGCGGCGAAGCGCAGCAGCGACGCCTCCGAGGAGACGAACGCCAGCGTCTCGGCGCCGTCGGTCAGCCAGGTCGCGCCGACCACCTCGTCGCCGTCGCGCAGCGAGATCACCTCGAACTCGTCGGAGCGGACCGGCCAGTCCGGGGCGCACACCTTCACCACCCCCGCCCGGGTGCCGAGCGCCAGACCGGGCGAGCCCTGCGCGGACGGCCCCAGCGGGGCGAGCCCGACGACCGTCTCGCCCGGCTCCAGCGGCACCAGTTCCGCCGCCGACATGCCGCCGCGCAGCGACACCGTGCCGGACTGCTCCGGCAGCACCGGCAACGGCAACACGTCGATCTTGAACGCGCGCCCGGCGCTGGTCACCAGCAGCACGCGGCCCCGGGCGGTGGAGTGCACGATCGCGCGTACCGCGTCGTGCTTGACCCGGCCGCTGCGCCGGCGCGCCTCGGCGGCCTCCTCCGACTCGGCCGCGGTCCGTGCCACCAGCCCGGTGGCGGAGAGGATGACCTGGCACGGGTCGTCGGCGACCTCCAGCGGACCGGCGGGCACCGAGGCGGCGAGCACCTCCTTGAGGTCGCCGTCGACCAGCGTGGTGCGCCGCGGCGCGCCGAACTGCTTCACCACGGCGGCCAGCTCGTCGGAGACCACCTTCCGCAGCACCTTCGGGTCGTCCAGGATCTTCGACAACTCGGCGATCTCGCCGCGCAGCTTCTCCTGCTCGGCCTCCAGCTCCAGCCGGTCGTACTTCGTCAGCCGGCGCAGCGGAGTGTCCAGGATGTAGCTCGCCTGGATCTCGGAGAGCTTGAACTTCTGCATCAGGCCGTCCTTGGCGGCCTGGGCGTCCTCGCTGGCGCGGATCAGCTTGACCACCCGGTCGATGTCGAGCAGGGCGATCAGCAGACCGTCGACCAGGTGCAGGCGCTCCTCCCGCTTGCGCTTGCGGTACGCGCTGCGCCGGGTCACCACCTCGTAGCGGTGCGCCAGGAACACGTCGAGCAGCTCCTTGAGCCCGAGCGTGCGGGGCTGGCCGTCGACGAGGACCAGGTTGTTCACGCCGAAGGACTGCTCCAGCGGGGTGAGCCGATAGAGGTCGGCCAGCAGCGCCTGCGGGTTCACGCCGACCTTGCACTCCACCACGAGCCGGGTGCCGTTCTCCCGGTCGGTGAGGTCCTTGACGTCGGCGATGCCGGTCAGCCGCTTGGTCTTGTTCACCTCGTTGGTGATGGCCGCAATGACCTTCTCGGCGCCGACGCCGTACGGCAGCTCGGTAACGGTGATGGCCTGCCGGCCGCGGCTGCCCTCCAGCGGGCCGATCTCCACCCGCCCGCGCATGCGCACCACACCGCGCCCGGTCTCGTACGCGCGGCGCACCTCGTCCAGGCCGAGCAGCAGCCCGCCGGTCGGCAGGTCGGGGCCGGGCACGAACTCCATGAGCTTGTCGAGTGTGGCGTCCGGGTGGTTGATCAGCCAGCGGGCGGCCTGGACCACCTCGCCGAGGTTGTGCGGGATCATGTTCGTCGCCATGCCGACCGCGATGCCGGACGCGCCGTTGACGAGCAGGTTCGGGAACGCCGCCGGCAGCACCGTGGGCTGGGTCAGCGAGCCGTCGTAGTTCGGCTCGACGTCGACGGTGTCCTCACCCAGCTCGCCGACGAGCAGCATCGCCTCCCGGGACATCCGGGCCTCGGTGTATCGCGCCGCGGCCGGGCCGTCGTCCGGGCTGCCGAAGTTGCCGTGCCCGTCGATGAGCGGGACGTTGAGCGAGAAGTCCTGGGCCAACCGCACCATCGCGTCGTAGATGGCGGTGTCGCCGTGCGGGTGGTACTTGCCCATACAGTTGTGCACCACGCGGCCCTCCGCGACGAACGCGTGTTCGTCGGAGCCGACCTGGATATCGTACGTGGTGTCGGCAGGAATCCGCTCGACCGACATCACCCGTAGGAAGGATCGGCCCGAAAGTGCCTCGAGCCTTCTCGCGAGCGGAGACCCGATGCGCCGGAGTTTTCGGATCCATCCATCCCGCTCGGCACGCCAGAGCGGGAATGAACGCTCCGACAGCGGCACGCCGTTACGGTCCTTGCCGTAACGGATCTGGCTACCCGCGCCCGAAAGTGATGATCGGAACGCCTTGCCGGCCTCGTCCCGGAACCAACCGCCCCCCTGGTGGGCGTCGGCGAATTCCTTGATCACCCGCGCGTACGGCAGCCGGTCGTTGCCCTGCTTGCCGCCGTACTGATAGGTCAGGTCCACCACCTTTTCCAGACCTGCGATCTTGTAACCGATCCGCACCCAGGGCAGCAGCATCTCGGCCAGAGCGGCGGCATCACGCCCGCTGAAGGACAGGCCGAGAAGGCGTTGAAAGCCGTCTCGTGCGCTGGTCCAGTAGTGCCCGTGCAAGCCCAGGTCGGCCAGCATGGAGTTGATCTGCCGCACGAGCGTCTCGCTGGTACTGACGAAGACGATCTCCCGGAAGCGCTTGCGGACATAACCGTCACCGTCGAAGAATCCGGCAAGGAAGGGGGCCCATGCCGAGCGGTTCTCGAGGACATCGCTCGGCACACGCTTGGCACTGCTCAGCGGTCCCCCCGCTTCGAGCAGGCCCTCGTGCCTCGCGAACGTGACGATGTGCTGATCGCGGTGCCGCGGATCAGTCGCCGTCCTCTTGCCTCGGCTGACGTTGAGCCCGTTGGCGATCGCCCAACCATGTGCGACGTCGAGCGGTTCGACGTCACACATGCGCACTCGCACACGACCGTCAGCCGAGCGAGCCCGGTCGACGGCGAAGCCCTCCGCCACCACCAGCCCACGGACGTAGTCGTAGGGAGTGCCGCCGGGGGCGGCGGCTTTCCTGCGGGCACCGCCGTACGCGAGCGTGAGGTGCCCGGTGAGTTCGGACGCCTCCACCCAACGAACGGACAGGTCCTCGTCGACCACGCGAAAACGCTGACCCGGCGTGACCGACATGGTGTGCCCGTTGTCCCAGGTGACCCGAACCAGCTCCGACTGCGGGTTTCGGTAGGCCGCCACGACCGGAGTGGCGACTCCGTCGCCGTCGAGCACCGTGTCGCCGACCTCGATCGACTCGATCGGCCGAAGACCGGTCGGTGTCGACACGAGCGTCCCCGCGACGAAGCAGTCGCCGACGATCCGGGCGCTCTTGACGTGGCTGCGGTCCGGCCGGTGGCCCTGCTCGTACATCGACCACAGGATGCGCCGGTGCACCGGCTTGAGCCCGTCGCGCGCGTCGGGCAGGGCGCGGGAGTGGATGACCGAGAACGCGTACTCCAGGTAGGAGTCCGAGACCTCGGTGACCAGCGGGTTGTCGAAGACGCGGGCGCCGGCCTGGTCGAAGGCGGCCAGGTCCGCCTTCGCGCGGTCGTCCTTGCGGCGTGCCATGGTGTGCGTTTCCTTCCGAGACGAACCCGTTGGTCAGGCGTCGATGGCGTCGCGGTCGACGCGGTCGGCGGAGTCGATCAGCCAGTTGCGGCGGGGCTCGACCTTCTCCCCCATCAGCAGTTCGAGGATCCGCTCGGCGGCCTCGACGTCGTCCAGCGTGATCCGGCGGACCGCCCGGGTGGCCGGATTCATCGTGGTCTCCCACAACTCGTCGGCGTCCATCTCACCGAGGCCCTTGAAGCGCGGGATCGGCGTGACGATCTGCTTGCCGGCCTTCTCCAGCTTGCGGACCGTCGCCTCCATCTCGGCCTGGGTATAGGTGTAGACGGTCTGCGGGTTGCGCCCCTTGGTGGTGATCTTGTGCAGGGGCGGCATCGCCGCGTAGAGCCGCCCGGCCTCGATCAGCGGCCGCATGTAGCGGGCGAACAGCGTGATCAGCAGGGTACGGATGTGCGCGCCGTCGACGTCCGCGTCGGCCATGATGAGGACCCGGCCGTACCGCAGGGTGGACAGGTCGAACGTCCGGCCGGAGCCGGCGCCGAGCACCTGCACGATCGCGGCACACTCGGCGTTGTCCAGCACCTGCTGGAGGCTGGCCTTCTGCACGTTGAGGATCTTGCCGCGGATCGGTAGCAGCGCCTGGTATTCGGAGGACCGCGCGAGGCGCCCCGTCCCGAGGGCGCTGTCGCCCTCCACGATGAACAGTTCACTTCTCTCGATGCCCGCGGCCCGGCAGTCGACGAGCTTGGCCGGCATGGCCGCGCCCTCCAGCGCGGTCTTGCGGCGGGCGGCGTCCTTCTGCTGCTTCTGGGTGAGCCGGACCCGGGCCGCGTCGACGATCTTCTGGAGCACCGTCCGGGCCTCGGCCTTGGTGCGGCGGTCGTCCAGCCAGCTCTTGAGGTGCGCCTCGACCAGGCCCTGGAGCACCTTGGTGATCCCGGCGGTGGACAGCTCGTCCTTGGTCTGCGAGGTGAACTGCGGCTCCGGGATGCGCACGTGCACCACGGCGGTCATGCCCTCCAGGACGTCGTCCAGCGTGGGCGCGTCCTCCTTGGGCTTGAGCAGGCCGCGGGCGTTGCGGGCGGCCTCGGCGAGGGTACGGGCCAGCGCCCGCTCGAAGCCCTTGCGGTGGGTGCCGCCGTGGGCGTTGCGGATGGTGTTCGTGAAGCACTCGACGGTGCGCTCGTAGCCGGTGCCCCAGCGGAACGCCACCTCGACCTCGGCGCGGCGCTGCACGTTGGACTGCATGACGCCGTTGGCGTCGGCGGCGTTCTCCCGGTAGGTGCCCTCGCCGGTGACCAGCAGCGTGCCGGAGACCGGCCGGTCGCCGGCCGGGGCGAGGTATTCCACCATGTCGGTGAGCCCGTCGGGGAAGTGGAAGCGCTCCTCGACGGGTTCCTCGCCGGTCTCGTCGCGCAGCCGGTAGGCCACGCCGGGGACGAGGAAGGCGGTGTTGCGCAGCTTGAGCCGGACCGCCTCGGTGTCGAGCGCGGCGCCGGTCTCGAAGTAGCGGGGGTCGTGCCACCAGCGGATCGAGGTGCCGGTGCGCTGGCCGCGCTTCATCGCGCCGACGATCTGGAGGCCGGGGCCGGGTGTGAACGGCGCGTCCGGGCCGTCGCCGTCGAAGACGCCCGGCACGCCGTGGCGGAACGACATGGCGTGGACCTTGCCGCCGCGCCGGACGGTGACGTCGAAGCGGCGGGACAGCGCGTTTACCGCCGACGCGCCGACGCCGTGCAGGCCGCCGGAGGTCTTGTAGCCGGAGCCGCCGAACTTGCCGCCCGCGTGCAGGCGGGTGAGCACCAGCTCGACGCCGGAGATGCCGGACTTGGCGTGCACGTCGGTGGGGATGCCACGGCCGTCGTCGTCGACCTGGACCGAGCCGTCGGCGTGCAGGATCACGTCGACCTTCGTGGCGTGACCGGCGACACCCTCGTCGGTGGAGTTGTCGAGGATCTCGTTGACGAGGTGACCCACGCCACGGCTGTCGGTCGAGCCGATGTACATGCCGGGGCGCTTCCGGACGGCGTCGAGGCCCTCCAGATGCGTCAGGTCGTCGGCCCCGTAGAGGGTCTCAGGCTGTGCGGTCAACTGGTCGTACTCCCAGGTCTCGGCGGTGTGGTGCCGTTCACCGTGTGATCCCCCCACGATGATCGCCGGGCGCGGCGCGCCGCAGCGAGCCTAGCCGGGTGCCCCGACAGGTCGGCGGCACCGGGGCGGTGCGTTGCGCGATCGGCCTCGCCGCCGGGTCCGCGCCGGGGCCGCGTAGGGCGGCCCGGTGGGACGGGCGGAGCGTCCAGGCGGCACAACGACCCGGGCGCCGGATGTCTTCCCGACGAGGGGCGGCGGATGTCGGGGCATTGACGTCCGTCACACGCGCGTGATCTGATCGCCACCCCAAAGAATCTTTCACATTTCGATGTTCTGGGAGGTCGGGCATGTCCGTGTTCCGTCGTTCCGTGCTCGCGGCGGCGCTGGCGCTCGCCACGGTGGCGTCACCCGCCGCCGCGGCGCCCGCCCGGCAGGCCACCGCCGCGCTGCCCACCGCCGCGCTGCCCACCGCCGCGGTGGCGCTGGGTGACAGCTTCATCAGCGGTGAGGGTGCCGGGGCGTACGCGCCGGTGGTGGACGTCAACGGGGTGGCCCAGGGCTTCCCCGGCTGGTCCGCCGCCAACGCCAACGCCTACTTCTGCCACCGCTCGCCGAACGCCTCGCTGTTCCAGGCCGACCTGCCCGGCATCTCCGCGCGGTTCAACCTGGCCTGCTCGGGCGGCCAGCCGTACGACATCGCGAACGCCTCCGCCACCCGGACCAAGGGACGGCAGGTGGCCGCCCAGCTCGACCAGCTCCGGTCGGTGGCGCGGACCCACGACATCGACCTGGTGCTGGTCGGCCTCGGCTCGAACAACAGCTCGTTCACCTTCGGCAGCGTGGCGGAGAAGTGCGCCAACCGGTTCATCGCCGACGCGTGGACCGGCTGGTGGGAGTTCTGGGCGTACCTGGGCGGGCCGGTGGAGCAGAAGCCGTGCACGGACGCCGACCTGGGCACCGCCGCGCAGTTCGCCGCCGCTACCGCGGAGACCACCACGGCGCTGCGGCAACTGCTCACCACGCTGGACCAGATCGACGCCGACGGGCAGCACCGGGTGGTGTTCCAGGACTACACGAACCCGCTGCCGTTCGAGCTGGACCAGAGCTACTGGACCGAGGACAGCCGCGACGACACCCGGGACAAGTTCCGCGCGCTGGGCGCCGAGCGGTACGCGGCCGGCTGCCCGATCCACCGGGCCAGCCTGGCGCCCGGACACCGCTTCTCCCAGGGGCTCGGCACGCTCGTCAGCTCGGTACGCGGCACGCTCGCCGCCGAGTTCCCGCAGGACGACCTGGTCTACCTGAACGTGCAGCGCGCCTTCGACGGCGCCCGGCTCTGCGAGTCGACCGGTAGCCCGGGCAACGCCCTGGCCACGCCGATCCGGCTGATGGACGGCCCGACCGGCACGTTCGTCACCAGCCTGTCCGGCTACGACAAGCTGGACATCCAGCGCATCGCCAACGCCTGCGGCACGTACTTCCAGACCTGCCAGGAGTCGTGGCACCCGAACGCCGCCGGGCACAAGGTGCTCGGCCGGTGCCTGGCCGGTGCGGCGGCGACCGGCGCCCGTACCGTCGCCTGCGTCCGCGCCCCGGACGGCACGGTGAGTGTGAGCTGAGAAGCGTCGGCCGGCGTTCCGCGGCGCGGGACGCCGGCCGGCCTCAGGCCCGGATCGCGGCGCCGAGGACGTGCGGCGACGCCGGTGCGGGCAGCCCGGTCGGCGGGAAACGGAAGCGGTCCAGCTCGGTCACCGTGAACCCGGCGGCCCGGATCGCGGCCACCGTGTCCCGGGCGGTGTGGCAGCCGGCGCAGAACAGCGGCCACAGTGTCGCGTCGGCCAGGCGCTGGGCCCGGCGCAGGCCCGGTGTCTGCGCCACCACATGTTCGTAGAAGCGCAGCTCGCCCCCGGGCCGCAGCACCCGGCGCGCCTCGGCCAACGCGACCGCCTGGTCCGGCACCGAGCAGAGCACGAGCGACAGCACCACCGCGTCGGCGGCGCCGTCGGCGACCGGCAACGCCTCGGCCAGCCCGGCGGCCACCGTCACCGGCACCGGGGCGCCGGGGGCGGCGGCGCGGGCCAGGGCACGCAGGCGCGGTTCCGGCTCGACGGCGAGCACCCGGGTCACCCGGGACGGGTAGTGCGCGAGGTTGCGCCCGTTGCCGGCGCCGACCTCGACCACGCGGCCGTGCAGCCCGGCGACGAGGCGGGCCCGGTGCCGGGCCATACCGGCCTGGTCCATGGCGACGCTGGCGCGGGCGAACAGCCGGGAGAAGATCGGATGGGAGACGGCCATCAGCGGACCACCGGTGGGGTGCCGAGGCTGAGCAGGATCGGGCCGGCGGCGCCGTCGACCAGGGCGCCGAGGCGTACCCCGTCGAGCACGGCGAGGAAGGCGGCCTGCGCGCGGCGCAGCTCGCCGCGCAGCCGGCACTCCGCGACCAGCGGGCAGACCGGCTGTGCGCAGTCGACCACCTCGCCGTCGCCCTCTAAGGCGCGGACGACCTGGCCGACGGTGAGGTCGCCAGCGTGCTCGGCGAAGGCCACTCCGCCGGAGCGGCCCCGGATGGTCACCAGGACGCCGATGCGTTGCAGCCGCTGCACCACCTTGGCGACGTGGCTGCGGGGCAGCTCGAGCCGGGTGGCGAGCTCGTCGACGGTGGCCCGGACCGGGGACGCGGCGGTGAGCATGGCGATCCGCAACGCCATGTCGGTCGACCGGTTGAGCCTCACGCACCGACCCTAGCCATTCGGTGCCGTCAGCGACACAAGCAGATTCACGGTGACCCATGCCACCACGCTCCCGGGACCTTCGACCCTAAAGAGGACTTCCAGATACCTGTTTCGTGGGGATCGACCTGTTTGAGTCCCGGAAGGAGATTCGGTAGTGCTCTCGGAATCCTCAGCGGCTGTCGTGACCGCCACCCTGCCCGTCGTGCGGGCGCACGGCGAGGCCATCACCGGCCGCTTCTACCAGCGGATGTTCGACGCCCACCCGGAACTGCTGAACCTGTTCAACCGGGGCAACCAGGCCACCGGGGCGCAGAAGGCCGCCCTCGCCTCGGCAGTGGTCGCGTACGCGGCGCACCTGACCGGCGAGGCCGGCCTGCCGTGGGGGCCGGTCCTGGACCGGATCGCGCACAAGCACGCCTCGCTCGGCATCACCGCCACCCAGTACCCGATCGTCGGCCGGCACCTGCTCGCCGCCGTCGGCGAGGTGCTCGGCGACGCCGTCACCGCGGAGGTGGCCGCCGCCTGGGACGAGGTCTACTGGCTGCTGGCCTGCGAGCTGATCGCCCGCGAGGCGCGGCTCTACGCCGGCGCCGGCGTGCCCGAGGCCGCGCCGGTGTGGCGGGAGTGGCGGGTGACCGGCCGGACCCGGGAGAGCGCCGACGTCGTCTCGCTCACCCTCGCGCCGGCCGGCGGCGGCGCCGCGCCCGGCTTCACCCCCGGGCGGTACGTCTCGGTCGCCGTCGACCTGGACGGCGGCCGGGGACAGCAGATCCGCCAGTACAGCCTCTCCGGCCGCCCCGGCGCCGAGACGTGGCGGATCACCGTGAAGCGGGTACGCGGTGAGGCCGGCGCTCCCGACGGCATGGTCTCCGGTCACCTGCACGACCGGGTGGCCGTCGGCGACACGCTGCGGCTCAGCCCGGCGTTCGGTGAGGTCGACGCCACCGCCGGCGACGGGCCGCTGCTGCTGGTCAGCGCCGGTATCGGGCTCACCCCGGCGATGGCGGCGCTGGCCCACCTGGCGGACCGGAACCCCGGGCGCCGGGTGACGCTGGCGCACGCCGACCGGCACGCCGAGGCGCACGCGCTGCGCGCGGAACTGCCGGCGCTCCAGCGGCGGCTGCCGAACCTGGCCGTCCACCTCTGGTATCTCGACGCCGCCGGGGCAGAGCTGCCCGGGCTGAAGGCGGAGGTGTCCAGCGGGCTGATCGACCCGGACCGGCTCCCGCTGCCCGCCGGGGTGGCCGTGCACCTCTGCGGTCCGATCGCGTTCATGAACCTGGTCCGGGGCAACCTCCTGCGCCGGGGCGTGCCGGCCGAGCGGATCGCGTACGAGGTGTTCGGCCCCGGGATGCTGCCGGGCTGACCGTTTCTCGGTCCGGGGACCCGCGTCGACGCCCCGGCCAGGGCATCGAGCCTCCACAGCGGAGGCGGCGGGCTGGCGGAGAAGTCGATGATCTACTGGTGAGGGGCGGATCCCGAGGATACGGGTCCACCCATGCGTGTCCTCGGCATCAACGCGATCTTTCACGACCCGGCCGCGGCCCTGGTGGTCGACGGCCGGGTCGTGGCCGCCGCCGAAGAGGAACGGTTCAGCCGCCGCAAGCACGGCAGACGACCGGTGCCGTTCTCCGCGTGGGAGCAGCCCGAGCTGGGGCTGGCCGACCCGTGGGACGGGCTGCGGGTCGACTACGCGCGGCGCGCGCCGGTGCAACGGCTCCGGCCACCCCTTCCTACCCGGCGGTAGGTTCGGGCCGTACGCTTGTCCGGGTGAGCGGGGACTACACCCAGGAGTACGTGGACGTCGACGGCGCGCGCATCGGTGTGCAGGTCTATCCGGAGCCGGCCGGTCCGCCCGGCGCCCCGGTGGTGCTGATCTGGCCCGCCATGGGCGTGCGCGCCCGCTACTACCGGCCGTTCGCCGCCGCGCTGCGCGACGCCGGGCTCGCGGTGATCGTGGCCGACCTGCGCGGCACCGGCGAGAGCACGCCCGCGCCGTCGCGCGCCTGCCGCTACGGCTACCAGGAGATGTCCACCGACATCGGTGCCGTGCTCGACGCGCTCAAGCCCCGGCTCGACGGCCGGACCCGGGTGCTGCTCGGGCACTCCCTCGGCGGCCAGGTCGCGGTGCTGCACCAGGCGCTGCACGACGCCGAGCGGGTGGACGGGCTGGCCCTGGTGGCGGTGGGGCTGCCGTGGTGGCGGCGGTACCCGGGCCTGCGCGGGTGGGGCGTGCTGCCGTACACCCAGGCGATCGCGGCGACGGCCCGGCTGCTCGGCGTCTGGCCGGGCTGGGGCTTCGGCGGCCGGCAGGCCGCCGGCGTGATCCGGGACTGGGCGCACACCGCCCGCACCGGCCGGTTCCCGGCGCTGGACGGGGTGGACTCGGAGGCCGCCGTGCGGCGGATCCGCACGCCGGTGCTCGCGGTGAGCGTCGACGACGACCAGTACACGCCGCACGAGACGCTCGACCACCTGTGCGAGAAGCTGACCGGCGCGCCGGTGACGCGGCACCGCTACACGGTGGCCGAGGCGGGCGCGCCGCTGGACCACTTCACCTGGGTACGCGCGTCGGCGCCGCTGGCCGCCCGGATCGCCGCGTTCGCGGACACACTCCCCCGGCGCTGAGCCACGCCGGCACGCTTCCCCGCCGGTGAGCCACGCCCGGGCGTGAGTCGCCCGATCGTGGGTATGCCGCACCGCCCGAACACGGCGGAGGGGGATCTGATGTCAGAACGGCACACCACGCTGCGCTCGATGCACGACCTGGGCCTGGCGGCCTGGTTCGGCGGTTCCCTGATGGGGGCGCTCGGCGTCAACGGCGCGGCGGCGCGGATCAACGACACGACCGAGCGGCTGCCGGTGGCCTCGGCCGGGTGGGCGCGGTGGACACCTGTCAACGCGGCGGCGATCGGCGCGCACCTGGCCGGCGCGGTCGGCGAACTGGTCACCGAGAGCCCGCGGATGGCCCGCCAGGCGGGCGTGGGGAAGATGAGCGCGGTCAAGACCGCGCTGACCGTCGGCGCGCTGGCGGTGACCGGCTACAGCCGGCTGGTCGGCATGCGGCTGGAGAAGGCCGGCGGGCCGCCGGTCGAGGGGACCACCGAACCCAGCCACCACACCCCGGCGAACGTCGCCGCCAGTCAGCGGCAGATGAAGCTGCTCCAGTGGGCGGTGCCGGCGCTGACCGGCGCGCTCGTCGTGGTGTCGGCGTACATGGGCGAACAGCAGAAACCGGGCCAGGTGTTCCGGGGCATGCTGGACCGCGCGGGCGGGCTGATGGCCGCGCCGAAGAACATCGGCAAGGTGGCCGCCGTGGGCGCGGCCGGACGTCATCTGGTCGGGGCGGCCCGTTGACCACCGCGCGGCCGGTGACCCACATCGGGGTGGGTCACCGGCCGCGCGGTGTACCGGCGCGGGACAGGGCCGTCCCCGGGCGGACGGCGCGGACATCAGCAGCCAGGTGAGGTGACCATGACCAGCAGGGACCGGCCGGGTGGTGGCGACGGGCGCGGACCGGAGTCGGCCGCGCCGTGGGGCACCACCGACGGCTTCGACGCCGACCCTCCGTGGGGCGCCGGCGACAACGACCCGATGGACGAGGGCAGCGAGGAGACCGCGGTGCCCGAGGGGCGGCTCGGTGAACGACGGGCGGCGGGGGTCCGGCCGGGCGGGCCGAGGGCCGGCCGGCACGGGCTCGGCTCAGTGGAACCGACCCGGACGCCCGAGGCCGGACCGGGCGCGCCGCCGGATCCGGCCCCGTCCGGGCGGACGTTCCCGGACGACAGCGCGGACGGCGACCTCGGCGACAACGCGCTGGAGGAGGCGACCGGGATGCGCCCGGAGACGCGCCCCTGAGAGTTCAGGAGCCGGTGCCGTCCTCACCCGGCCGGCCCGGCGCCGACGGCTCGTTGTCCGGCACCGGTGACTCGGCCACCGGGTGCCCGGTGTCGTCGACAAGGCCCGGCGCCATGCTGCCGCCGTGCGCCTCCTCGGCCTCCCGGGTCGCTCGCGGGTCCCGCTCGTCCTCGCCGTGCCGCTTCTCCACAGATCCCCCCTCGCGGTCGTCCATGCCCCCGGCGGTACCCGGACGACGGCCGGGGAAACGTCAGGCGCGCGCGGCGGCGGGCGCGACGCCGAGCAGGTCGGCCAGGCGGGCGGCGTCGCGCTGGGCCTGGTCGCCGCAGCAGTTGTTCATCAGAACGTGCAGCTCGGCGCACTGGTCGGCCAGCTCGCGCAGCAGCACCGACCAGTGCCGCAGCTCCCGCTCGCCGTAGGCGTAGCGGAACCGCTCCTGCTTGTCCCCGCTCTCCCAGGCGGTGCTGTGCCCGTGGAACCGGATCACGGCCAGGTCGGTGGTGGCGACCAGGACCGGCGGCACCGAGGAGACGTGCCCCTGCGGCATGTCCACGCAGGCGTACCCGAGGTCGTGTTCGCGCAGGAACGTCACGGTGTCGGCCATCGCGTCCCCGTCGAACCACGACGAGTGCCGCAGCTCGACGGTGACCGGCCAGGGACGGCAGCGCCGCGCGGCGTCCAGGATCCGCCGCCGGGCCGCCTCGCTCCGCGCCAGCCACGGCGGGAACTGCAACAGCACGGCGCCGAGCCGGTCGGCCGCCGCGAGCGGCGCCAGCGCCGCGTGGAACCGGTCCCACAACTCGTCGTACGCCCCGGCGGGCAGGTCGCGCCAGCGGATCCGGCTCGGGCCGCCCGCCGGACGCAGGTCGCGGGGCAGCGCGTCGACCGGCGTGTGGTGGCCGGTGAAAAGGCGGAACGCCTTGACGTCGAAGGTGAACCCGTCCGGGGTGGCGGCCGCCCACCCCGCCGTGGTCTCCGGCACCGGCACCGCGTAGTACGACGTGTCCACCTCGACCAGTCCGAACCGCTCGGCATACCAGCCCAGCCGGCCGGCGGGGGTGTTGACCCCGCGCGGATACCAGCCGGAGCGGATCAGCATCTGGTCCGCCCACGAGGACGTGCCCACCTTGATGACACCCATGTAGTTCAGTTCACCGCTACCGTCGGACATCGGCAACCGGAGATGCCTGACCCGCCGTGACCGGGGGCGGGTGAACGGCCTCACCGCGTCCGCGGCGTACGGAGTGTGACACCCGGCCGGGTGACGGCGCTGAGGGTGACGAGATGGACGCATCCGGTCTGGACCAGGAAACCGTCGAGCGGTTGCTCGCCGGCCGTTCCGGCGACGCGCCGTCCGCTCCCCCGGGCCTGGTCGCCGTGCTGGCCGCGGTCCGGGCCGCGCCCGGCGCGGGCGAACTCGACGGCGAGGCGGCAGCGGTCGCGGCGTTCCACGCGGCCCGTCGGGTGCGTCGCCGCCGCGTCCGGCTCGCCGCCCGGGTGGCCGTGTCCGCGCTCGCCGCGTGCCTCACCAGCGGCGTCGCGATCGCCGCGACCGGTGACCCGCGGCCCGCCGCACGCCCGCCGGTGCCGCCGGGCGTGCCCGCGCCGCCCACGCCGCCGGCCCGTCCGGGCCCACCGGCCGGCACGCCGGCGCCCCGGACCCCGCAGCCGTCCGCACCGTCCGGCCTGTGCGTCGCGTACCGGGCCCTGGCCGAGAAGGAACGGGGCCGCGCCCTGGCCGCGCCCGCCTTCACCGACCTCGTCGCCGCCGCCGGGGGCCGCGACCGCGTGCCGGACTACTGCGCCGGGCTGCTCGCCGGCGACGATCCGCCGGGCCGGGCCGGCACACGGGGCGGCGGCAGGTTCGCGCCTGCGGGGCATCCGTCCGGCGGGCCGCCGCGGATGGACGTCCCCGAGCACGCCGGCCCGCCCGCCGGCACCCGGCCCGGGCGGCGTACCGGCTGACGACCGGCTGATAACTTGCCCCGGTGACCCCCCGGCGTCGCCTACCGGCGATCCTCCTCCGCCTCGCAGTGGTGCTCGCCGTGCTGGCCGGCGTCGTGCTCACCGCCCTGGGCCCCGCCACGGTGACCGGGCTGCTGCCGTACTTCACCATCCAGAGCAACGTGGTGGCCGGCCTCCTCGCCGGGTACGCCGCCTGGCGTGCGCTGCGCGACCAGCCGGAGCCGCCGAGTGTCCTCAAGGCAGCGGTGACCCTCTACATCACCATCACCGGCACCGTCTACCACCTGGTGCTGGCGAATCCGGCCAGCCCGTTCGCCATGACCCAGCCGGACCGGCAACCGGGCGAGTGGTGGGGCAACCAGTTGCTGCACACGGTGGTGCCGCTGCTGGCGGTCGCCGACTGGGCGCTGTTCGACAGGCGCGGCCGGCTGCGCCCCCGGCACGCCGCCTGGTGGCTGGCGTTCCCGGTCGGGTACCTGGGGTTCGCGCTGGTACGCGGCCTGATCGTGGACAGCTACCCGTACCCGTTCATCGACGCGGGCGAGCTTGGCTACGACGGGGTGGCGGTCAGCGCGGCCGGGTTCGCCGCGGTGTTCTGGCTGCTGGGCCTGCTGTTGGTGGGCGTGGACCGGCTGCTCGCCCGGGCCGGCCGTGCCGAAGCGGCGGAGCCGGCGCCAGCGGTGACCGAGCGGGAGACCAGCGGCACGGGCTGAGCGGCACCCCGGTCAGGCGGCCGGCAGGCCCGCGCGCATCCGCCGCCCCGCGCCGCGTTCCCGGCCGTACGAGTCGGCCCGCCCCCAGCGGCCCGGCACGTCGAGCAACTCGATACGCCCGAAACCCGCCGGGACGGCCGGGTTCACCAGCAGGTTCTCCCCGCACGGGCGCAACCCCAGCATGGTCGACAACAGCATCAGCAGCGCGCCCGACGCCCACGACTGCGGCCGCCCGGCCTCCGGCAACTGGACCGGGTACTTGGTCACCGCACGGGGATAGCCGGCGATCGCCTCCGGGACCGAGCCGCCGAGCGTCTCCGCGATCGCGAACACACCCGCGGCGATGTCGGCCGCCTCCTCGTCGTAGCCGTACCGCCGCAGGCCCGCCGCGACCATCGCGTTGTCCCAGGGCCAGACGGCGCCGAGGTGCGCGCCGACCGGGTTGTACGGCCGCTGCCCCTGCGCGTAGGTGCGCACGCCCCAGCCGGAGAACAGGTCCGGCCCGCACAGGTGCCCGGCCACCGCGTCGGCCCGCTCCGGCGCCACGATGCCGCTCCACAGCAGGTGCCCCAGATGTGAGGTGAGCGCGTCGACCGGCTCGCCGTCCGGGGTCAGCGCCAGCGCGTAGTAGCCCCGCTGCGGCAGCCAGAAGTCGCGATCGAACCGCTCCCGCAGCCGCGCCGCGTCGGCCTCCAGGCGCTCGGCGTAGCCCGGGTCGCCCCAGAACTCCCGGGCCAGACGCGCGCCCCGGATCCGCGCGTCGTACGCGTACCCCTGGAGCTCAGATGTGGCGCGCGGGTACGGCGGCTCCACGCCGTGCCGGTCGACGACGGCTGAGGGCGTGTTGCGCCAGGTCTGGTTGGCGACCCCGCTGTCGGTGTTGCGCGGCCGGTAACGCAGGTAGCCGTCGCCGCACTGGTCGGCGTACCGGGTCAGCCAGTCCAGCGCCATCCGGGCCGGGTGCCGCAGCTCGTGCACCAGGTCGGTGTCGCCGGTCCAGCGCTCGTACTCGTCGAGCAGGATCACGAACAGCGGCGTGGTGTCGGCGGCGCCGTAGTAGACAGCGGTGGGCTGCTCGTCGAACGCGGCCGCCTCGCCGTACCGCAACTCGGCGACGATCTTCCCGGGCTCCTCCTCGTGCCGGTCGTCGAGCCGGCCACCCTGCAACATGGCCAGCAGGTGCAGGGTGCCCGGGGCGAGTTCGGGCGTGAACGGAAGCGTCTGCAGGCAGGTGATCAGCGCGTCGCGCCCGTACAGCGTCATCGCCCAGGGCATCCCGCCGACCGGCACCCGTTCGGTGTAGGCCAGCGGCATGTAGCGCAGGGCGGCCAGATCGGTCAGCGCCTGCCGGTACACGGCGGTGAGCGCGGGCCGGTCGGCGACCAGGTGCGGCGCCCGGTCCAGCCACCGCCCGAGGTCGTCACGCATGTCCTGCCGGACGTGCTGCCGGTGCGACTCGATGCCGGCCCGCAGGTCCCGCCCCCCGGCGCCCTGGATGACCATGGCGACGTGCAGGTCGACGTGCCACTTCCCCTGCGGCTCGACGCGGATCCGGAAGGTCATCCCGCGCGGGTCGACCTCCGCCGGGGCGGTGCTGGAGACGCACGTCTCCCGGGCGAACCGCCCGCGCTCGTACCGGATCCGCAGTCGCCGCCCGTCCGGGTCGGTGATGACTGTCGGGCGGCGCGGGCCGGGGCGCAGGATCTCGGAGGTGTCGGCGAAGTCGGCCGCCATCTCCATCCGCACCGTGTACTCGGCGGGTTCGGCCGAGTGGTTCAGCACCGTGAGGCTCTCGTGGTACGCCTCGTCGATCGAGCGGTGCCGGATCACCGAGACGTCGGCGTCCACGTAGTGGCTGGCCGCGCCGGGCACCAGCACGAAGCGGGTCTCGAAATAGGTCAGGTCGTCGCGGGAGAGCGCGTGCAGCCGTTCCCCGTCGACGGTGAGCACCCAGTGGGACAGGAACCGGGTGTCGAACGAGAACAGGCCGATCGGGGCACACGGGTCGCGTTCCATGTCACCCTGCGCGTCGCTCAACGCGAAGGCGTTACCGGCGAGGATGTGGACCAGCTCCTGCCTCATCGGACCGCCGTCCGCCCGCCGTCCGCGGCGCCGGGATCCCGGGCGTCCGGCGGGCCGGGGAAGATCCGGCGCAGCGTCATCAGCAGCTTGAATTCGCCCCGCGCGACGAGGTCGTTGCGCAGCATCGCGGCGAACGGGTGCAGGCGGCCCGCCGCGAGCTGGTCGAACACCTCCCGGTCCGCGCCGACCACCAGGTCCGCCTCCTCGGCCAGGCGGTCCACCCGGACGTCCTGCCGGTCGACGGTCAGGTACCAGTGCTCGGTGGTGCCGTCGTCGCGCAGGTCCAGGCGGATGGTGCCGGAGGTGGTCTCGGGCAGCTCCGGGTGCCGGCCGGCGGTCCCCCGGGTCAGGTGTTCCACGACCGAGACGCTCATCGGGCCCTCCTCGTCGGTGGTCGCGGCCGGCGCCGCCCGTCCCGCAGCCTCCCCGCTCTCCGGGTGAGGCGAACTCACCCGGACCGGGTGAGACGGGACAGCGCCGCGCTCAGCGCAGGATGAGCCCTCGCACGTACGCGGCCTGACCGACGTGCTGGAGATCGTCGTCGAGCACGCTCACCAGCCGCACCCCGAGCGTCACTGGCGGATCCCAGTTCTCGTCGACCACCCGGTCCAGGTCGGCCGGGCGCAGCCCGCGCAGGTATCCGAGGCTCCGGTCCACCACTGCCCGGTGGTAGCCCAGCAGCACGCCGCCGTCCTCCGGGCGTACCGCGGCGATCTGCTCCGGGCCGTGCCCGTAGCCGGTGTCGGCCGGGTCGGGCGGCAGGCCGCACCGCGCCGCCCAGTCGCCGGTGGCCCAGAGCTGCGGCTCACCCATCACGTCGGCGACGTGGTCGTCCTGGATTCGGGTCAGGTGCCACACCAGCCAGCCGACCGGGTTCGCCCCGTCGGCCGGCGCCCGCCGCAGCTGGGCCGCGTCGAGCCCGTCGAGCGCCCCGGCGACCAGATCGGGCAGCCGCCCGTACGCCTCGGTCAGCACGTCCGTCGCGTCCACGCGTCCCTCACTCCCCTGCCGTTCGCTGTCGTCCCCCGGGCAGTACCGCCCAGCGTGCCCGGCAAACCTCGGCGCGGGCCCCGCATCTAGGGTGAGCGCGTGGTCGCGGCGCTGGAGCTGTATCTGGACACCGACGCCACCCGGCGCATCCGGGTGCTGTGGGACCTGCTGGAGTCCGACGGGGTGCCGAGCATGCGGTCCCTGCTGGCGCAGCGGCACCGACCGCACGTCTCGCTGGCCGTCGCGCCCCGCCTGGACCCGCACCGCGTGGCCGAGGCGCTGTCCGGAACCGTGGTGGCCGCGCCGCTGCGGCTGGAGTTCCAGCACGCCGGGCAGTTCGTCGGGCGGGTGCTCTGGCTCGGGCCGGCGCCGACGGCCGAGCTGCTGGCGCACCACGCCGCCGTGCACGAGCGGCTGGCGCGGGCCGGCGTCGAGGTCGTGGAGCACTACCGGCCGGGCCGCTGGGTGCCGCACTGCACGCTGTCCATGCGCGTGCCGAACCCGCTGATGGGCGCGGCGGTGCGCCGGTGCCTGGAGGTGCTGCCGCTGACCGCGACGGTGGTCGGCGCGGCGGTGGCCGACCACGCCCGCGACATCTCCCACCCCCTGCCCTGAC
Organism: Micromonospora sp. NPDC048887; assembly: GCF_040649715.1. Classification (NCBI taxonomy): domain Bacteria; kingdom Bacillati; phylum Actinomycetota; class Actinomycetes; order Micromonosporales; family Micromonosporaceae; genus Micromonospora; species Micromonospora sp. NPDC048887. Next base: position 58,122 of record NZ_JBEZGA010000004.1, on the reverse strand, counting down.
GCCGCCCCGGCCCAGCGGGCAACACCTGGCGCGGGCCCCCGCTGGGCTGGGCATAGACTGGGCCCATGGGGCGGAGTCGGTGACCAGCGGGGGCGTGTCGTACCCGGGCTACACCCACGGTTGCCTCGCCTACGACGACCCGGCCGCGCTACGCGCGCTGGCGGTCGAGCAGGTGAGCGCCGGTCTGGCCGCCGGTGAGCAGGTCTGGGTGGTCTGGCCGGAGGATCGCGCCACTGTCACCGGCTGGCTGGCCTCGGTGCCGGGGGTCGAGGCCGCGCGCCGGCGGGACGCGCTGCGGCTGGTCCCGGTCGGCGAGGCGTACCGGCACGACGAGATCGTCGACCCCGACCGGCAGGTCCGGGCGTACGTGCGGGCCACCAACGAGGCGCTGGCCGCCGGGCACACCGGCCTGCGGGTGCTGGCCGAGGCGACCAGCCTGGTCCGCACCCCCGCCCAGCGGGACGCCTTCGCCCGCTACGAGCACCGGATCGACCACTGGATGCGGCACCGGCCGATGTCGGCGGTCTGCGCCTACGACCGCCGGCAACTGGGCGCCTCGGCGATCGCCGAGCTGGCCTGTCTGCACCCGCAGACGAACGCCGACGTGCTGTTCCGGCTGCACGCAGGCGGCGGGGACTCGACGGTGGCGCTGGCCGGCGAGCTGGACCCGTCCAACCACGTGGACTTCGCCGCCGCGCTGGAGCGGGCCGACCCGCGCCCGGTGGCGGGCCGGGTCGTCTTCGACGCCGCCGACCTGCGCTTCGTCGACCACCGCAGCCTGCTGCACCTGCGCGACCACGCCCGCCGGCACGACGCCGTAGCGGTGCTGCGCACGCCGAGCCGGGCCCCCGCGCGGCTGGCCGACCTGCTCGGCCTGTCCGAGGTACGGGTGGAGGTGGTCCGATGAGGAGCGGCGCGGCCTCCGGCCACGTGGGCTACTTCCACGAGGCGTTCGTCTACGACTCCGACGAGGAGCTGCTGACGGTTGCGCTGCCGTTCCTGCTGGACGGGATCGCGGCCGGCGAGCCGACGGCGGTGAACCTGGACGAGCGCAACGCCGAGCTGGTGCGCCGGGCGCTGCCGCCGGGCGCCGAGGTCACGTTCCTGCCGGTCGGAGACCTCTACGCCCGGCCCAGCGTCGCGCTGCGCTCCTACCGGGAACTGCTCGCGTCGTACGTGGCGGCGGGGGCGGCGCAGATCCGGATGGTCGGCGAGCTGCCTCCGGTGCTGCTCGGCGCGACCTGGGACTGGTGGGCCCGCTACGAGTCGGCGATCAACCACGCCTACGACGACTTCCCGCTCTGGGGCATCTGCGCCTACGACCGCCGGAGCACGCCCGCGCACGTGCTCGCCGATGTGGCGCGTACCCATCCCCTGGTGGCGCGGCCGGACGGCGGGCACGAGGCGGCCGGCCTCTACACCGAGCCGACGAGTTACCTGACCGAGTTCCGTCCGGCGCCGGCGGATCCGGTGCAGCGGAGCGCGCCGCTGGTCGAGCTGACCGATCCGACGCCGGCCCGCGCCCGCGCCGAGGTGCGCGCGGCCGACCGTGGCCTGCTGCCGCCCGACGGTCTCGACGGCCTGGTCATCGCCGTCAGCGAGGTGGTGAGCAACGCGCTGCGCCACGGCGAGCCGCCGGTGTGCCTGCGGCTGTGGCGCGCGCCGGACCGGATCGTGGTGACCGTCCACGATCGAGGTACCGGCCCCAAGGACCCGTACGCCGGGCTGCTGCCGGCCGGCGACGGTTCCGACGGCGGGCTGGGGCTGTGGATCAGCCACCAGAGTTGCGACCACGTGACGTACCACAGGGACGCGGAGGGCTTCACCATCCGCCTGACGGCGGGGAACCCGCACTTCCCGGTCTGACCGCGCCGCCGGTCGGCGGGCAGGGGGCGGGGCGGGGCGAGCCCCGCGCGCGGACGCGGTACCGTAGCGCCTCATCGTGCCCTGCGGGGCGGTCATCCGCCGGCCTGGCGCTGGCGAACCGACGGAGGATGGCGCATGTCAAACGGTGCCGAGCCGTTCGCACCCCACGACGACCTGTCCGCGCGACCGCGATTCGATCCCGCGTTGCGCGGCTACGACAAACGTCAGGTGGACCGGTACGTCGAGCAGGTCGACGCCGAGGTGAGCGCGCTGACCGCCGCACGGGACCGGGCGTACGCGCAGGTGCGTGACCTGACCGCGCAGGTGCAGCGGGCGCAGGCCGAGGCGGGGGAGCTGCGCGACCGTCCGGCGCCGGTGGACCGGGCGTCCTTCCGCGACCTGGGCCCGATGGTGGACCAGATCCTGGACCTGGCGGAGAAGCAGGCCGGCCAGATCACCGAGGTGGCCACCCGGCGCGCGGAGGAGGTCCAGGGCCAGGCGGAGAAGCTGCTCGTCGCGGCGCAGGAGCAGGCCGCCCGGGAGCGGCGTGAGCTGGACGAGGAGCTGGCCGCCCGCCGGGCCGAGCAGGAGCGGGTGGACGAGGAACGGCGGACCGTCGCGCAGGCGGAGCTGACCGCGGTGCGGGAGCTGGCGGAGAAGCTGCGCGTCGAGGGCCAGGCCGTGCACGACCGGGCCCAGCAGGAGGCGAAGCGGATCAGCGAGCAGAGCGCCCAGCAGGTCGAGCAGGCGCGGTCGGCGTCCGAGGCGCTGGTGAAGGCCGCGCGGACGCAGATCCAGCAGGAGGTCCAGGCCAACCGCAGCAAGGCCCAGCAGGAGCTGGCCCAGTGGCAGGCCACCATGGCCAAGGAGCTGGACGAGCGGCGGGCCGCCGCCGAGCAGGAGCTGGCCGACCGGGCCGCCGCCGCGGAGAAGGACATCGCCGCGCTGGTCGCCGAGGCGCAGCAGTACGCCACCGAGGTCCGCGAGCGGGCCGACGAGGAGACCGCGGCGCACCAGGAGCAGCTCGCCGGTGTGCAGCGGGACATCCAGCAGCGTCAGGAGTCGCTGACCCAGCTCAAGGCGGAGCTGGAGACGGCCTCCCGGCAGTTGGAGGACACCCGCCGGGAGATCGCCGCCATCGAGCGCACCGGCGGGGAGCTGGAGGAGCGGCTGGTCGGCGTACGCCGGGAGCTGAGCGCGGAGAGCAAGCGGCTCGACGAGGCGCGGCGCGCGGCGGACCTGGCCGAGCAGCACGCCAAGGAGACCCGGGCCCGGGTGCAGCGGGAGGCCAAGCGGGTCGCCGATCTGGCCGCGGCGGCGGTCATGGCCGCCGCGGCGGGCGGCGGCGAGACCGCCGAGTACCCGCAGGTGCCGGCGCGGCCGGCGGCCCCGGTCCCGGCCGAGGCGGCGCCCCGGGCCTCGGACGGGCGGGCCGAGCCGGACGGGGTCGAGCGGGACCGGTCGGAGCCGCCGGTCGTGGAGCCGTTCGTCGAGCGGCTGGACGGCCCGAGCTTCGACGCGTTCGCGGTCCGCACGCCGGCTCCGCGCGGGGCGTCCGAGGCGGAGACCAGCGGTACGGACAACGGCGTACCGGCCACCGCCTGAGCGACGCGTGCCGCCGGTCCGGGTGCGGGCGCGGCGGCACGCACCTTGCTCATCGACCTTGCTCTATGCAAATATTTGGATCGATCCGCCGGTACATCTAGATCCTTCTGCGGGAGTTGACGGGTATGCGGAAAATCTCCTCCATCGGTGCCGCCGTCGTCCTTACCGTCACCTCGGCGTGCGCCGCGGTGGCCGGCACGGCCGCACCGGCGAGCGCCGGATGCAGCCACTCGCACTCCAACGTGGACAGCAAGTTCGGCCAGCTCTTCAACGCCACGAACGTCAACATCCGGACCGGCCCGCACACCACCTGCGCCTCCCTGGGTTACGGCCAGCTCAGCCACACCGTCGACTTCCACTGCTTCGCCAGCGGCGACCGGGTCAGCGCGAACGGCCACACCACCTACACGTGGACCTACCTGCGCGACGTCACCACAGGCGTCTCCGGCTGGGTCGCCGACGCGCTGCTGGACAACCTCGGCGGCAACGTCGCCTGCTGACCGGGGCCACCCGGGGCGCCCGCGACGGGCACAATGACCGGGCATGACCGGCCTGCACCCACCCGTCGAGCCGTACGCCACCCACCGCATACCGGTCGGTGACGGCCACGTCCTGTACGTGGAGGAGGTCGGGCGGCCGGACGGCGTACCCGTGGTGTTCCTGCACGGTGGCCCCGGCGGCGGCCTGGTGCCGGCGGCCCGCCGGTTCTTCGACCCCGCCCGTCACCGGGCCGTGCTGTTCGACCAGCGTGGCGCCGGCCGCAGCACCCCGCACGGCGAGGTGCGCGCCAACACCACCTGGCACCTGGTGGCCGACCTGGAGATCATCCGGCAACGGCTGGGCGTCGGCTCCTGGCTGGTGTTCGGCGGGTCGTGGGGCACCACGCTCGGCCTGGCGTACGCCCAGACGCACCCGGAGCGGGTGACCGGCCTGGTCCTGCGCGGCGTGCTGCTGCTGCGGCGCAGCGAACGCGACTGGTTCTACCAGGGCGGGCTGCGTCACCTCCAGCCCGAGGAGTGGGAGCGGTTCGTCGCGCCGATCCCGCCCGCCGAGCGCGGCGACGTGCTGGCCGCGTACCACGGGCGGTTGCACGGCCCGGACGAGACGCGGGCCCGGGAGTACGCGCGGGCCTGGGGGCGGTGGGAGGCGGTCAACTCCTCGCTGCGGCCCGACCCCGAGCTGCTCGCCCACTTCACCGCCGACGACCAGGCGCTGCCGGTGGCCCGGATCCTGTCGCACTACGCGGTGCACGGCGGCTTCCTCGCCGAGGGCCAGTTGCTCGACGGCGTGGACCGGATCCGGCACCTGCCCGCCGTGATCGTCAATGGCCGCTACGACCTGTGCTGCCCGCCGGTCACCGCGTACGACCTGGCCCGGCGCTGGCCGGAGGCGACACTGCGGATCGTGCCCGACGCCGGGCACTCCGCCGCCGAGCCGGGCGTGACCCGGGAGGTGCTGCGCGCACTCGACGAGGTGACCGCGAAGGTCGGCTGACACCTCGGCCGGCGAGCCTGGTCATCCGGCGGCGCCACTGGCAAGATCGGCCGGGTGACGGGTGCGCTGTACGCGGTCAGTGACCTCCACGTGTCGTACGCGGAGAACCGCGCGGTGGTGGACGGCCTGCGGCCGGAGACGGCGGACGACTGGCTGATCGTGGCCGGCGACGTCGGCGAGGTCTTCGCCGACATCGAGCGGACGCTGCGGCTGCTGCGCGACCGGTTCGCCACTGTGGTGTGGGCGCCGGGCAACCACGAGCTGTGGACCCACCCGAACGACCCGGTGACGTTGCGCGGCGTGGCCCGCTACGACGCGCTCGTGGCGATGTGTCGCGAGCTGGGCGTGCTGACCCCGGAGGACGACTACCCGGTCTGGCGGGGCGCGGACGGGCCGGTCACCGTGGCGCCGCTGTTCCTGCTCTACGACTACTCGTTCCGCGCCCCCGGCACCGGCACCAAGGAGGAGTCGCTGCGCAAGGCGTACGACGCGGGCGTGGTGTGCACCGACGAGATGCTGCTGCACCCCGACCCGTACCCGGACCGGGAGTCCTGGTGCTGGGCGCGGCTGGAGGCGACCCGGCGGCGGCTGGAGGCCACCGACCCGGCGCTGCCCACCGTGCTGGTCAGCCACTGGCCGCTGGTACGCCAGCCCACCGACGTGCTCTGGTTCCCCGAGTTCGCCCAGTGGTGCGGCACCGACCGCACCGCCGACTGGCACGTGCGCCACCGCGCCGCCGTCGCGGTCTACGGCCACCTGCACATCCCGCGCACCACGCACTACGACGGGGTGCGGTTCGAGGAGGTGTCGCTGGGCTACCCACGTGAGTGGCGGCGGCGCGGTGGCGAGCCGGCGCCGATGAAGCGGATCCTCGGATGATCGAGGCGTTGCTGCCGGCCGGGGCGCTGGCCGTCGAGGCGTTCACCGACGTGCCGGGCGAGGCGCCGTACCCGGGTGAGGAGGACCTGATCGCGCGCGCGGTGTCCGGCCGCCGCCAGGAGTTCGTCACGGCCCGCCGCTGCGCGCGGGAGGCGCTGGCCCGCCTGGGGTACGCCCCGGCGCCGATCCGTCCCGGTCCCCGGCGGGAGCCGGTGTGGCCGGCCGGGGTGGTGGGCAGCATCACCCACTGCTCCGGCTACCGGGCGGCGGCGGTGGCCCCGTCCGGCGCGCTGGCCGGGCTGGGCATCGACGCGGAACCGCACGAGCCGCTGCCCGACGGGGTGGCCGGCGCGGTCCTCACGGCGGGCGAGCCGGAGCGGCTGGCCGCGCTGCGCGCCGCCGACCCGGCGACGCACTGGGACCGGCTGCTGTTCAGCGCCAAGGAGTCGGTCTACAAGGCGTGGTATCCGCTGACCGGGCGCTGGCTCGGGTTCGAGGAGGCGGAGCTGACGTTCGACCGGTCCGGCCGGTTCACCGTCCGGATCCTGGTCGACGGCACCCGCGCCGACGGTGGGCCCCCGCTGGAGGTGCTGGACGGACGCTGGCTGGCCTCCGGCGGGCTGCTGCTCACCGCCGTGGCCGTGCCGCACCTACCCTGACCAGCGATCCTGCGATTGTTCCGGTTTGCCCGCCCTGACCTGGGGTACGGCGGAAGGGGCCTGGACATTTAGCCGTAGGAGGACAGGTCCTGATGGAATCCAGCAAGCCCGCCCAGATCGTCAAGGGTGTCGTCGAAGCCGCCGTCGAGAAGGTCGGCGACGCGCTGACTCCGGACGTGCCGGGCGCCCCCGGCAGCGCGCCACCACCGCTGGAGGAGCCGACCACCCCGCACGGGCCGCTGCCGCCCAAGGCCGAGCAGGGCGCGCCGGACACCCGGACCCCGACCGGCGCCGAGACCGGCGTGCCGAAGATCGCCAAGGGGCAGCAGGGCGCGTACCTCACCACGGCCAACGGGGCCCGGCTGCGGGACACCGACCACTCGCTCAAGGCCGGTCCGCGCGGTCCGGTCCTGCTCCAGGACCACCACCTGCGGGAGAAGATCACCCACTTCGACCACGAGCGGATCCCGGAGCGGGTGGTGCACGCCCGGGGCGCGGGCGCGCACGGCACGTTCGTCGCCAACGGCGCCGCCGAGAAGGTCACCCGCGCCGGGTTCCTGAAGAAGGGCCGCGAGACGCCGGTCTTCGTCCGCTTCTCCACAGTGCTGGGTTCGCGCGGCTCGGCGGACACGGTCCGCGACACCCGCGGCTTCGCCACCAAGTTCTACACCGACGAGGGCACGTTCGACCTGGTCGGCAACAACATCCCGGTGTTCTTCATCCAGGACGCGATCAAGTTTCCGGACGTCATCCACGCCGGCAAGCCGCACCCGGACCGGGAAATCCCGCAGGCGCAGAGCGCGCACGACACGTTCTGGGACTTCGTCTCGCTGCACACCGAGGCGCAGCACCACACCATCTGGAACATGTCCGACCGGGGCATCCCGCGGTCCTACCGGACCATGGAGGGCTTCGGCGTGCACACGTTCCGCATGGTCGACGAGGCCGGCGCGACGGTGCTGGTCAAGTTCCACTGGAAGCCGAAGCTGGGCGTGCACTCCCTGGAGTGGGAGGAGGCCCAGCTGATCAGCGGCATGGACCCGGACTTCCACCGCCGCGACCTGTACGACGCCATCGAGGCCGGCGCGTTCCCCGAGTGGGAGCTGGGCATCCAGGTCTTCCCGGACACGCCGGAGGAGACGTTCGCCGGGATCGACCTGCTCGACCCGACGAAGATCGTGCCGGAGGAGCTGGCGCCGGTACAGGCGATCGGCACCCTCACCCTCAACAAGACGCCGCGCAACTTCTTCGCCGAGACCGAGCAGGTGGCGTTCCACGTCGGGCACCTGCCGCCCGGCATCGACGTCACGAACGACCCGCTGATGCAGGGCCGCCTCTTCTCGTACGTGGACACGCAGCTCACCCGCCTGGGCGGCCCGAACTTCACCCAGATCCCGATCAACCGGCCGCACGCCGACGTCAACGACATGCTGCGTGACGGCTTCCACCAGCACGCGGTGCACGCCGGTGTGGCGCCGTACCGGCCGAACTCGCTCGACGGCGGCAACCCGTTCCCGGCCGGCGACCGCGAGCACGCGTTCGTGGACACGCCGGTGACTGTGGCCGAGGCGCCGAAGGTACGCGCCGCGCCGGCCTCCTTCGACGACCACTACAGCCAGGTACGCCTGTTCTGGCAGAGCATGTCGCCGGTGGAGAAGGAGCACATCATCCGGGCGTACACGTTCGAGCTGGGCAAGTGCTACCACCAGGCGATCAAGGAGCGGCAGCTCCAGTGCCTGGCAAACGTCGACCCGGTTCTGTGCGAGCAGGTCGCGACCGGCCTGGGCCTGCCCGTACCGCAGCCCACGGTGCCGCTCGCGGAGGTGCAGCCCAGCCCGGCGCTGTCCCAGGTGGGCCGGGAGTGGCCGGCCGACGGCCGGATGGTCGGCATCGTCGTCGACGCCCAGGCCGACCTGGGCGACGTGCACGAGGTACGCCGGGAGGTGTTCGCCGCCGGCATGGTGCCGCTGCTGATCGCCGCGCACGGCGGCACCGTCGACGGGCTGCCGGTGCAGCGCACGTTCGCCACCGGCCGCTCGGTCGAGTTCGACGCGGTGCTGCTGGCCGGCGCACCGGCCCCGGCGCCGGACGCGCTGCCGGCCCGCGACGCCAAGGCCGGCGCTTCGGGCTCCCTGACCGTCGACCCGCGGGTGTTGCTGCTGGTCGAGGAGGCCTGGCGGCACGCCAAGGTGATCGGCGCCTGGGGCGCGGGCGCAGAGGTGCTGAACCAGGCCGGTGTCACCGGCACGCCCGGCGTGGTCACCGGCGGCTCCGGCGCCGAGGTGCTCGCCGAGGTGCAGCGGCTGATGGCGGCGCACCGGGTCTGGGAGCGGTTCCCGGCCTCGGTGGCCTGATCCCGAGTCGTGCGTGGGGCGGTCCCGGACGGGACCGCCCCACCTCGCTGTCCGCCCCGGGTGACGTCACCAGCGGTTGCGGGCCTCCTCGGCCCAGCCGACCAGGCCGTCGAGGTCCACGCGCTCGCCGTCGTCGGTCGCCGCCCAGCCGGTGAAGTGCCCGAAACACTGGTGCGTCTCCCCGGCCAGCACGAGCAGATTGGTACGCGCCACCCGCTCGTGGAACGGGTGGAACGTGACGTCGACCCGGTCGCCGGCGATCCGCCACGGCCGCAGCCAGTCGGCCCTGTCGTACGCCCAGGTCAGGTCCGCGCCGATCTTGTGCAGCCGCCCGTCCACGAAGACCGCGTTCTCGGTCGAGCCGGTGCCGTCGGTCCACTTCCCGCCGAGCTGGATCGCCCGGCCCGGGCCGCTGCCTGCCGCCCAGTTCCACCGCACCGCGTACCGCCACTTGCCCCGGCCGTGGTCGAGCGCCGCGTACGACCCCTCCCCCACCGGGTACGCGGTGCCGTCCACGGTGATCGTGCCGTGCACCGGCCGGCCGATGTCCTTGACCGTGTACTGGAAGCGCCGGCTGCTCCACGGCACCACCACGCCCAGTGACTCGTGTCCCGCCGGCAGCGGCACTGTCAGGTCCACCTCGACGCCGGGCGCGGTGGCCCGCAGCGTACTGCCGTCCGGGCCCTGGTCGACGGCGATGGTGAGCTTCCCGCCCCGGGCCCGGACCGGTCCGGCGCCGCTGACCGGCGGCAACGCGGTGCCCCGGGCCAGCGGCACCACCGCCTCCGCAGTGGTCTCCCGCCCGGTGGCCCGGTCGAGCAGATAGAGGCTCTGCACCCCGGCATAGTCAAGCGACGACGCGACCAGGCCGAGGATGTGCGTCGGGGTGACCACGCCCCAGTGCTCCCACCGCTTGGCCCGGCCCCAGCCGCGCAGGTTCGCCCGGTGCAGCGGCCGGCGGCTCCAGCCGACCGCGTCCGGGTTCAGCCGCCCGTCCGGGCGGCACAGGTCGACCGGCTCGGTGATCTCCCGCTCATGCGTCATCGCCGCAGGTTACCGGCGACGGCGCGGGCCCGGCGGGGGGCCCGGACGGCCGTCCCGCCGGGCCGTCGCGTCAGCGCCCCTGCTTGGCGCGGCAGATCTCCACCGGCACCGCCGGGGCGCCGTCGACCGGAGCCGGGTCCTCCGGCGTGGGCGCGATGCCGCCGGCCGAGATCCGGTCCAGCGTGGCCAGCCCGGCCGCGTCGACCTGGCCGAACACGGTGTAGTTGGGGCGCAGCGCCGAGTCGGCCTGGACCAGGAAGAACTGGCTGCCGTTGGTGTCCGGGCCGGCGTTGGCCATGGCGAGGGTGCCCCGCGCGTACAGGCGGCGTACGCCCGTCGGGTCGGTCGGCGCGGGCGGCAGGTCGGTGGGCAGCTCGTCGCGGTACCGGTAGCCCGGGCCGCCCTCGCCGGTGCCGGACGGGTCGCCGCACTGGAGCACTGTCAGCGTCGGGTACGCGGTGAGCCGGTGGCAGGGCGTCCGGTCGTAGAAGCGCTTGCGGACCAGGTGCAGGAAGCTCTGCACGGTGCACGGCGCCTGTTCGCGGTCCAGCGTCAGCCCGATCGGCCCCTGGTTGGTGCGCAGCGTTACCCGCACGGTGCCCCGGTCCGGCGTCCGGCGCGGGTCCGGCGGCAGCGGCACCGGACGGGCGGCCGGCTCGTCCGGCGTGGGCGTGTACGCGCACGGCCCCTTCGTGGGCGCGGGATCGGCCGGCGGCGCGGCGGTCGCGGCGACACCTGCGGCGGCGACGATCGTCGCGGCGGCAACGCTCACCCCGGCGAGGCGGGCCAGCAGGGGTAAGGCAGCGTGCGTTCGGGTTTCGCTCGACACGGTGGTCCTCCCTGGACTCGTGGTACCAGAACGACCGGAGTCTATGGAGCGGGTGCGGCGATGTCGACGCGAACGCGTCGCGGGCCGAAAGTCGGTTGCCGCCCCGGTGCCGCCTCCGCGAGGCTGGGCGCATGACGTTCTGACGGACCGCACCCAGCTCGCAGGCCCTCGCCGCCTGCCGTTCCCGCCTCTCTTCTTCCGCAGAAACGAGCGTCTGTGTCCGCGTACCCCTCCGGGCGGGCCGTCGTGCCCGCCACCGTCTCCGTCTTCTCCTCCCCCGGCAGCTGGATCGAGTCCGCCGCGCTCGACCAGTGCCGTCAGGTCGCCGCCCTGGACGGCATGGCGCATGTCGCCGCCATGCCCGACCTGCACCCCGGCAAGGGCGCGCCGATCGGCGCCGCGATGTCCTCGACTGTGCTCTACCCGTTCCTGGTCGGCTCCGACATCGGGTGCGGCATCGCGGTGTTCCCGATCGCGCTGCGCCGGGCCGTGCCGGAACGGCTCGCGGCCCGGTTCCCCGACCTGGACCGGGCACTCGACCCGGACCGGGACGCCGACGACCCGGCCTGGTCGGTGCTGGACGATGACGTGCCGGCTGGTCACCTCGACGGGCTCGGCACTGTCGGGCGCGGCAACCACTTCGTCGAGCTGGCCCGCGTCGGGCCGATCCTCGCGGCGGAGCACGCCGCGCGGCTCGGGCTGGAGGCCGGTGACCTGGTGCTCGTGGTCCACTCCGGGTCACGCGGGCTGGGCGAGCGGATCCTGCGCGAGCACACCGAGGCGCACGGCGCCGGTCCCGCGCCCGACCCGGACGCCTACCTGGCCCGGCACGACGCCGCGGTGCGGTGGGGTTCGCTCAACCGGCGGCTGCTGGCCGCGCGGGTGGCGTACGCCCTCGGCGCGGAACCCACCGAGCCGGTCGTCGACCAGTGCCACAACCTCGTCGAGATCCGCGACGGGCGCTACCTGCACCGCAAAGGCGCGGCCCCGGGCGACGGCCGGGACGTGCTGATCGCCGGCACCCGGGGCACGCCCTCCTACCTGGTGGCCGCGCACGCCGGGGCGGACGCCGGCTACTCGGTGGCGCACGGCGCCGGGCGCAAGATGTCCCGCGCCGACGCGCTGCGCCGGGGCCGGGTCAAGCACACCGTCGAGGAACTGCGGCGTACGCCTGTGGGCTCGGTAGTGGTGTGCGGCGACCGGCAGTTGCTGTTCGAGGAGGCGCCCACCGCCTACAAGCGCATCGAGCAGGTGATCGGCGACCTGGTGGCGCACGACCTCGCCACGCCCGTCACCACGACGGTTCCGCTTGTCACCTACAAGACGCCGGACGTGGGCCGCCGCGACGAGCGCCGGAAGGGCCGCCGGTGACCGCGCTGCTGCTGTCCGCCGGGCGCGGGCCCGCCGAGTGCGCGTGGGCGCTGGCCCGGCTGCTGTCCCGCCTGGAGGGCGAGGCGGCCCGGCGGGGCCTGCGTAGCGAGCGGGTCGAGACGGTGCCCGGCGACCGGACGGGCACCTACCGGTCGGTGCTCCTGTTGATCACCGGCACCGGGGCGGAGGCGTTCGCGGCCGGGTGGACCGGCACGCTCTGCTGGCAGGCGCCCAGCCCGTACCGGACGGGTCACGGCCGCAAGAACTGGTACGTCACCGCGCAGTCCTGCCGGACCGACGTGGTGGTCACGCCGTTTCACGAGGCCGACGTCGAGTTCGTGCCGTGCCGCACCGGCGGGCCCGGCGGTCAGCACCGCAACAAGGCGAGCACCGCCGTACGGGCCACGCACCGCCCGTCGGGCCGGACCGTGGTGGTGGACACCGAACGGCACCTGCACCTCAACCGGCGCATCGCCGTCGAGCTGCTGCGGCAGCGGATCGCCGCCGCCGACGAGGCGGCCCGCCGGGCCGGCGCCGACGCCCGCTGGCGGGTCCACGACGACCTCGTGCGCGGCGACCCGGTACGGGTGGAGCGGCCCTGACCCGGCCCGATCCACCGTCGCTGACCGGTCCGGCTACCGTGGGGCGCGGCGACCGGGCGGCCCCGGCCCGCCGACGGCGCGAGCGCGAGGAGGACGGATGCGACGGAGAAGGACCGGCCCGGTGGCGGCGCTGGCGACACTGGCGCTCTCGGTCGCCTCCTGCGGCGGGGACGCCGGCACCGATCCCGAGACCTACCTCCGGGACGCGATGAGCGACGCCGTGTCGATCAAGCAGGACACCGGGCGGTTCCCCCGGGGCGTGAGCGATCTGCCGATCGGGGACTACGACGGCGTCGGCGTCGTCACGTTCGTCACGAACAACGACGCGTCGGCGCTCTGCGTGCAGCTGTCCGTGCCGGACGCCAAGTACAGCGCGTACTCCTCCGACCCCGGGCAGGTCGTCGACGGCGCCTGCGACATGGACCGCGTCCAGTGAACCCGCTCGTGCAGCGTTTCCGCGCCGTGGTCGCGATGTGGATCTTCGTCGGTGGAGGCGGCTTCCTGCTCGCCGGCCTCCTCGGTTTGGCGCTGCTGACCCAGACGGGCCCGTTCGCGGCCGCGTCGGCCTTCTCCGCCGACGCCGAGTTCGCTCCCGGCGCGGAGATCAAGGTCAGTGACACCGGCGTACGTCCCGGCGACATCCTGATCCTCGCCACCCCGGCCACAGTGGACCCGGCCTCCGTCCGGTGCACCACGAAGAGCCGGGTCTACTCCACCGGCGAGCAGCGGAGCAGGGAGCTGACCGGGGCCCGGCCCGAGGGGACCGCGGCGGTGATGCGCGACCGCGGTGACCCGCGCCGGTTCACGCCGGTGCTGGTCACCGGCGGGGTCACCTGGATGGACACCGACTTCGTGAGCTGCACCGGTGACGGTGCTGAGGCGTTCGCGCTGACCACCGCCAAGGGCATCAAGAGTGACGGTTTCCGGCTCGGTACCGGACTGCTGCTCATGCTGCTCGCGCCGGTGTTCGCCGGGCTCGGCTGCCTCGCGCTGTACCTCACCCGCAAGTGGAACCGGGAGGCACGGCTGCGCGGCGGATCGACGAACTGGCCCTACCGGTGACCGGGGCGCGCCTGCACGTCGGCTGCGCCATGTGGACACACAGGTCCTGGTCCGGCCGCTTCCTGCCGCACCCGCTGCCCGCGCACGAGCGGCTGCGCGCGTACGCCGGATGGTGCGACGCGGTGGAGGGCAACACCACGTTCTACGCGACCCCGGCCCGGGAGACGGTGGTGTCCTGGGCCGAGCAGACCGACCCGGGCTTCCGTTTCCTGCCGAAGCTGCCGAAGGTGGTCACCCACGAGCGCCGGCTCACCGGCGGCGAGGCGGAACTGCGGGCGTTCCTGCACGCGATCGAGCCGCTCGGCCCCCGGGCGGACACGCGCTGGATCCAGTTGCCCGGCTCGTTCGGCCCCGGCGACGTGCCCGACCTCGACCGGTTCCTGCGCACACTGCCCACCACCCACAGGTACGCCGTCGAGGTCCGCCACAGCGCCTTCTTCACCGAGCCCGGTGCGGTACGCGCGCTGGAGGCGACGCTGCACCGGGCCGGCGCCGAGTGGATCCCGTTCGACACCACGGCGTTCTTCCGCACGCCGCCGACGAGCGACGCGGAACGGGAGGCGTGGACGCGCAAACCGCGCCTCCCGCTGCGTACCCGGGCGCTGACCGACCGGCCGATCGTGCGCTACCTGGGTCGCGACGACCCGGCCCAGACCGTCGAGGGCTGGCAGCCGTGGCTGGACGTGGTCACCGGCTGGCTGCGCGAGGGCCGCTCACCGACCGTGTTCGTGCACACGCCGGACAACGCGGACGCCCCCGAGCTGGCCCGCCGCTTCCACGACCAGGTCCGCGCGCGGGTGCCCGGCCTCGCGCCGCTGCCGGAACCGGAGCCGGTCGGCCCGGCCACGCTGTTTTGAGCCCCGAATGGGACCACCCCGCATCGCCCGGCCGCTGCCCGGCCCCCTGGCCGGGCGATGCGCGGGGCGCCCGCCGGTCAGCCCGGCCGGCCGCCCTCGGGCGGGGGCACCCGGTCGGCGTACGCGCCGGACGGTCCCGCGTACCGCTCGCCACGCAGGAACGGCAGCGGGTTCGGGGTGCACCCGTGCAGGCCGAGCGTCTGCTGCTGCATCACCGGCGCCGGACGGCCCCGCCCCGGGCAGCGTTCGTGCCCGTGGCCCAGGCGGTGACCGACCTCGTGGTTGACCACGTACCGCCGGTACGCGGCGAGGTCGCTGCCGTAGGCGGGTGCGCCACGCACCCAGCGGGCCACGTTCACCACCACCCGGCTCCCGTTACGGCAGGACGTGTACCCGTCCGGCCCGTCCCCGCACAGGTCGTCGCGCGTACCCGGGGTGGCGAGGTGGACGGTGAAGTCGGCGGGCCCGCGTGCGCCGACCCGGCGCAGGGTGAGCTGTCCGTCGGTGGTCCAGCCACCCGGGCCGGTGAGAATGGCGGTGACCTGCGAAGCGAACTCGGCCGCCGACAGGCCGGTCACGTCCCGCTCCACCGCCACCCGGTAGCGCAGCAGCCGGCCCGTACCCCCGGAGGTCGCCGGCTCGGCGGCGGCGAACCGCCACCCGCCGCCGCCGTGGGCGGGATAGCCGATCGGCGCCGGCCGGGGCCGGGCGGGCGCCGCCGTCGTCGTCACGGCCGGTGTGGCGGCGGACGGTCCGGGCGGCGCGGCGGCGGGCTGGTCGGCCGCCGCCGGCGCGCAGCCGGCCAGCGACACCGCCAGCACGATCACGGCGGCGCCGCCGCGCGTCCGTTCCACGGTCCTGGTCATCTCGTCTCCCCTCGGCGCCCGGTCTCGGGCGCAGCGATGAGGACGGGTGACCAGTCACCGAAGTTGGTCCGGCGGGGACTCAACCTTTTGCCCGTCCCGCCCGTCACTACCGGGGTGAGAGGCGCAGAGGGCCGGCATGGCCCGGGGTGACGCGGAGTTCGTCGAGTTCGCGCGGGCGTCGTCCGCGCGGCTGACGCACGCCGCCTTCCTCATGACCGGCAACCACCACCACGCCGAGGACGCCGCGCAGACCGCGCTGGTGCGCACGTACGCGTCCTGGTCCCGGATCCGCAACGGCGACCCGTACGGATACGCCCGGTCGGTGCTGGTGAACCACCTCATCGACAGCTGGCGACGGCCGATCCGCGAATATCCGAGCGACGACCTGCCGGAGCGGCGCGGCGGTGACCTGGCCGAGGAGGTGGCGACCCGGCGGTGGCTGGTCACCGCGCTCGCCACGCTCACCGCGCGCGAACGCGCCGTCGTCGTCCTACGTCACTACTTCGACCTGCCGGAGGCCCAGGTGGCAAACGAACTCGACGTATCGGTCGGCACCGTCAAGAGCACCGCGTCCCGGGCGCTGGAGAAGCTGCGTACCGCCGGTCTGTCCGCGCCGCGACCGCAGGAGACGTGCCGGTGACCGAGATGGACGAGCTGCGCCGCGCGATGCGGGCCACCGAGCGGGCCGACGGCCTGGACATCACGGACATCATGCGCCGGGGACGCCGGCTGCGCCGACGCCGCCGGATCGGCGCCGGGGTCGCGGCGACGGTGGCGGTGATCGCGGTGGCCGTCGGCGTCGACGTCGTGGCGCCGCGGCCCGGCCCGCCGCACGCCCCGGCCGGGGAGCCGGTCGCCACCGCGTCCGCCGGCACTCCCCCGCCCACGCCGGCCGCCGTGCCGGCACCGACCGAGGCCCCACCGCGACCGCTCGGAACCGTCGTCGGCAGCGGCATCCGGTACGGCGCCGACGAGCGCGTGTTCTTCATGGTCCCGGTCGAGTTGCCGCGAGTGCCCGGCGTGACGATCGGCCTGGTCGCCGGCCGGCGCACCCCGGACGGTCGCCTGACCTCCGACTTCCTGGTCAACGACGTGTCCGGCAGCGACCGCCGGCCGGGGTTCCACGAGATCGGGTACGACCAGCAGCGGGTGCCCGCCGACGCGCCGGTGCCGACGTTCGGCTACTTCGTCGGCCCGGCGGCGCGCATCGTCGGGACGGTCGACGGCCACCAGGTCGAGGCGAAGCTGGTCCGGTGGAGCGAGGACCCCCAGGTGGTGATCTTCTGGTTCGACCCGACGACCCTCACCCCCGGCACCCCCCTGGACGGCATCACCGCCCACACATCCCAGGGCCGCCGCCTATAGCCCACTCCCACTCCCCCTCCCTCCCCTCCCCCTCCCTCCCTCCCTCTCTCCCCCATCTCCCCCGTCTCCCCCGGTGATCAAGGAGTTTGCGGGCTGACCCCGCCGCCCTGACGAGGACACAAACTCCTTGATCACCAGCATGAGACCCATCCCGCACCGGCGACCCGAGCGACCGGTAGATCTTGGTACGAATCGGCCCCTATCGGGCCGATTCGAACCAAGATCTACGGCGCTCCCGGGATACGGACCAGGGTTCCCAGGTGATGGGAGAAGCGACAGGCGGGGACCGGCCCCTCTCCGGCGATCTTGCGCTTTCTGCCCGGGCAGACAGGACATTCACGACATCGGCGGGGCAGCAAGTGCAAGATCGCCGAGAGCAGGGGACCGGGAGCCGGGGCGAGGGCGGGAGGGGCGCGGAGGGCGGGAGGGGTGCGGAGGGCGGGAGGGGGCGGGTGTGAGGATCGGGGGTATGCGCGCTGTGGTGTTCGAGCGGTTCGGGGGGCGGCCGGAGGTCCGGGAGGTGGACGATCCGGCGCCGGCGCCGGACGGGGTGGTCGTCCGGGTCGGCGCGACCGGCCTGTGCCGCAGCGACTGGCACGGCTGGCAGGGCCACGACCCGGACATCCGCGTGCCACACGTGCCGGGGCACGAGTTCGCCGGCGTCGTCGTGGCCGTCGGCGCGGACGTACGCGGCTGGCGGCCCGGCGACCGGGTGACCGCGCCGTTCGTCTGCGCGTGCGGGCGGTGCCCCTCGTGCCTGGCCGGCGACCAGCAGGTCTGCGAGCGGCAGACCCAGCCGGGCTTCACCGGATGGGGCTCGTTCGCCGAGCTGGTCGCGGTGCGGCACGCCGACGTCAACCTGGTCCGGCTGCCGGACGAGCTGGACGAGGCCGCCGCCGCCGCGCTCGGCTGCCGGTTCGCCACCGCGTTCCGGGCCGTCGTCGCGCAGGGCCGGGTCGCGGCGGGCGAGTGGGTGGCGGTGCACGGCTGCGGCGGCGTCGGCCTGTCCGCCGTCATGGTCGCGGCGGCGAGCGGGGCGCGGGTGGTGGCGGTGGACGTATCACCCGGCGCGCTGGAGCTGGCCCGCCGCAGCGGTGCCGCGGTCTGCCTGGACGCGAGCGCGTTCGAGGGTCCGGGCGAGGTGGCCGCCGCGATCCGGGAGGCCACCGGCGGGGGCGCCCATCTCTCGCTGGACGCGCTGGGCAGTCACGCCACCTGCGTCGCGTCGATCGAAGGGCTGCGCCGGCGCGGCCGGCACGTGCAGGTCGGGCTGCTGCCCGCCGCGCAGGGCCGGCCCGCGCTGCCGATGGACCTGGTGATCGCGTACGAGCTGGAGCTGCGGGGCAGCCACGGCATGCCGGCGCACGCGTACCCGGAGATGTTGCGGCTGGTCACCGCCGGGGTGCTGCGCCCGGCCGAGCTGGTCACCCGCGTCATCGACCTGGCCGAGGCGCCGGATGCGCTGGCCACCATGGACCGGCCGGCCGCCGCCGGGATGTGCCTGATCCGTCCCTGAGACGGGCACGGGCCGGTCCGCGCCGGGAGTCCCGGCGCGGACCGGCCCGCGAGGCCGTCCGGTCAGTCGGTGACGGTCACCGTGACGGTACGGGGCGGCTGCTGGTACTGCCCCCTGTTGTCCATGCCACGGATCGTCACCGTGTACGTGCCGGCCGGGATCACCGGCGACGTGTACGCGAAGTTGGACCCCGGCGATCCCGGGCTGGTGAGGAACGTGGCGATCCACGGCCAGCTGGTCGGCGCGCCCGCGCGGCCGAACGTGCCGGCCGAGTTCATGCCCTGACCGGCGCTGTTGCCGATCTGCACCTCGACCTTCTGCATCCCGCCGTCGTCCACCGCCCGGCCGGTGATCACGATCCGGCCGCCGGTGTACGCCTGACCCTCGACCGGCGTGATGCTCGGCTCCAGCGTCGGGTCGGTGTCACCCGGGTAGACCAGGTAACGGGCGGTAGCGCCGCTTGTCGAGTTGTCCTGCTGGCCGGCCGTGTCCACGGCCCACGCCTCCACGCTGTACGTGCCCCGCGTGGGCAGGTCGATCGAGAGCGTGAACGGCGTGCTGGTCGCGCCCGGCGAGGCGAGCGTGGCGTCGACTGTGGCGAACGCGGCGGCCATGGTGCCGTTGGGCTGCACGTACCGGCCGGTGTCCAGGTCGCGCAGCGCGATCCGGACCGCCCGGACGCCCTTGTCGTCGGTCGCCGTGCCGGCCAGGTCCAGGTGCAGCTGGTCGATGTCCTGGTTGGTGCCGGTGAAGCTGAGCAGCCCGTTCGGGAAGGCGTCGCCGGGCACCTGCGCGGTGACGGTGAGCCGGCCCATGTTGGTGCTGGACGTGGTGAGGCCGAGCTTGTCCGTCGCCCGTACCCGGAAGTCGTAGACACCGGGGGTGAGCGGCACCGTGGTGAACGACCAGTCGAACGTCGCGGCGTCGAGGTTGGTCGGCGAGATCCGGTGGTAGCCGGCGACCGAGTCGGCGCCCCACGTGCCGTCGCTGGCGAGCGCCTCACGGGTGGTGTTGTTGCGCAGGTAGATCTCGACCGACTTCAGGTCGTCGTCGTCGCGCGCCGTGCCGGCGAACGTGACGGTGCCGCCGGGCGCGACGGTGAACGGCGCCGGGTTGCCCGGCGGGGTCATCGCCACAGGCGAGGTGATCGCCACTGTCGGCGGTACGCCGGTGGCCGAGACGGTCCAGTCGCGGGTGTCACCGCGCAGGTCGCTCTGCCCGCTCGTGTCGACGGCGGTGGCGGTCATCTTCCACTGACCCTCGGTCGGCAGCGTGACCTCGTACTGCCAGGTGGCGGACTTCGCGCCGATCACGTCCGGCTCGCCGCGGAAGGTGTTGTAGACGGCGGCGACGGTGCCGTCGTCCTGGAGGTACCTGTTGTCCGGGGTGCGGAACGAGTAGATCAGCGAGTTGACGCCCTTGTCGTCGGTGGCGGTGCCGGAGGCCACGAACGTCTGCGTGGCGACCAGGCCGGCCGACGGCGAGCTGATCCGGGTCGTCGGGGGCAGGTCGTCGAAGCGGAACGCCTCGATCTTCTTGACCGCCTTCGTGGTGTCGCCGGCGCCGTTGCGGTCGAACGTCTTGGCCTGCAACTGGTAGACCCCGGCGGGCAGCGTCACCGGCAGGCTCCACGTGGTGGAGGTGGCGTTCGGCGCGGCGACAGTCGTGTTGATCGCCTTGAACGCGCCCCAGGTGGTCAGGTCGGCCTGGAGGTACTTGCCGCTGGTGCGGTCCTGGATCTCCAGCTGGACGCGGGCCACGCCGGCCGGGGCGAGCGCCTGGCCGCTGATGGTGAACGACTCGCCGGCCGGCTTCACCGCGCCCTCGATCGGCGTGGTGACTGTGGTGTCCAGAGCCGCCGGCTTGGGCTCCTTGGAGAGGTCGAAGAAGGCCACCCGGCCGGTGGTCTTGCCGCCCTTGACGTTGCCGTCGCCGCCGACGAGCAGGCCGCGCGAGGTGGCGAGCATCGCCTTCTCGCCCTCGTACGAGTTGGAGCCGGGGTTCCACTCCAGCGCGGTGCCGGTGAGCGGGTCCAGCGCGCCGATGTGGTCGCGGCGGACCACCTGGTCGCCGAGACCGTAGCCGCTGAGCCCCTGGCCGGTGCCGTAGCCGACGTTGTCCAGGCCGGGCCACGGCACGTTCGAGGTGGGCGACTCCTGCCAGCTGAAGTGGCCGCCGACGTAGACGGCGGTGTCGGTGATCGCCACCGAGTAGATGCTGTCGAAGTGCCGGGAGATCCAGAGCGGTTCGACGTTGTCGTTTCCGGTCAGCGGGTACGCGATGGCGGTGTCGTTGATCGGCGGGCGGTCGCCGCCGGAGCCGCTGGTGACCACGAAGTACGAGTCGTCCGGCGCGATATCACCGGCGAAGACGCGCTGGATGCCGCCGACGAAGGAGAGGTTGTCCTCCCACAGCCGGGTACGCCACGGCAACAGCGCCTTGCTGGCCGTACCGATGAGCGCCACACCGTAGCGGTCCTGGCCGGCGATCTGGCGGCCGGTGTGCACGACGAGCAGCTTGGTGCGGTCGTGGGTGAGCTTGAGCTGCTGCACGGTGAGCATGCCGCCGACGCCGATGCCGCCGGTGAGCGGCAGGTTGAAGCCGGTGTCGACGGCGCCGGTGGTGGGGTTGAGCGCGGCCAGGCCGCTGCGGCTGACCCCGTTGACGGTGGCGAACTGGCCGCCGACGTAGACGGCGTTGCCGCTGACCGCGAGCGCGGTGGCCCGCGCGTTGGCGGTGGCGGTGAACGCGGCGACCGGCGCGCCGGTGGTCGGGTTCAGCCGGGCGATCTTGCGCTTGGTCACGCCGTTGATCGTGTTGAACGAGCCGGCGATGTAGAGCGACGAGCCGTCCGGCGACGCCTCCACGGCGGCGACCGCGCCGTCGATGACCGGCTTGAACCCGGTGTCCACCTTGCCGGTGTCCAGGTTGTACGACGCCAGCGACCGCTGCGCGATCGCGGACCCGCCGACGTTAGCGATCGAGGTGAACGTGCCGGCGATGAAGACGCGGTTGCCGATCACCTCGATGTCGGTGATCTCGCCGTTGGTGATCCGCGGCGTGTCGGTGCGGGGCGTGGTCGGCATCAGCCGGGTGTCCCCGGGGGTGACCAGCGCACGGGTCGCGGTGGTACGCGCGGCGCCGAGCGCGGCACTGCTGCCCGTCGCCTGGGCGCCGGCGTGGCCGGCCACGCCGGCGTCCCGCACGACGACGGTGCCGGCCAGCGCCGGTACTCCCGCCACCACGACCGCGCCGGCGGCGACCACCGCCACCGCGCGAAGCCAAACTCGCATCGAGTCAACTCTCCCTGTCCGCCGGGACGGCCCTCCCGGGTGATTCCCGGGTCCCCTCCGTCCGCGTGCCGGACGTCACCGTAGGAGGCAAAGACTTCTCGCGATACATGCCGCACCGGTAATCGACCGGTCGCCATCAATTCCGGCCACACCGGCGGGGCGCCTCCGCCGATCGGGTCACCGGCTGTCACCGTCCGGCCGTGCGCGCCGTCGGGTCCGCGACATCACCGTTGCGGCGGGCTCAGGGCGCCCCGTGGACGGACGGTCAGTCGCCCCGTACCCGGGGTTGGCGGTGGTCGGTCAGCCGCAGGCCGACGCCGCGTACCGCCGCGATGGTGACGCCGGTGCCCAGCCCGTCGAGCTTACGGCGCAACCGCTTCACCAGGGACTGCACGTCGGCGCGGCCATGCGTCGGCGCGTCGCGCCAGACCGCCCGGTGCAGCTCGGCGTAGCTCCACACCCGTACCGGCTCGGCGGTGAGGCAGGTCAGCAGGTCACGCTCCAGCCGGGTCAGGGCGGTCTCGCGGTCACCCCACCGGGCGGTCGAGAGGGCGGCGTCGATCACCAGCGCGCCGTCCGGCGCGGGCTCGTCCGGGGGTACGGGCCGAGCCGGCGCGTCGGGCGGGGCCGGCGCATCTGTCATGATCAACTCGCGTAGCTCGTCCAGATCGGTGACCATCAGAAGAGGCGCGACGCCGTCCAGCAGCTCGGTCAGCCGCAGCCGCTCGGCCGGCGACGACGTCACGCCGATGACGAGCGAGAAGGGCCGCTCCGGCGGGTCGGTGCCGGAGTCAGCCGCGTTCGTGCCGTCAGTCGTCACCGCGCCCCACCGTGACAGAAACTGTCAACAAGCCGCCCGACACGGGGGCCTGTTGGTGACATGTTGCTCACGTACGGTCATTGATCGTTCCTTACTGTCGATCATAGTGTCCACTCAGGCGTCCGGCGCAGACCCGCACGGCGCCTAGGGGGCCTGGGGGGTTCTTGCAACACCGGTGCGACCAGTCGGGAGAGTCCGTCTCCTGGCCCTTCTGCCATGGCTCGATCATCAGCGGGTCATCGGAGTAGGAGGCAGCACCGATGCTGAGACGTCCACACAGATGGGGCCCGGCCCGGCGGCTGGTGAGCGCGGGCGCCGCCCTGGTGCTCGCCGCCACCGCGCTGGCCGCCACCGGCACGGGGGCCCAGGCCGGCACCGGCGCCGGCGCGTCGGCCGGCGACAAGATCCGTCCCGAACTCACCCGTCAGCTCCAGGGCAAGAGCGAGGGCGACTTCTGGATCCACTTCGGCGCCAAGGCGGACCTGGGCAAGGCCGCCGCGATCAAGGACTGGAACGAGCGCGGGGCCGCCGTCGCGGCGGCGCTGAAGAAGACCGCCGCCGACAGCCAGTCGAAGATCCGCGCCGAGCTGGACCGCTCGGGCACGAAGTACCAGACCTTCTGGGCGACGAACGCCATCAAGGTCACCGACGGCTCGCTGACCATGGCACAGAACTTCGCCGCCCACTCCGAGGTGGACGGCCTGTACGCGCCGGTGGAGTACAAGCTGCCGGAGACCACCCCGGGCACCGACGAGAAGTCGGCGAACGCCCTGGAGTGGGGCATCGCCAACATCAACGCCGACGACGTCTGGTCCCAGTACGGCGTCAAGGGCGCCGGCATCACCGTGGCCAGCATCGACAGCGGCGTCCAGTTCAACCACCCGGCGCTGGTGAACGCCTACCGCGGCAACAACGGTGACGGCACCTTCGACCACGACTACAACTGGTTCGACGCGGCCGGCGAGTGCGCCACCGCGCCGTGCGACTCCGACGGCCACGGCACGCACACCATGGGCACCATGGCCGGCGCCGACGGGGCCAACCAGATCGGTGTCGCCCCCGAGGTCAAGTGGATCGCCGCGAACGGGTGCTGCCCGTCCGACGCCGCGCTGATCTCCTCCGGGCAGTGGATGCTGGAGCCCACCGACCTCAACGGGCAGAACCCGGACGCCAGCAAGCGGCCGAACATCATCAACAACTCGTGGGGCACCACGGCGCCGTCCAACCAGCCGTTCATGGAGGACGTCACGAACGCCTGGACCGCGTCCGGCATCTTCGGCGTCTGGTCAAACGGCAACAACGGCCCGTCCTGCCAGACCAGCGGCTCACCGGGCAGCCTGGCGAGCAACTACTCGGCCGGCGCGTACGACGTCAACAACAACATCGCCAGCTTCTCGTCCCGGGGCACCGGGCAGAACGGCGAGATCAAGCCGAACATCTCGGCCCCTGGTGTGAACGTGCGCTCCAGCGTGCCGACCAACTCGTACGCCAGCATCAGCGGCACCTCGATGGCGGCGCCGCACCTGGCCGGCGCGATCGCGCTGCTCTGGTCGGCGGCGCCCACGCTGGTCGGCGACGTCACCGCGACCCGCGCGCTGCTGAACGACACGGCGATCGACAAGGGCGACGCGCAGTGCGGCGGCACCACCGACGACAACAACGTCTACGGCGAGGGCCGCCTGGACGCGCTCGCGCTACTGGCCGCCGCCCCGATCGGCGACAACGGCACGCTGGCCGGCAAGGTCACCGACGCCGCCACCGGCGCCGGGATCGCCGGCGCGAGCGTCACCCTGACCGGCGCGGCGGACCGCACGCTGACCACCGGCGCGGACGGGACGTACTCCTCGCTCCTGCCGGCCGGCGACTACCAGGTGGTCGTCTCGGCGTTCGGGTACGCGACCCGCACGCTGTCGGCGACCGTCACCGCGAACACGACCACCACGCTGGACGTGGCGCTCACCGCGGTGGCGAGCGTCACGGTCAGCGGGCAGGTCACCGACGGTTCCGGGCACGGCTGGCCGCTGTACGCGAAGGTGAGCGTCGAGGGCACGCCGATCTCCGACTACACCACGCCGACGACCGGCCGCTACAGCCTGTCGCTGCCGGCCGGGACGACGTACCGGCTCAAGGTCGAGCCGCAGTACGCCGGCTACCTGACCACCACCAAGGAGGTCACCGTCGGGTCCGCCAACGTGACCGCGAACATCGCGGTGCAGGCGAACCCGGAGGCGTGCGCCACCGCCCCCGGCTACACGGTCAGCTCCGACGGCGTGTACGAGACCTTCGACGGCACCGGCACCCCGGACGGCTGGACCGTTGTGGACAACGCCGGCACCGGCCAGGTCTGGGAGTTCACCGACGCCGGTGAGCGCGGCAACCTGACCGGCGGCAGCGGCAACTTCGCCATCATCGACAGCGACAACTACGGCAGCGGCGGGCGGCAGGACACGTCGCTGGTCAGCCCGGTGGTCGACCTGACCGGCGTGACCACGCCGGTGATCCGGTTCAACCAGGACTACAACTGGCTCAACAGCGACCGCGCGGACGTCGACCTGAGCCTGGACGGCGGCACCACGTGGAGCAACGTGCTGCGGCAGGCCGCCGACGTGCGCGGGCCCCGGGTGACCGAGGTGCCGATCCCGCAGGCGGCCGGCCAGTCGCAGGTGCGGGTGCGCTTCC
Source organism: Micromonospora sp. NPDC048887 (assembly GCF_040649715.1). Taxonomy (NCBI): domain Bacteria; kingdom Bacillati; phylum Actinomycetota; class Actinomycetes; order Micromonosporales; family Micromonosporaceae; genus Micromonospora; species Micromonospora sp. NPDC048887. Next base: position 32,961 of record NZ_JBEZGA010000004.1, on the reverse strand, counting down.
ACTACTACGAGGCGAGCTGGGAGTGGTGGTGGCAGGTCGACAACGTCCTCATCGGCAGCAAGCTCGTCTGCAAGCCGGTCAAGGGCGGCCTGGTCCTCGGCCACGTCCGGGACAAGAACGACAACAGCTACGTCAACGGCGCCACGGTGACCAGCAAGGACCGCCCGGCGGAGAAGGCCACCACGGTGGCCACGCCGGACGACACCGAGCTGCCCGACGGCTTCTACTGGATGTTCTCGTCGCTGACCGGGACGCACCCGTTCACCGCCAGCGCCGGCAACTACGTGAGCCAGACCAAGCAGGTGGCGGTCGAGGAGGACTGGGCCACGGCGGCCAACTTCCAGCTCGCCGCCGGCCGGCTGTCGGTGAAGCCGACCTCGATTACCGGCACGGTCCGGATGCCGAGCGGGAAGGTCAGCAAGACCTTCACCGTGACGAACACCGGCGGGGCGCCGGTGACCGCCGAGTTCAGCGAGCGTGACGGCGGGTTCGTGCTGCAACGGGCCGACGGTTCCCAGTTGTCCCAGCAGGCGCTGCTCGGCTCGACCGGCGCGCCGGTCCAGCGGCTGACCGCCGCGACGTCGTTCGCCGCCCGCTCGTCCGGCAAGTCGTCCACCGCGATCGCGGCGGCGGCCCCGCAGGCGGACCCGTGGACCGCCATCCCGGGCTACCCGTCGAACGTGATGGACAACCGGGTCGTCAGCGTCGACGGCAAGGTCTACTCCATCGCCGGTGGCGACGGCACCGCGTCGAGCGCCAAGAACTACCGGTACGACCCGATCGCCCAGGCGTGGACCGGGGTCGCCGACCTGCCCGGCGCGCGTAACGCCATGACGGTCGGCGTGGTCGATGGCAAGATCATCGCCACCGGCGGCTGGGGCGCCGCCGGTCCGGACGCCGGAACCTTCTCGTACGACCCGGCGGCGAACACCTGGACCCGCAAGGCCGACAACCCGGCGCCGCGCTCGGCGTCCGGCCAGGCGGTCGCGGGAGGCAAGCTGTACGCGATCGGCGGCTGCACCACTGCCAGCTGCACGCCGATGTCCAACTCGGTGGTCCGCTACGACCCCGGCGCGGACAGCTGGGAGACGCTGCCCGCGTACCCGAAGTCGGTGGCGTTCCTGTCCTGCGGCGGGATCGACGGCACCGTCTACTGCACCGGCGGCAACGACGGCACCACGTCGCAGAAGGTCGGCTACGCCTTCGACCCGTCCGCGAACGCCTGGACCGCCATCCCGGACGCGCCGGCCGACAGCTGGGCCTCCTCGTACGCGGTGGCGAACGGCAAGCTCCTGGTCGTCGGCGGATCGCAGGGCGGCGCCATCACCAACGCCGGCTTCGCGTTCGACCCGGCGACCAACTCGTGGGCGAACCTGCCCAACGCCAACACCGCCCGCTACCGGGGCGGCGCGGCGTGCGGCTTCTACAAGATCGGCGGCTCGTCGGGCAGCTTCACGGCCACCAAGGACAGCGAGGTCCTGCCCGGCTTCTCCGAGTGCTCGGAGGCCGCCGCCGACGTGAGCTGGCTGACCGTCGACAAGTCGAAGGTCACGCTGGCGCCCGGTGAGAAGGTCACCGTCACCGTCACGATGACGGCGAACGTCGACCAGCCGGGCACGTACTCGGCGTCGGTGGCGATCAAGGAGGACACCCCGTACACGGTGGAGCCGGTGGCGGTGACGATGATCGCGCAGCCGCCGACCACCTGGGGCAAGCTGTCCGGCACGGTCTCCGGCAAGAGCTGCCAGGGCGCCACCGCACCGCTGGCGGGCGTGACGGTGCAGGTCGACTCCTGGGCGAGCTCGTACACCTTCACCACCGACGCGCAGGGCCGGTACGCCTACTGGATGGACCGGCGCAACAACCCGCTGACGCTGATCGTCGCCAAGGACGGCTGGAAGCCCCAGACGCGCCAGACGAAGATCAACAGCAGCACGCCCACGGTGGAGGACTTCACCCTCTCCCCCACCCGCTGCTGACCCCGCACCCGACAGGAACGGCCCGCCCGGCGCACGCGCCGGGCGGGCCGTTCCACACTCTCGTCGATCTTGCACTTTCCGCCCCGGCGAAGCACACGAAAGCCCCGCCCGAGGGGCCGCAAGTGCAAGATCGACGGCAAGGCCGGGCGGGGGTCAGGGAGTGAGGCGCAGACCTACGCCTCGCACGGCGTGGATCTCGGCGGGAGCGTCGAGGCGGCCCAGCTTGCGGCGGAGGCGGCGGACCACCGAGTGCATGTCCGAGCGCCGCCCGAGGTGGTCGTTGCCCCAGACCGCGCGGTGCAGCCGGGCGTACGTCCACACCTGGCCGGGTGTGCCGGTGAGGCAGACCAGCAGGTCGTGCTCCAGCGGCGTCAACCCGATCTCCCGCTCCCGCCAGCGCAGCACCCGCCGGTCGGAGTCGACAGCGAGCTCCCGCCGGGGCGGCTCGGCCGGCGCTTCGTCACCCACGGGCGGGTGCGGCACGACGGTGAGCGCGGGCCGGCGTACCAGGTCGAGGAAGCGGCGGGCCTGATGGGCGCTGGACACGATCAGGAACGACTCGGTGCCGCCGAGCAGTTGGGCGAGCTGCCGGCGCTCGGCCGACGAGGTCGCGATGCCGATGACCAAGGACGGAAGCCCTGTCATCCGTTCCCACCTTTCCGGCAGGCTGAACCGCAACGCCGGGCGGTCGCCAGGCAGACGTCGCGGGGGCACCTGGCTTGCGGAGTTCGACCCGAGGGGTGCGGGAGCTGCGGTTTCGTGAGGCTTCGGGGTGAACTACCGGGATCATATAGCCGAGCACCGATGATTGGTATAGCAGTTAACGTCTATGTAACTGCGTGCGACAAGGCGGTCGAGGCAAATCGCGCCGACGCGCGCGTACCGATGAGAGCGGGGACGTACGGCGGTCCAACGCCTGTGATCACCCACCTGCTCCGCCTGGCCGACGGGACGCCGACCCGCGCGGAGATCGCGGCCCGCTGCGCCGAACTGGCCGAGGCGCTGCGCGACCGCGACCGGGGCGTGGTGGTGTGCGACGTGTCCGCGGTGACCGCACCCGACCTGGTCACGGTCGAGGTGCTGGCGCGGCTGCGCCTGACCGCCCGGCGGCTCGGCTGGCGGCTCGAGGTACGCGGCGCGTGCGTGGGCCTACGCGAACTGGCCGGCCTGCTCGGGCTGGCCGGCGCCCTCCTCCAGCCGGGCGGGCAGCCCGAACAGCGGGAACAGCCGGTCGACGTCGTGGAAGTTGTTGAGCGACGTGATCCGCCCCCCGGAGACGCCGATCACGATCAACGCCCACGGCACGTGACCTGAGCCGTCGGGGTCGCACCGGTACTGGCCGAACGCGGGCATCCCGTTGGCGGCCGTCGGCACCAGTCGGGAACCGCGGCAGCCGCTGCCAGTGCCGGCCATCCACGCGGCGATGTGCGCGGAGCCGCGCAGCCACAGCGGCAGCGGCGGCATCGACAGCGTCGCGTCCTCGTGCAGCAACGCGGTGAGCGCCGCCAGGTCGTACGCCTCGAAGGCCCGCACGTAGCGGGCGAGCAGCGCCTGCTGCTCGCTGTCGAGCGGACGGCGCACCTCGGTCTCGGTGTCGGCCGAGGCGATCGTGGCGCGCGCCCGTTGCAGCGCGCTGTTGACGCTCGCCACCGACGTGTCCAGCAGTTCGGCGGTCTCCTGGGCCGACCAGGCCAGCACCTCGCGCAGGATCAGCACGGCCCGCTGCTTCGGCGGCAGGTGCTGCAACGCCGCGACGAACGCCAGCCGGACCGACTCCCGGCCGGCGACCACCTCGGCCGGGTCGGCGACCTCGGGCAGCACCCGGTCGTCGGGCGCCGGACCGAACCAGATCTGCTCCGGGCGCGGCTCGCCGGGATGGGTGGCGGTGCCGACGCCCGCTGGACCGAGGTCCATCGGCCGGATCCGGCGCTGCGCGCTCGTGGACATGGTGAGGCAGACGTTCGTGGCGATCCGGTAGAGCCAGGTCCGCAGGGCGGACCGCCCCTCGAACTTGTCGAAATTGCGCCAGGCCCGGACGAATGTGTCCTGCACCGCGTCCTCGGCCTCGAAGGCCGAACCCAGCATCCGGTAGCAGTAGCCGGTCAACTCCGACCGGTACGCCTCGAGTTGCGCCTCGACGGGAACGCTCGCCACCTCGCTCACCTCGCCGAACCTAGCCCACATGCAGCGTCGATGCGAGCACGTTCGATCCCGCACCGATGATTCCGTGCCGCCCTCCCGGTCCACCAGCCGTCAGGTCACCACATCCGAGGAGCACCGATGACAACAGCGCAGCGCGACGAGACCCACGCCCCCGGGCGGTACGCCGACGTCAACGGCGTCCACCTGTACTACGAGACGCACGGCGCCGGCCGGCCGATGATCCTGCTGCACGGCGGCCTCACCTCGGGTGAGATGTTCGCGCCGATCCTGCCCGCGCTCACCGCGCGGCACCAGGTGACCCTGGTGGACCTCCAGGGGCACGGCCGCACCGCCGACGTGGACCGCCCGCTCGACACGGCGCTGATGGCCGACGACGTCGCCGCGCTGATCGACCACCTCGGGCTGGACCGGCCGGACGTGGTCGGCTTCTCGCTCGGCGGCGGGGTCGCCCTGCACGTCGGTTTCCGGCACCCCGAGAAGGTCGGCCGGCTGGTCGCCGCGTCCGCGCACATCCGCCGCGACGCGGTGTATCCGGAGATGCTGGCGCAGCAGGGCCAGGTCGGCGCCGGGGCCGCCGAGTTCATGAAGGAGACCCCGATGTACGAGCTGTACCAGCGGGTCGCGCCGCGGCCGGCGGACTTCCCCCGGCTGCTCGACAAGATCGGCGAGGCGATGCGGCAGGACTTCGACCTCACCGAGCAGGTGCGGGCCCTGCGGGTGCCGACGCTCGTGGTGGCCGCCGACGCGGACATGGCCCCGCCGAGCCACTTCGTCGAGGTGTTCGGGCTGCTCGACGGCGGCCGGCGCGACGGCGGCTGGGCGGGCGAGGGACGCCCGGCGGGCGGGCACGCGCTGGCGATCCTGCCCGGCCTGACCCACTACGACATCGACCAGTCGCCGCTGTTCGCCGCCGTCACCCTGGACTTCCTCGACCGGGGACGCTGACGTCGCACGTGTGCTGCCCTCCGTCCCGGGGTACCGCTATTCAAGGAACACCGGTGAGGAGGACGAGATGACCGACCCCAGGTACGCACCGATCGGGCTGGCCACCGCCGGGCAGCTGGTCCCCGACGACGGGCAGGCCGACGGCGGCGAGGTCGTCGGCGCCGACGACGCGGCGGCGGACGCCGCCCGGGCCGGCGCCGACGTGGATCTGTCCCGGGCCGACCGGGACGGCGACGGCGTTCCCGTGGGCGCCGCCGACGCCGAGGCCGACCGCAGGCGCGCGGCCGGCGAGTGACGCTTCCCGCCCCGCCACCCGTACGACGGTGGCGGGGCGGACCCGTCCTCAGCCGTCGACCGGCAGCTCCACATCGGGCAGGTGGCCGAGCGCCCGGATCGCTGTCACCGCGGCGTACCCGTCGGCCAGCCAGGCGATGTCGGTGCCGGGGACCGCGCGGACGGCGTTCTCCTCCACCGCCGTACGCACGAAGCCCTCGCCGCGCTCGGCGACCGACACCTGCACCTGCCCGAACGGCGCCAGGGTCGCCTGGCGCAGCCCGGCCACCTGATCGGCCGGCAGGTCGGGCACGTTGAGGTTGAGCACCGTGCCCGGCTCCGCGCCGGCCAGCCAGGGCAGCAGCCTCCCGGCCAGCTCGGCGGCGCTCGACCAGTGGCGGGACTCGTCGTCCACGCTGTCCAGCACCGCGATCGCCGCGCCGCCGCTCCCGGCGCTCGCCGCCGCCGGGGTGAGCACGTCGAGCGACACGGCGAGCGCGCGGATGCCGTTGTTCCCGGCGGTCAGCGCCGCGCCGACGGTGCCGGAGTGCAGCACCGCGTGGCCCGCGTTGGCGCCCCGGTTGATGCCGGACAGCAGCAGGTCCGGCACCGGCCCGAACACGCCGAGCCCGGCCAGCACCGTGATGTACGCCGGGGAGGCGGCCACCGCGTACGCGGGCACGCCGGGCAGCCCGTCCAGCTCGGTCTCGCGGAACACCAGCCGTCCGTCCTCGGTCACCGCGGACAGCGCCGCGCTCATCCCGCTCGCCTCGTGCTGCGGCGCGGCGACCACCACGTCCAGCCCGCGTTCGTACGCGGACCGGGCCAGCGCGCGGATGCCGGGGGCGTGCACGCCGTCGTCGTTCGTCACCAGCACCCGGGGTCGCCGGTCAGCCGTCATCGTCGCCACCGTCCAGCGGGGTCAGCCGTACCCGGCCGGCCAGTTCGCGTACCGCCTCGGCCCGGCCGGTGCCGAGCCCGTGCCGGGTCACGTTGAGCGCGCCGGCGGCGGCGCCGACGTGCAGCGCCTCCCGCAGGTCACCGCCCCGGGCCAGCACCGCCGCCACCCCGGCGGTCATCGAGTCACCGGCGCCCCGGTGGTCGGCCAGTTCCAGCGGCGGCGCGTGCACCAGCAGCGGCTCGCCGTCCTCCGGCAGCGCCAGCGCGGGCTCCCCGGCCCGGCTGATCAGCACCGTCCGCGCGCCGCGTTCCTGGCACCGGCGGCCGGCGTCGCGCAGCGCGTCCACGCTGTCGTCCTTGGCCAGGCCGTCGTCGAGCAGTTCCTCGTGGCTGACCTTCAGCACCGTCACGCCGCCGTCGAGCACCGCCTCCAGGTACGGCCCGGACAGGTCCGCCACCACCGTCCCACCGTTGGCGCTCAGGTCGGCGGCGAGCCGGCGGTAGATGTCCGGGTCCACCACCTGCGGGTCGGCCGGCCCGCTGAGCACGCTGACCGGCGCGCGCAGCCCTTCGGTGAGCGTCACCGTGTACAGCTCGTCGATGTCGTGCCGCACCATGGGCGCGCCCGGGTGCTCGGCGATCTCGGTCCGCTCGCCGTCGCGCCGGTCGTGCACGTACCAGCCGGTGCCGGACTCCCGCCGCACCACCCGTACCGTGACGTCCTCGTCTTCGAGCAGCTTGCGGACCGCGTCGCCGACCTCGCCGCCGAGGCCCACACACATCGTGACCGGCACGCCGAGCGCGGCGATCATCCGGGTCTGCCACACCCCCTGCCCACCGGGGTGCAGATGCAGCTCGGGCGCGTCGCCCTGCTGCTCGATCGTCACCGTCAACAGCGGCGCCGGGGCGAACACCATCACCTTCTGATCCATCCGCCAGTGTTGCCCGCGGACCGGCCCCGGTAATCCCCCAGGTCAGCGCGTACGCGCGGCGGTACGGCGACGCCGCAGGTACGGCAGCGCGAACAGGTAGAGGCCGCTGGCCAGGAGCAGGGCGAGCGGCGCCAGCGGCACGTAGGAGACCCACACGATCGGGTCCTTCTGAGCCAGTGCCACGAAGGTGATCACAACGGTCACGGTGAAGACGACGGAGAACCAGCGGTGCAACTGGCGGATGCGCGTGTCCATGGGTGACGACCTCCCGGCGATGGCCTCCCCGGCGGGGTGGCCCGTGCCGGAAACGCTAGGTCAGGGCACCCGCCCAGGGCTTCTCGATTCCTGACCGGTCGACGCCGCGCCGTTGGAGCGCTGCTCGGGCGGCTCGGGCAGCTCCGGCGTCAGGCGGCGGCAAGGGCGAGATCGGCCGCCTCGGCGGCGCAGCCCCAGGACAGCGTCACCCCCGCACCGCCGTGCCCGTACGCGTGCACCAGCCGCCCGTCCGCCGGGTCCACCTCGACCCGGGGGCCGCCGCGCCGGACCGGCCGCAGACCGATCCGCTCCCCCAGCACCGGCGCCTCAGCGAGCTGCGGCACCAGCGCCACGCACCGGCGCCGGATCGCCGCCGCCTCCTCCGGGTCGGGGCCGGTGTGCGCGACCCCCTCGTCGTAGGTGCCGCCGAGCACCACGTCGTGCCGGCGCGGATGCACGTACGTGACACCGGCCGGGTCGTCCTCGTCGCGTACCGAGACGTCCAGGCCGGGGTTGGCCACCAGCAGGACGTGCCCGCGCGCCGGGTACACGGCCGGGTCGGCGGCGAGCCGTCCGGCGGCCAGGCCGGTCGCGTTCACCACCACCGGCGCGAACTCGTACGCCTCGGCGAGCGTGCCCAGCGCGCGGCGGACGACCCGGCCGCCGCCCGCCTCCAGGCGCTGCCGCAGCCAGGTGAGGTAGCTGGTCATCTCCACCGACGGGGCGGTGAACCGCAGCAGCGCGGTGTACGGCGGCTCCGCCGGCTCGGCCGTCAGGTCGCCGCAGGCGTCGGCCCACCAGGGCGGCCCGGTGTAGGGGTGGCGCAGCCACATCCGGGTGGGCCGGTCGACCACTCCCGGCACGCCGTCGGCCGCCTGGCGGCGCAGCTCGGCGTGGGTGTCGCGGGCCCAGCGCAGCACCCGGGGATCCTGCTGCGTGTGGCTCGGGTACCAGACCGCGGCGGCCACCGCCGACACCGTGTCGGCCGGGTCGTGGGCGGTCAGCACGGTGACCCGCGCGCCGCGCCCCTGGAGCGTCAGCGCTGTCGTCATCCCGATCACGCCACCGCCGGCCACCACCACGTCCGCCTTCGTCATGACGCCATGATGGCGCAGATCCCGTAAGCGCGGTCGGAGCGGGCACGGCGCCGGTACGGGCGGCGCCGGGTCGTTCGTCCGTCGTGATGGGTGCGGTAGCTGCTGCCTGGTACAACCGGCAGACCTCGATCCGAAGAGAGGTAGTGGAATGCCCTCCGAACTCGCGCGGCTTCTCGACGAACTCCGCGCCGACCTGGCCGCCGACGAGCCGGCCGGTCCGGCGTACGCGCGGATCGCCGCCCCGGCCGACGCCGGTGACGTGCCGGCGGAGCTGCCGGCGGGCCTGCGTGACCTGCTGCTCGCCGCCGACGGCCTGCGGGCCGGCGCGTTCGAGCTGGTCTCGGTCGACCGGCTCGCCGACGTGCAGTACTTCCTCGACCACGCGCCCGGCTTCTCCCCCATCCCCCGGGACAAGAATGACTGGCTGGTCGTCGCCACGTGCCGTGACGAGCCGATCTTCCTGGAGCGGGCGACCGGCTCGGTGTGGTACTTCCCGCCGACCGGCACCGAGTGGTTCATGGCCGACGCGTTCGAGGAGCTGGCACCCGGCCTCGACTCGTTCGTGCACTACTACGTGCTCGGTCCCGGCTACGCCGAGCTGGTCACCGACGACGACGGGTGGTACGCGTTCCTGCACCGGCAGGGCCTGCTCGACGACGCGGACGAGGAGGGCGAGGACGAGGACGAGGCGCAGCCGTGACCGGGGAGCCGCTGATCGAGCTGGTGTCGGCCGCCTGACGTCAGCCGGACTCCGCCCGCGCGGGCACCGCCGGTGCGGCGCGGTCCGCGCCGGTCAGGCCGGCGACGAGCAGCAGGTACGCGGCCAGCTCGACCACCGCCACGAGGGCCGGCACGGGTTGTGGCAGCGTCCGGGTGGGTGTGATGGCGTACCAGGCGAACAGGGCGGTGCCGTCGGCCGAACCGGGCAGGCGCAGGGCCTCGATGCCCGAGTCGAGCAGCGGCAACGCGAGCACCGCCAGCAGCGCCGCACCGGTCGCGGCGAGCCGCCGGCCCCGCCCGGCCAGCAGCACGGCGAGCCCCAGCGCGGCGAGCGCGAGCGCCAGCGGCGGCAGCACCGCGAGGAGGAGCGCGGGCACGACGTCGGCCTGGTCGTTGCCCGGCCCCTCCACCCGGGTCAGCGTGCTCCGGCTGCGGGTCTCCACGGCGGCGACGGCGACGCCGATGTCGGCGACCCGGACGGCCGCGTACCCGACGACGGGCACGGCGGCGACCACGGCGGCGATGAGGTGCCGGCGCCGCCCACGGCCCCGGAACGCGACCAGCAGCACCGCCGTCGCGACCAGCGCCGCCCAGCTGCCGGCGAACGTCGCGTCGAAGCCGGCCGTACTGTCGAAGACCCTGTCGCCGCCGTACACGATCCAGCCGGTGTCCCCGGCGCCCGGTTCGGCCGGCATGGTGCGGACCGCGTCCACGATCAGCGGCGCGAGCGCCACCGGCACCGCCCAGCGCGGGGCCGGCAGTCCGGCGGCGACGGCGTACGCGAGCAGCAGCGCCAGGCTCAGCACCTCCGCGCCGCGCCAGAGCGGTGCGGCCGTCAGGACGCCGACGGCGTGGGCGACGGCGCACACCGCCGCGAGGATCAACAGCAGCCGGGCGCGACGCACCGGCGGATCCTTTCACGACGGACCGACCGGCCGCCGTCCCGCGCTCGTCAGCTGCCGGCCGGCACCTGGTCCCTGATGTCGTCGTAGCCGACGGCGCCCGGCGCCGGGGCCGGGGTGTAGATCACCCGGAGCACGCCGGTCGGGTACGCCTCAGTCGCGGCCACCCGCAGGTGGTACGGCGCGTCGCCCTCGTCGAACAGCCGGCGGCCCTTGCGGGCGGCGACCGGGTGCACCAGCAGCCGCAGTTCGTCCACCAGGCCGGCGGCGAGCAGCTGCCGCACCACCGAGATCGACCCGGGGATGAGGATGCCCTTGATGCCGGCGTCGGCCTTGAGCGCGCGCACGGCGTCGACCAGGTCGCCCTGGATCACCTCGGAGTTGCGCCAGGAGAACTCCAGCGGCTGGCGCGACACGACGACCTTGCGCATGTCGCCGAGCTGCTTGGCGAACGGCGCGTCCTCACCGCCGGCGGCCTCGCGCTCCGGCCAGGCGCCGGCGAAGCTGTCGTACGTCTCGCGCCCGATCAGCAGCACGTCGGAGGTGTCGTAGTCCTCGGTGACGGCGCGGCCCATGTTGTCGTCGAAGTACGGGAAGTGCCAGTCGGGGTCGATCTCGGCGACGCCGTCGGCCGAGATGAACAGCGTGGAGATCACAGTGGCCATCGCGGTGCTCCTTGCCTGTCTGTCCAGGATGTCGACGGTTGGACCGCCGGGGCGGCGCGAACTCATCGCACCCGCTGTCGATTCTGCTGCCGAAACCCGATCGCCGGTCGCGGCACGCCGCCGGTACCGTGCCACGACCGGAGCAGAAGGGGGTACGCGTTGACGGAGACGACGACGATGTGGCGGCCGACCGGCCCACGGGAACTCGACCTCGTCCGCGCCTCCGGCTGGCGGGCCTGGCCGCCTCGGCTGCCGGACCAGCCGATCTTCTATCCGGTGCTCAACGAGCAGTACGCCGTGATGATCGCCCGGGACTGGAACGTGGCGGCCTCCGGCGTCGGCTACGTGACGCGCTTCCACGTCGACAGCGCGTTCGCCGCCCGCTACCCGGTGCGGCAGGCCGGCGGCCGGGACATCCTGGAGCTGTGGGTGCCGGCCGAGGAACTGGACGAGTTCAACCGGCACATCGTCGGGCCGATCGAGGTGGTGCACGAGTTCCGGCCGGAGCGGACGGCCTGACCGGCGCCCGGGCGGGCTGTCGCACCCGCCCGCCCGGTGCCGTGGCCGGTCAGCCCGGGGTGAGCACGCAGAACTCGTTGCCCTCCGGGTCGACGAGCACCCGCCAGTGGGGGTCGGCCCCGCCCAGGTCCGCGTCGGTGGCGCCGAGCGACCGCAGGCGCGCGGTCTCGGCGTCCAGGTCGTCCGACGGGTACGGGCGGACATCGAGGTGGACGCGGTTCCATCCGGTCTTCGCGTCGGCGGTGCGGACGAACCGCAGGTACGGTCCGACGCCCTTCGCCGAGCGCAGCACCGCCTCCCGGTCGGTCACCTCGTGCACCGTCCAGTCGGTGGCCCGGCCCCAGAAGCCGGCCATGGCTCGCGGGTCGGCGCAGTCGACCACCACCGCGCCGATCGGCCCGGTGCCGGCGTACCGCGCGTCCGGCTCCCGTACGCAGAACTCGTTGCCCTCCGGGTCGGCCAGGACCGTCCAGGGCACGTCACCCTGGCCCACGTCGGCGGGGGTGGCGCCGAGGGCGGCCAGGCGCGCGACCAGCTGGGCGTGGTGCGCGGCCGAGGTGGTCGCGAGGTCGACGTGGACACGGTTCTTCGCCGTCTTGGGCTCGGTGGAGACGACGAGGTCGACGTAGAGGACGCGGGGGTCCGGGTACGTGAGGCCCTCGGGTTCGAGGTTCGTCACGCCGGGGGCCTCGCTGGACGTCTCCCAGCCGAGCACCTTCGCCCAGAAGCCGCCGAGCGCCACCTCGTCGTGGGCCTTCATGTTGATCTGTACGAGCCGGGTCGCCATGGCGGCGATGGTAGGTGCCGTGCCCGGTCGCCGTGGTCCCGGCAGGTGATCAGGAATCGAGAAGCGCCCGGTCAGCGCCACGCCATAGCGTTGTCGTCAGGCGGTCGGCGCCACGCGGACCGCGAGCCACGAGGGGGAACCGAGATGTCCGACGGATTCAGCGCCGAGGAGCGCGCCGCGATGAAGGAGCGCGCCGCCGAGCTGCGTGCCGAGGGGAAGAAGGGCGCCAAGAAGGCCGATGACCTTCAGGCGGTGCTCGACCGCATCGCGCAGATGGCGCCGGAGGACCGCGAGCTGGCCGAGCGCGTGCACACGACGATCACGTCCGCCGCGCCGGAGCTGTCCCCGAAGACCTGGTACGGCATGCCCGCGTACGCGAACGCCGCCGGCAAGATCGTCGTGTTCTTCCAGGACGCGGGGAAGTTCAAGTACCGCTATTCGACAGTGGGCTTCCAGGAGGCGGCGAACCTCGACGACGGCGACATGTGGCCGGCGTCGTTCGCGCTGCTGCGGTGGAGCCCGGAGGTGGAGAAGAGGCTGACCGAGCTGGTGCGGGCCGCCGTGTCCTGATCGCGCCGGGCTGCTACTCGCCGCCGCCGCGCCCTGGCTGCTGTCCGGCGGCGTCGCGTACCCGCTCGTACGCCGGGTGGCACGCCGCCGTCGCTAGCGCTGCCAGGAGTCGAGGCCGCGGACCGCGGACCGGGCGATGTCGTCGGCCAGGCCGGGGTCGGCGCTGGTGCCCTCCCAGCCCTGGTCGTGCACGACAGTGACCGCGTCGGCGACCCGGATGACGACGATCTGGCTGGTGGCCCGGCCCTTGGCCGGGCTGCCGTCCGGGCCGGTCGCCGGCCGGCTCACGGTGACCAGCAAGGCCTCGTCCCCGGCCCCCGCCATCGGCCGGGACGTGACTGTGACGCTGCCGCCCGCGGCCGGGAACGACAGGCAGTCCGCCACCGCTCCCCGGACCCGGCGCAGGTAGTCGGCCGCGCCGGTGCCCTCGAAGGCGAAGACGGTCTGGTGCAGCGTGCCGTAGGGGACGTTCTCCGGCGGATCCTTGGGCTGCTTGTAGGTGCTCATCATCGCGGCGCTCGCGGTGACCGACCGCCCGCCGCTGCGGAACTCCTTGTCGCACAGCTCGGGCAGCGCGTCGGCGACCTCGGTCGGCTGCGCGGGGGTCTTGCGCAGCTCCGGCGGCAGGTCGGCGAACGCGGACGTCGGGATCGTCACGGGCCCGCCGCGCGACTGTGACGCCGACGGTGTGGCGGACGTCGGGCCCCCGGCCGGCGTCGAGGTCGTGCTCGCGCCGCCGCCGTCGTTCCCGCCGCCGTCGCCGCAGGCGCCGGCCAGCAGCGTGGCGACGAGCAGGGGTACGCCAAGCATCCGCCTCCGGCGACTCGGTGCCCTCACGTCGACCTCCGTCCCGTGCCCCGTCCCGACGACGTTCCCGATGCGGCGTCACCCGAAACAGCATCGCCACTCCCCCAACGCCCGGCCCCGCTGCCGGGTTCCGGCAGGTCGGCAGGTGTTCGGCGGGCCGGTTCGGCGGTCGGTGGAACGTCACGGGTGCCACCGGCCCCGTTGCTTTCCGCAAATGGGTGTTTGCGCAAAGGAGTGTTTGCGATAGCGTACGGGTATGCGCTCGGAACCGGACCTCGACCTCGCCTTCGCCGCTCTCGGCGACCCGGTCCGCCGGGCCCTGGTGACCCGTCTCGCCCGGGGTGAGGCCACAGTGGGCGAGCTGGCCCAGCCGTTCGACCTGACGCCGCAGGCCATCTCCCATCACGTCGGCGTGCTGCGCCGCTGCGGCCTGGTCGAGCAGCGGCGGGAGGGCACGCGGCGGCCGTGCCGGCTGCGCGTCGACCGGCTCACCCGGCTCGGCTCGTGGATCGACGAGCAGCGCCGCGCCTGGGACGACCGTCTCGACGCGCTGGAGGCGCACCTCTCCGGCCCGGAGGCGGCCCGGTGAGGGCCCGTACCGAACGGCACGGCGACGAGCTGATCGCCCGCCGCCATCTGCCCGCCGTGCCGGACCGGGTGTGGGAGGCGTTCACCTCGCCGGCCGGCATCGCGGCGTTCTGGGGCGGCTCGCACGCCACTGTGCCGGCGGCGTCGGTGGTCGTCGACCTGCGACCGGGCGGGGAGTTCGCGCTGGACACGCACGCGCCGGACGGCCGGACCGGACGGCTGCGGTTCGTCTACGTGAGCGTCGACAGGCCGCGCGAGCTGGTGTTCGACGAGCCGGTCACCGGCCTGCGCACCACAGTCACGCTGCGGCCCGCCGGGTACGGCACCGATCTCACCGTGCACCAGCGCGAACTCCCGCCCGAGTTGCGCACCGACCAGGCGGCCGACGGGCTCGCCTCGATCCTCGACGCCCTCGCCGCCCACCTCGCGCCCCACGACGAAGGAGACAGCAGTGACCCGAGCAAGCCAGCGTGACCTGGTCGCCGAATACTTCGACGGCTTCCGGGCGAGCGACCACGAGCGGATCCTCGCCACGCTCACCGAGGACGTCGAGTGGGTCATCCACGGCCACCGCACCACCCGGGGCCGGGCGGAGTTCGACGGCGAGATCGAGAACCCGGCGTTCAGCGGCAGCCCGCGCCTCGACGTCGAGCGCGTGCACGAGGACGGGCCGGTCGTCGTGGTCACCGGCGAGGGCCGGGGCGTCAGCGTCGAGCACGGGCCGTTCCGGTTCGCCTTCAACGACCTGTTCACGTTCCGGGACGGGCTCATCGCCCGCGTCGACTCCTACGTCGTCCCGCTGCCCGGGGCGTGAGCGCCGGACGTCCTGGTGAAGGTCCGGCGGTACGCAGACGGCGAGGTCCGCATCGCGGCGGCGAAGTGGTGCCGGAACGTCACCGCCGTCTCGAACCCCACAGTCGCCGCAACCTCCTCGATCGGCGCGTTTGTCGTCTCCAGCAGCGGCAGGCTGGCCTGGACGCGCCGCTCGACGAGCCACCGGATCGGGGTGGTGCCGGTGGCCCGCGCGAAGTGCCGCAGGTAGGTGCGGGACGACATGTGCGCCCGCCGCGCCAGCCGGTCCACGGTGATCGGGGTGTTCAGGTTCGCCAGTGCCCAGGACATGCTCGCGGCGAGCCGGTCGTCATCCGGGTCGCCGGGCACCGGCGCCTCGATGAACTGCGCCTGGCCGCCCTCGCGGTGCGGCGGTACGACAAGCCGGCGGGCGACCGCGTTGGCGATGGTCGGGCCGTGGTCGCGGCGCACCAGGTGGACGCAGAGGTCGAGACCGGCAGCGCTGCCAGCGCTGGTGAGGATGTCCCCGTCGTCGACGTAGAGCACGTCCGGGTCGACGCGTACCGCCGGGTGCCGCCGGGCGAGCAGGTCGGCGTACCGCCAGTGGGTCGTGGCCCGCCGGCCGTCGAGCAGGCCCGCGCCGGCCAGGGCGAACGCGCCCGAGCAGATCGACACGATCCGGGCGCCGCGCCGGTGGGCCGCCCGGAGCGCGCCGGTGAGGGCTGGCGACGGGTCGGCGTGCACGTCGGCGACGCCCGGCACGATCAGCGTGCCGGCGGCGGCGAACGCGTCGAGGCCGTGGCCGCTGCGCAGGGTGGCGCCGCCGACCAGCCGTACCGCGCCGGGGTCCTCCGCGCAGACGGTCAGCTCGTACCAGGGCACGTCGAACTCCGGGCGGGGCAGGCCGAAGACCTCCGTGACGATGCCGGTCTCGAACACCGACATGCCCTCGTACGCGAGCACCGACACGGTGGCGCGGTTCATGGCGGGATCTTAGCGAGCGGTGTCGCTCGCGCCACTGGAGCGGCCGGCCGGCGGCCACCACGATGAGTGCCATGTCGAACGTCCTGCGCATTCCCCCGGCCCGCCCCGCCGACGCCCTCGCCCACTTCACGGCCCGGCTCGCCTTCGAGGCCGACGTGAGCGACGTGCACGCCGATCTGGAGGCGGGCGTCCCCGGCCTGGTCGTGGTCGACTCGCGCGCCCTTCCGGCGTGGCGGCAGGGGCACATCCCCGGCGCGGTGCACCTGCCCACCGCGGAGATCGCCGGCCGGGCCGGCGAGCTGGTCCCGCCGGACGCCACAGTGGTCACCTACTGCTGGGGGCCGGGCTGCGACGGCGCCACCCGCGCGGCGCTGGAGTTCGCCCGGCTCGGCCGTCCGGTCAAGGAGATGATCGGCGGGTACGAGTACTGGGTGCGGGAGGGCTTCCCGGTACGCACCGAGGCGGGGCTCGTGCGGCGGCCCGCCGACGCCCTCACCGCCCCGGCCGGCGCGTCGTGCGGCTGCTGAGGCGTGTCGGTTCCGTACAAGACGGCAGGTGGCGGCCATTCCTAGCATTGCCCCATGCGTGATCTCGTCTACACCGGATTCATGTCGCTCGACGGCGTGGTGGACTCCCCCGGCGGCGGCCCGGGCGAGGACCACCGCAGCGGCGGCTGGGTCGTCAAGGACATCGAGTTCCTGCCGGAGGCGTTCTCACTCAAGGGCGAGGAGCTGGCGCAGACCACGGCGCTGATGTTCGGGCGACGCAGCTACGAGGCGTTCGCGCCGACCTGGCGCGACTCCGACGACCACGCCGCCTACCGGGACCTGCCGAAGTACGTGGTGTCGTCAAGCCTGCCCGAGGACGCGCTGATCGACGGCTGGGGACCGCTGACGATCCTGCGCGGCACCGCCGACGTGGCCGCGCTCAAGCAGGGCGACGGCGGCGACGTCTTCATCCACGGCAGCGCCGAACTCGCCCGCCGTCTCGCCGAGGCGGACCTGATCGACAGGTACCACCTGCTCGTCTTCCCGGTGCTGCTCGGCGCCGGCAAGGGCCTGTTCAGCCAGGCGGACCGGGACCGGCAGACGCTGCGGCTGAGCGACTCGGCCACCTACCCCAACGGCGTCGTCAAGCTGATCTACGACGTGACCCGCTGAGCCGGGTCCAGCGCGATCGCCCCACCGGCGCCCGCGCGCAGCTCACCGGCCGTCCGTCCGACGTACCGGCGCAGCGCGCGGGCCAGGTGCGGTTCGTCCACGTACCCGAAGGTGGTGACCGCGTCGGCGGGTGGGCCGCCGGCGGCCAGCAGCACGGCGGCCCGGCGCGCGCGGTCGATCTGCCGCACCGCGCCCCGGGTCAGCCCGGTCGCCGCCCGGAACCGGCGTTCGAGGGTACGCGGTGACGCCGGTGGACTGCCGCCGCGCAGCGTCTCGGTGACCAGCGGGTCGCGGACCACCACACCGGCGCGGACCAGCCGTGCCACGAGCGCCTCGGCGTCGTCCGGGCCGGGCGTGGCCCACCGGCCGCCGTCGAGCCGGAACGTCCGGCGGCTCACGTCGGGCAGCTCGGCGCCGCCGTCCACCAGCTCGGGCGTGGGTACGGTCCGTAGCGAGGTGCCCACCGCGAACTCGATGCCGACGAAGGTGGCGCCCTCGGGCACCGGCGCGGTGCCGGTAGCGGTCTCGGGGCCGGAGACGGCCGCGTAGGAGTGCCCGTCACGCTGCCAGAACACGAGCCCCCAGCACGGGGTCGCCACCGAGGTCATCTCGTCGACCCGATCGCTGGCGCAGGTCCACACGGTGTCGATCCAGGCCGAGTCGGACGCCCGCGTGGTGAACCGCAGCTCCACGGCAGGAGCATACGGCGCTGGTCAGCGGGCGGGGGTCTCGTCCCGGGCGGGGTAGCCGAGGATCTCCGCGAGGTCACCGGCCGCCTTCGTGTACGCGGCGTAGATGTCGTCGTCGAAGTGGTTGCGCCAGTCGCCGGACGCGCCCTTGCGGTAGTGGGAGATCCGCCCCGGGGTCTCCTTGGCCTTCTTCATCTTGCTGAAGCTGTAGCGGGCCAGCAGCGCCTCCAGCTCCGGGCGCGGCAGCGTGATCCCGCAGTGCCGCATGAGCTGGTCGACCTCGTCGGCCTGCCGCTCGCCGGTCAGATCCTCGTAGCGGAACAGCCGGAACGTCTCGGCGCTCGGCGCGACCGCCCAGGACCGCATCTGCCCGAACTGCTTCTTGTCGCGCAGCCGGTCGATGACGTAGAGCATGCCCTCCTTCTTCGGCAGGTCCTGGAGGGCCTTGCGCGCCTGCGGGATGTCGCCCATCGGGGCGTGCGAGTTGCGCAGCGAGAAGTAGCTGGACACGACCACGTCGCGGGGATCGCGGATCACGAAGAACGCGCGGTAGCCGCCGGCCTTGGGCACCGCCTCGAACCGCTTGTGGGAGAGGAAGATGGCCAGGCCGACGCGGCCGGCCGGCACCGGCGCGGTGGCCCCGCCGGCGTAGAAGCGCGGGTCGTACGGCAGCAGCCCGCAGTGGCGGTAGACGGCCGGGTCGCTGAACAACGCCTTGATCCACTGGCTGCCGGTCTTGCGGACGGTGCAGTGGAAGATGTTGGCGAATTCGCTGCGTTCCACCACCGGCACGGTGAGTCGCATGCGGGCGTTGCGCGCTTCCATCTGTGCCCGCCGGGCCGCGACGCGCATGGAATTCGGCGAATTGTGCTTGGCGAATTCGACGGCCCGTTTAATCATTGTCCAACCTCATCCGGACCCCGGCAGGGCAGGGGCAGCACGACAACTTTGCGCACGTCACGCAGGTGAAATCCGCAGACTCCGCCTGCTCGCCCCGCGCCCCGACGCGCCGCTAGGAATATCCCCGACGGTCCTTTTGATGTCAATCCCGGCCACCTGGGAGAACGCTGAAAATCTACAATTTCCATAGGAATTGCGGAATGGTGTGAGGGGGCACCCGCGCGCACCCGCCCACCGGCACAATGGGCGCCGTGCTCAAGGCCACCCGCGCTCTGCTGACGTCACTCGATCCGCTGTCCCACCGCGACCGGACGCGACGCCTCGTGGCGTGGGCACGCACCGCGCCCGACCGTGCGCAGGTCTGCGCCGACCTGCGCCGGCAGGGCCCCTACGAGCGGCGTCTCGCGCTGCTCGCCGCGCTGGCCACCCAGGACACCGAGGCTGTCCTGGCCGCGATGCACGACCCGGAGCCCTCGATCGGCGCCACCGCGCTCAACGCGACAGTGCGGGCCGGCGTGACACCCGTCGACCTGACCGACCGGCCGGCGAACGCGCGGCGCCGGGTCTACCGGGGGCTACGCCGCCGCCCGGCGCCGGCCGTCGCCGACGCGCTGATCACCGGGGTACGCGAACGCCTCGGTGACCAGGAGGCGGCCGCGCTGCTGCCCGCCTGCGGCCCGGAGACGGTACGGGCGCTGCTGCCCGACCTGGAACACGCGCTGAACCCGGAACGGCTGATGCGGTGGCACAGCGACATCGTGCTGGCGCGCACCGCTGAACGGCTGGCCGCGGCCCCGCCGGAGTCGCGCGGGCGGATCTGGACCGAGGTCGCCGGCGCGGTGCTGCGCGGCGATCCCGGCCGGGCGCTGGACCTGCTCGACGGATACGCGCCGGAGTACTCGCTGCCCGGCGCGCTCGTCGCGTACGGGCGGCTCGCCGCACACGACGCCCGTCGGGTCGTACGCCTGCTCACCTCGCCCGGCCGCGCGGCCTGGCTGGCCGGCACCGCGCTGCCCCGGGCGCTGCTGGGCCGCCTCGCCGCGCTGCCCACCGGCGAGCTGATCCCGCTGGCCGCCCGGCTGCGCGAGCACGACCGGGCGTTCGCCGCGTTGCTGCGCGCCGTCGCGCCGAGCCGCCGCGCCGACCTGTACGACGGCGCGCTGGCGGACACCGACACCACGGCACTGCGGCCCGGCGGCGAGGTGATGGAGGCGCTGCCGGCACCGGTGCGGGCACGCGAGGCGGCCCGGGTGCTGGCCCTGCCGTCGGTCCGCGAGCGGGAGGAGCAGGTGCGGTTCTGGAGCGCGTACCTGCCGTGGCCGCAGGCGTCCGCGTCGGCGAGCGCGGCGCTGCGCTCGGGCGACGCGGACGAACGGGCGGACGGCTGGCGGCTGCTGGTGGCGGCCGCGCGCCGTTCCCGTGACCCGCGGACGGTGGCCCAGGTGGTGGTCCGCCTCGGCCGGCTGCGCAACGAGCAGGACCCGGTACGCGCCGCCGCGCTCACCGCCCTGGCCACCGTGGCGCCGCTGCTCACCGCGATGAACGCGGGCGGGCTGACCGGGCTCACCACCGACGCGGTCGACGCGCGGGACACCTCGGCGACCACCACGACCGCGTTGAGCCGGCTCGCCGTCGACGTCCTCACGCTTCACGTGGACGTGCCGGAGCTTGCCGAGTGGGCGCTTCTCACCATCGACAAGGTGAGCAGCGACGCGAACGTGCCGGTGCTGCGCCGGCTCGACACGGTCCTGCGCCACGGCCAGGAGCAGGTGGTGTTCGACCGGCTGCGCGGCCGGATCGAGGACGGCATGGCGCGCGGCCGGTACGGACTGCTGTTCGCGCTCACCGAAGCGCTCGGCCGGCGGGCCTGGCGGCTGCCCGAGCTACAGGACCTGCTGCGCCGGGCGGTCGGGCCGGACACCCTGCCCCCGGTGGCCCGTGCGGCGGCCGGGCTCTGGCTCGCCGACCCGCGTACCCGCTCGCGGCGCGTCGCCGAGGTGCTCGCCGTGGACGCGTCGGCGGTGGCGCTGCACGAGGTGTGGACGATCGTCTGCGCGTCCCGCACCGACCTGCTCGACCGGGTGCTGGACCGCCCCCCGCGCGGCCGGTTCGTGGAACGCGGCCTGCGGTGGGTGCCCGACACCGCGCCGTACGCCCAGCGCTGGCTCCCCCGCCAGCAGGAGCGCTTCGTGGCGCTTCAGGCCCGCGTCGTCGCCGACTCCGGGCAACGGGTCTGGCGGCGGGCGGCGGCGATCCGGGCCGCCGCCGGGGCCGGTCCGGCCGGACGCGAGCTGGTGCTGCGCCACCTCGACGCGTCCGAGGTGCCGATCGCCGAGGCGGCGCTCGGCGCGCTGGTCCGGACCGACCGGCCGGACGATGCGTTCCCGGTGCTGCTGCGGTACGCCGACGGCGACCGGGCACGCGTCGCGCTGTACGCGGCCGGACGGGCCGCCCGGTACGTCCCGCCGGCTCGCCTGGCCGAGCTGCTGGGCGGGGTGCTGACCGGCGCCGCGAAGGTCACCAGCCGCAAGGAGGCCGCCCGGCTCCTGGCCCGCTACGCGCCGGTGGACGTGCTGGCGACGCTCGCCGAGACGTACGCCGATCCGGAGGCGCACCGCGACGTGCGCGTCGCGATCGTCTCCGCCGCGCGGCAGCGGCTCGGGCCCGAGGCGAGCTGGACCGTGCTGCGCACGGCGGTGCACGCCAGCCGCGAGGAGCGGCGGGCGGTGCTCGGCGCGTTCCCGTCCGGCATCTCGGAGCGCCACCGCCGCGCCTACGCCGACCTGATCGCGGCGGCGTGCCGGGCCGACGACCGGGAGGTCCGCAGCGCCGCGTTCGGCGTGCTCGGCGGGTGGTGGCCGTGGCTGACCGGCGTCACCGACCTGGTCGTGGATCGACTCACCGACCCGGACGAGACGACGCCGAGCATCGGGGTGGCGAACCTGCTACGGGCCGGCGGCGACGCGGCGTTCCGGGCCGCGCTGACCCGCCTGGTGGAGCGGGACGCGGCCGACGACGACCCGGGCGGCCCGGTGACCGACCGGCCGGCCCGGCGGCGCGTCGAGTCGCTCGCGGAGGGCGCGGCCCTGTGGTCCGCCAGCCGACCCGCCGGCGCCGACCGGGCCGGGCTGGTCGAGGCGGCGCGGTGGCTCGCCGGCCAGGACTCCTTCCTGGGTACGGCCACCGGGCTACTCGTCGGCCTCGGCCGCCTCGACGGCCTGGACGAGGTCGCCGCGCTCTGCGCGGGCCGCCCGCTGGTCGCGGTGCGCACCGCCGAGCGCGTGGGCGCGCGCCTGCTCGACCTGCGGCAGCGGCTGGAACCGGCGGTCCTGGCCGACACCGTCGTCCACCTCGCCGGGCGCGGCGACCTGGCCGGCGGACTGTTCGCGGTGGCGCTCGTCGGGCACGGCTCGGAGTTCGGCTGGAAGACGCCGTGGCGGGACCTACTGACCGGGTTGCGCCGTCACCCGGACGCCGACGTGCGGGAGGCCGCGTACACGCTCGACATGAGCTGACGCCTACCCGGCGTCGAGCGCGGCCAGCACCGTCATCGCCTCGCGCTCGCGGACGGCCAGGTCGGCGAGGACCGCCGACGCGCGGGTCAGGTGGACGGCGTCGCCGGTGCGCCCGGCGGTGGCGATGTGGTCGGCGACGGCGGCCCACAGCGGCGCGATGTCGGCGTACATCAGCTGTGCCCGCCGCAGGCGGGTGTCGCCGGTGACGGTGGCGGCCTCGGCGAGGAAGTCCCGGTACAGGGCGCGGAACAACGAACCGCCGGTGCCGCCGCGTTCCATCAGCGTCGCGGCCAGCGGCAGGTCGCGTGCCGGGTCGGCGGCGCGGTCCAGCCAGCGGGTCACCCGGGCGGCGGCGGTGGCGATCCCCCGGTGGCCGAGGTTGGCGATCGGCGGATCGAGGAACGCCCCGGCGTTGGCGCGTACCGCCGCGCGGACGGCGGCGGCCAGGTCCGGCGGGCCGCCGGGCGCGGTGAGCGTGTACGACAGGTGGCGCGCGGTCATCGGTCCACGCGCGGCGCGCGCCCGGGCGAGGCTGTCCAGCGTGGTGGTCACCGCGCCGCCCTGCTGCGCGGTGTCGACCAGGTGGGCGTGGGTGTCGTCGTAGCCGTACATGGCGACGGTGTGCCCGCCGAAGTGGACCCGGGTGGTGAAGTAGTCGAGGTGGTACGAGTCCAGTTGCAGGCCGACCGGCTGCCCGGCGTCCAGCGCCTCGGTGACGTCGCGCCACGCCCTGGCCGCGGACGTCGTCTCCCGTACCCGCAGGTCCAGACCGAGGCGGTCGGCGGCGGCCCGGGTCACGCACAGCGGCTTGGTACGCCCGCCGAGGAACGGCACGTCCATGCTCCTGGCGTCCCAGTAGACGAAGCCGAGCCCTTCGCCGAGGCCGAACAGCATCGGCTCGGACAGGTCCAGGCCCGCGTGCCGGGTCAGCACGCCGAGCGTGGTGGTCTCGCAGTGCAGTCCGGGGCGCGGCGTCACGCCGTCGAGGATCACGCGGGCTCCTGTTCTCTCGTCACGCCGACGGCGTTCGGGTCGGGCCCGGCGGGCGGGGACAGCAGCGGGCGCAGCGGCCCGTCGCCGGGGGTGCCGGGCATCCGGCGGGCCACCCCGGCGAGCAGGTCGGCGGCCTGGACGCGCGGGTCGTCGCGCGAGTCGGTCATCACCAGCCCGGCCAGCGGTGACGGGTGGGCCGGATCGCCGGCGGCCAGCGCCGCCTGGAGGCGGCGCAGCCGGTCCTCGGTGAGCGCGCTCTGCTCGTCGTGGATCACCAGCACCCGCCGCCGGCCGACGCTCCAGTGCAGGACGGTCTCGGCCAGCGCCGGCAGCAGCGGCTCCAGCGGCGGCGGGATCGTCCGGTCGCCCGCGTACAACCGGGCCCGCACGGCGGCTACCCGGGCCGGGTCGAGCGCGTCGAGGACCGCGCCGGCCTGCGCGTCGCCGACGTGGCGCCGCAGCGCGTCCCGGGCGGCGAAGAACCGCTCGACGCTCCGGTCGTCCGCGCGGTCCCGCCGCTTGGTGCGCAGCATCTCGACGACGGCGGCGAGGAAGGCCGCCCAGCCGGGCCCGGCCGCCCGCCCGGCCCGGTGCAGCGCCGCAGCGGCCGGACGCCGGTCACCGGTGAGGCGGGTGCCCGCCGTGTACGACGGCTCGGCCAGCAGCAGGTCGACGACCCGGGTGGCGAGGAAGAACTCCTTGTCGACCAGGTGCACGTACGCCCGGCCGCGCAGCGCCGACAGGAACCACCGCACCGCCTCGGCGGCTTCGCGGCGGCGCAGGAACTGCCGCGACTTGACCTCGTCGGGCGAGAACCGGAACCCGGACCGCAGCCCACTGATCAGCTCGGCCGCCTCGTCGCGGCTCAGGTCGACGCCGGCGTGGACGATCACCGGGGTGGCCGGGTCGAGCAGGTTGGTGCCGGAGAAACCGGACTCGTCGCAGGCGATCTCCAGCACCGCGCCGGTCAGCGCCGCGCCGGGTGGCAGCCCGCCCTGCAGCGGCAGCCTCGCACCCGTCGATCCGGCCATGCCGACCATGCTCGCCCACCCGGCCCGCGACGGACCAGCGGTTAAGCCGGATCGGGTCGGCGGCGGGTCGTGGACCTCATTCCACCGGCCGGTAGATCGCGGTCAGGCGCGGCAGGCGGGCGCGCATCTGCTCGTCGTCGTCGAAGTCGAAGTCCTCCCCGGCCGGGTCGGCCGGTGACGGGCCGGGAGCAGCCCGGTCGGCGGCGTCGAGCGCCTCCCAGAACGCGTCGGTGCCGGCGCCGGTCGCCTGGGCGTAGGCGTAGCGCGCCACGCTCAGCACCGCCTCACACTCGACCGCGTCGTCGTCCGGGTCGACGCCGGCCCCGGCGAGTGAGTCGGGATCGGCGACAGCCCGCTCCCAGACCGCCCGCCCCTGCGCGACCAGCCAGCCGCGGAAGTAGTCGAAACCGTCGTCCGAGCAGCCGCCGCGCATCAGGTAGGCGGCCGCCCACAGGTCCCAGCGCCACCCCTCCGAATTCACGTTGTCGTACGCCTGCTCGAAGCTCACAATTGCCGCCGGGCTCAGCACCGACAGCTCCGCGACCAGGTGCCGGGCCACCGCGTCGGCCCCCTCGGCGGTAGCCGTCTCACGCCCTGCGGCGCGACGTGCCCGCTCCACGATCTCCCAGAACGTCTCCCGATCCACGGCGGGACCGTACGCCGCCCCACCGACAAGCTGACAGCGGCCGTGTCAGCGCCGTGTCAGGGCGGTGGCGGTACGGCCGCCCATGGTGGTCGCATGACGAGTTCAGCGATAGCGGTCTCCGGGCTGCGTAAGGCGTACAAGGACAAGGTGGTGCTCGACGGCGTCGACCTGGACGTCCCGGCCGGCACGATCTTCTGCCTGCTCGGCCCGAACGGGGCCGGCAAGACGACCGCCGTCAACATCCTGACCACCCTGATCCGCGCCGACGCCGGGTCGGTGCGGGTCGCCGGGCACGACGTGGTCACCGAGGCCAGGGCGGTCCGCGCGGCGATCGGGGTCACCGGGCAGTTCGCGGCGGTGGACGAACTGCTCACCGGTCGGGAGAACCTGCAACTGATGGTCGACCTCGGCCCGCGCAACCGGGTGACCGGCAAACGGGTCGTCGCCGAGTTGCTGGAACGGTTCGACCTGGTCGAGGCCGCCGGGAAGCTGGTGTCGACGTACTCCGGGGGCATGCGCCGCAAGCTGGACCTGGCGATGACGCTGGTCGGCGAGCCGCGGATCATCTTCCTGGACGAGCCGACGACGGGGCTGGACCCACGCAGCCGCCGCACCATGTGGTCGATCATCAGGGAGCTGGTCGCAGGTGGCGTGACGGTCTTCCTCACCACCCAGTACCTGGACGAGGCCGACCGCCTCGCCGACCGGATCGCGGTGCTCGACCAGGGCCGGCTGGTCGCCCAGGGCACGCCGGAGGAGCTGAAGCGCCGGATCCCCGGCACGCACGTGCGGTTGCGGTTCGGCAGCGTCGCCGAACTCGACGCGGCGGCGCTGGTGCTGCCCGAGGCGGTACGCGACGAGGAGGCGCTGGCGCTGCGCGTGCCCACCGACGGCGGGACCACGGCGCTGCGCGCCCTGCTCGACCGGCTCGACGCGCACGCGATCAGCGCCGACGACCTGTCCGTGCAGACCCCCGACCTCGCCGACGTCTTCCTGGCCCTGACCGGCCGCACCCCGGAGGTGGCGGCCAAATGAGCAGGAACCACTCGGTCGTCATGCTGCGCCGCAACCTGACGCACCTGCGCCGCAACCCGACCTCGGTGTTCAACGCGGTGCTGATGCCGATCATCGTGATGCTGATGTTCGTGTACATGCTCGGCGACGCGTTCTCCGTCGGCGTCGACTACGTCGACTACGCGACGCCGGGCCTGATGCTGATGGCGGTCTGCTACGGCCTGGGCGGCACCGCGACGTCGGTGAACTCCGACATGACAAAGGGCATCATCAACCGGTTCAAGGTCATGCACGTCTCCCGGGGCGCGGTGCTGACCGGCCACGTCGTCGCCACCGTGCTGACGAACGTCCTCGCGGTCGCGGCCCTGGTCGGGGTGGCGTTCCTGCTCGGCTTCCGCCCGGCCGCCGGACCGCCGCACTGGCTCGGCGTGGCCGGCGTGGTGGTGCTGCTCAGCGTCGCGGTCAGCTGGTTCACCGTCGCGCTGGGCCTGTTCGCCAGGTCGCCGGAGTCGGCGGGCATGGCCTCCGTGCCGCTGGTCCTGCTGCCGTTCTTCAGCAGCGCGATCGTGCCCGCCGACAAGATGGGGCCGGGTCTGCGGCAGATCGCCGAGTACCAGCCGTTCACGCCGATCATCGAGACGCTGCGCGGCCTGCTCGATGGCGCGCCGTCGGCCGGCGACGTGATCCCCGCGCTCGCCTGGTGCGCCGGCATCGCGGTGGTCGGCTACCTGTGGGCGCGGTCCACGTTCACGAAGCGAGCGTGACCCCGGCCAGCCGCTCCCAGCCGGTCTCCCGGCCCTGTGCGACCGCCTCGGCGAACCCCACGTCGCCGAGGCGGTCGCGCGCCGCCGCCTCGATCCGGGGCACGTCGGGGTGGGCGCGGTCGGGCTGCCCGCGTACCTCGGTGGCGGCGCCGAGCAGCCGCGCCGCCTGGCCCGGCCGGTCCAGCCGCAACGCCAGGTCCGCGACACCGACGAGCACCTGCGCGGTCAGCGGCGCGTAGCCACCCTCGCGCGCCGCCCGGCACGCCGCCGCCCGATGGGTACGCGACTGCTCGACGTCCTCGGCCAGGTAGCCCAGCAGATCCTGGGTGCCCGCCCGGACGCTCGCCAGCTCCGCCTCGTCGCCGAGCAGCGCCGACACGGCCCGCAGTCGCGCGTACGCCTCGTCCGCGTCACCGTCGTGGCGGGCCAGGTACGCCTCGGCCAGCGCCAGTTCGGCCAGCGCGCCCGGCCAGGCGACCCCCGCAGCCAGCCGTCGCGCCTCGGCCACGGCGTCGGCGCTCGCCGCCTCGTCGCCGCCCAGCCGGTACAGCCAGGCCAGCCGCGCCCGCATCCGGATCACGTCCTCGACGGCGCCGACCTCGGTGACCGCCGCGACTGCCTGCTCGTAGTGGTCGCAGGCGGCGGCGACGTCACCGCGTACGGCGATCAGCTCGGCCAGCTCGCTGAGCGCGAACGAGATCCCGAAGCGTTCGCCGACCGCCCGGAACTCGGCGAGCGCCTGCCGCAGGCACGCCTCCGCCTGCGCCGCCTCGATGCCGAGGATGACCCGCAGCTTGCCCAGGTGCAGCCGGGCCAGCGCGCGTACCCACGGATCATCGTGGTCGAGCAGCGACTCCCAGGCGGGCAGCAGCGCGTCCGGCTCCCGCAGCATGCGCTCCATCGGCACGACCAGCGCCAGCTCCGGGTGACCGCGCCGGCCCTCCCCGCTCAACCGGTAGGCCTTGTGGATCCACTCGGCCGCGTGCTGCGCGTCGCCCGGCCCGGAACTGAGGAACAACACCACGAGTCCGTACACCACGGCGCGGACGTCGTCGGGCACCTCACCCGGCGCCTCGGTGGCCGCGGCGATCAGTTCCATGCCCTCGGTGCGGTGGCCGCCGAGCCACCAGTACCAGCCGGCGCCGGCCGAGAGCCGCATCGCCTCGGGCCCCTCACCGGCCGACAGCGCGCCGCGCATCGCGGCGGTGATGTTGTCGTGCTCGGCGTCGAGCCGGGCGAGCCAGGTGAGCTGGTCGGCGCGGCGCAGCCGCGGTTCGGCGGTCTCGGCCAGTTCGGTGAAGTACGCCAGGTGCGCGCGGCGCACGGCATCCGCCTCCCCCGCCTCGGCGAGCCGCTGCGCGGCGTACTCCTTGATCGTGCCGAGCATGCGGTAACGCGGCGCGACGTCGCCGGCGGCGGCGACCAGCAGCGACTTCTCGGTCAGCGCGGTGAGCAGGTCGAGCACGTCGCCCGGCGCGACGGCGCCACCGGCGCAGACCCGCTCGGCCGCGTCCGGGCTCGCCCCGCCGGAGAACACCGCCAGCCGGCGCAGGACCGCGCGTTCGGCGTCGCTGAGCAGCTCCCAGCTCCAGTCGACCATCGCGCGCAGCGTCCGGTGCCGGGGCAGCGCGGTCCGGCTGCCGCCGGTGAGCAGCCGGAACCGGTCGTCGAGCCGGGTGGCGAGCTGGTCGACGGACATGCCGCGCAGCCGTGCCGCGGCCAGCTCGATTGCCAGCGGCATGCCGTCGAGCGCGCGGCAGATCCGCGCCATCGTCGCCGACGTGTGTTCGTCGAACGCCAGGTCGCGGCGGACGGCGGCGGCTCGGTCCCGCAGCAGACGTACGGCGGGCGACGACTCGACCTCGGCGATCGGGGCGTCGCCGCCTGGCAGGCCCAGCGGCACGACCGGCCACAACGCCTCGCCGGTGATGCCGAGCGGTTCCCGGCTGGTGGCCAGGATCCGCAGCCGGCGGCACTCGCCGAGCAGCCGGTGGGCCAGCGCCGCCGCCTGCTCGACGACGTGTTCGCAGTTGTCCAGGATCAGCAGCATGTCCCGGTCCCGGATCGCCGCGACGAGCCGGTGGACCGGTTCCGCGCTCGCCGCGTCGCCGAGCAGCGCGTCCCGCAGGCCGAGCCCGGAGATCGCCGCCTGCACGACGTCCCCGTCGGCGCTGACGGCGGCGAACTCCACAAGCCACACCCCGTCCGGCAGGTCGCCCGTCAGCCGGCGCCCGGTCTCGGTGGCCAGCCGGGTCTTCCCGGAGCCGCCCGGACCGGTGAGCGTGGTGAGCCGGTGCTCGGTGACCAGCGCACCGACCGCGGCGAGGTCGGCGTCCCGGCCGACGAAGCTGGTCAGCTCGGCGCGCAGGTTGGTGCGGCGGGTGTCCTCCCGGCGTACCGTCTCGCCGCGCAGCAGGGCGACGTGCAGCGCCGACAGCTCCGGCGACGGGTCGGCGCCCAGCGCGTCGGCGAGCGCGTCGGCGGTGCGCCGGTAGACCAGCAGCGCCTCGGTGTCCCGGCCGGCCGCGACCAGCGCGCGCATCAGCGCCATGGCGAGCCGCTCGCGTACCGGATGGGCGGCCACCAGGTCGGCCAGCTCGGGGATCAGGTCCGCCTCCCGGCCGAGTCCGATCTCCGCGTCGTACCGGTCCTCGGTGGCGGCCAGGCGCAGCCGTTCCAGCCGGGTGGCCGCCGCGTCGAGCGCCGGGCTGCCGGGCAGCCCGACGTCGCGCAGCGCGTCGCCACGCCACAGGCCCAGCGCCTCACGCAGCAGCCGTACCCGCTGTGGCCCGTCGCCGTCGCGGGCCCGGCGGACGAGGCGTTCGAATCGCACGGCGTCGACCGCGTCGGGCTCGACGACGAGGCGGTAACCGTCCGGCAGCCCGTCGACGGCGCCCGCCGCAAGCGCCTTGCGTAGCCGCGACACCAGCCGTTGCAGCGCGTTCGCGGCGTCGGCGGGCGGCTGCTCGCCCCAGATCCAGTCGACCAGCGCCGGCTTCGGGACCACCCGGCCGGGATGGAGCGCGAGGGCGGCGAGCAGCGCGCGCAGCCGTGCGCCCGGCACGTCGGCCGGGACGCAGCCGTCCACGGTGACCTGGAACGGCCCGAGCAACCCGATCTGCACTCACCGATCCTGCCACGCCGGGCGGCCCGGTCCGGTCCGCCGCCCCCACCGGTCAGGTGGCCAGGCGCAGATGCCGGCGCTGCCGCAACCGCACCGCGGCGGCCACCACGACCAGCAGCGTGAGCGCGACACCGAAGGCCAGCCCGTGGATGAGGCCGCGGGTGAGGTAGCCGCCGTCGGTGTGGTCCACTGCGTACGTGGCGATCTCCCGGCTGAACCAGAACGGCAACGCCCGGGTGGCGCTGCCCTCGGGGTTCATCACCATCTGCAGACCGACCACTGTCAGCAGCACCAGCGTGCCCTCC
This sequence comes from Micromonospora sp. NPDC048887, assembly GCF_040649715.1. Taxonomy (NCBI): domain Bacteria; kingdom Bacillati; phylum Actinomycetota; class Actinomycetes; order Micromonosporales; family Micromonosporaceae; genus Micromonospora; species Micromonospora sp. NPDC048887. Next base: position 2,942 of record NZ_JBEZGA010000004.1, on the reverse strand, counting down.
AGCTCGCGCGGCAGCACGGCGCTCAGCAGCAGGCCGAACGGCACCGACACGAACACGGTCAGCGCCATGATCAGGGCGATCGCACCGTACCGGACGTCGCGCTGGTCGGCCAGGACGAGCAGGAAGTACGGGGTGGAGAGCAGCACGCCGACCGTCCAGAGGGCGAGCAGCCGGCCGAGCACCAGGTGCCGGCTGCCGTAGCCGGACAGCCGCAGGCGCGGTTCGATGCCGCGCGCCGCGCTGCCCGCGAACAGCGCGGCGGTGCTGAGCGCCCAGGCCAGGCCGAGACAGACGAAGCGGATCGACTGCCCGAGAAAGTCGCCGCGGCGGCTCAGGTAGAAGGCCAGCGGCATCAGCAGCAGGATGACCAGCACGGTACGGCGGCGCAGCAGCTCGCGCAGGGCGGCCTCAGCCACCACGAGAGTCCGGCTCACGCGTCCCGCCCTCCGGTCAGGTCGAGGACGATGTCGACCCGGTCGAGCTGGTTGAGCAGGTGGGTGACGACCACGACGGCCTTGCCCGCGTCGCGCCAGCGCCACACCTCGTGCCAGAAGTCGAGGTACGTCCCCCTGTCGAAGCCCTGGTAGGGCTCGTCGAGCAGCAGCACCTCCGGCTCGCCGAGCCGGGCCAGCACCAGGTTGAGCTTCTGCCGCGTGCCGCCGGAGAGGTGCCGCGCCTGGGTGCGTCGCGGCGGCGTCCACTCCAGCCCGGCCGCCTCCGCGCGACCTGCCCGCCGGGCGGCCGTGCGGCCCAGCCCTCGGCCGGCGCCGATCAGCACGAAGTGCTCGTCGGAGCTGAGGAACTCGGCGGTGCCGCCGTCCTGCGGGCAGTAGCCGAGCGAGCCGTGCACCTCGACGGTGCCCTCGTCCGGGCTCAACAGGCCGGCGCAGATCCGCAGGAAGGTGCTCTTGCCGGCGCCGTTGGCACCGACCACCGCCGCGATCTGGCCCGCCCCGACGGTGAGGTCCACCCGGTCCAGGACGGTCCGTCCCCGGTAGCGCTTGGTGATGCCCCGGGCGGCGAGCCGCACCGGTCCGGGCCGGCGGCGCGGCGGCCGCACGTCGGGACCGCCGAGACTGTCGACGACCGCCCGGGCGTACGTCTCCGGCGCGCCGAAGACCCGCAGCGGCGACTCCCCGCTGTCGAGCAGATGGGTGGCCGCCTCGGCGACGACGTGGCCGGTCAGATCGGGCCCCACCCCGTGCCGGCGCAGCTCGCCAGTCAGGGCGGCGAGCCAGAGGTTGTGGTTCACCGCTTCGGCTCCTCCCTCAGTATCCCGCCCACGCTCGACGCGAAGGCGCTCCAGTCGGTCACGGCCTCGCGCAGGACCGCGCTGCCGGCCGGGCTGATCCGGTAGTACTTCCTCGCAGGGCCGGTCCCGCCCTCCCGCCAGTGCGCGGTGAGCAGGCCGGAGCGCTGCAACCGCAGCAGCACCGGGTAGAGGGTGCCGCCCTGCACGGCGCCCAGCCCGTGGGCCCGCAACGCCTGGGACAGTTCGTAGCCGTAGGACTCGCCCCGGCTCAGCAGCGCGAGCACGCAGAGGTCGAGCACGCCGCGCAGCCACTGCGCCCGCCGTTCCTGGTTCATCCCGCTCCGCAGTGTCCCGATGCGACGTTCACGGACGATGACGGTAGCGCCGCTATCTAGGTAGCGCAACCACCTAGCACGGGCATCTCCGGCGCGCCGATCCTGATAAGTTGCGCGATCCGCACGGGTTCGACGGGGGAATGCGCATATCCGGCACGGGGGCCGACCGGGATTCGACGACAGACGGGCAGCCGGGCGAGGAGCCTGCGTGGACGCCGCCGGACGGCGGTCCCACCGCCGGACCGCCGCCGGTCGCGGGCGCGCCGCCGCCCACGGCGGCCGTCCGGACCAGGCACGCCGACAGCGCCGTTCGGGCCGGCCACACCGGCAGCATCGTTCGGACCGGCCGTGCCGACGGCGCCGTTCGGGCAGGCGGCGCCGTTCGGGGCGTACCCGCCGGGGCCGTCGGCTCCCGGCGGCCGCAACCGCGGGCTGGTCGTCGCCGTCTCGGCGCTGAGCGTCCTGCTTCTCGTGCTCTGCTCGGGCCTGGTCGGCGGGGTCCTCCTGCTGCGGTCCACCGGGCGTCAGTCGGCCGAACGCGAGCCGGCCGAGCCGTTCGCGGACCCGTGGCGGTCACCCGGCGGCGCGACCCCCACGCCCGGGGCGACCGAGGACGCCGAGCCACCGGCGCGGGGACCGCAGCCCAGCGACTACCCGGCCGGGCAGATTTCCGACCTGAACAACGTGTGCGACGGCGTCCTCTACTACCCGCAGTCGCCGAAGCGCACCGGCGCCGCGCCGCATCCGGTGGCGCTGCTCGTCGGCACCGACCTGGGCACGGACCGCCGGCACGACCGGGTCTACTACTACGACGAGGGCCTGTCGAAGCGGGTGGAACGGACCTGGGCGTCGGAGGACCCGAAGACCGTGCAGATGGTCGCCTGCCTGGACCGCACGAGCATCGGCGCGACGATCCGCAAGTGCCGCTACGACGACCCGAAGCCGGACACGCTGACGCTGCTGAAGGCGACCTACCGCCTGCGGGTGTACGAGGTGGCGACCGGCCGGCGGCTGCTGGACAAGGCCATGGGTGGTGACGACCAGCAGTGTCCGTATGTGGTCCTGTACGGCCCGGACAAGAAGATCTACGCCGAGGTCAGCCACCGGTCGGTGCTCGCGGCGCTGCGCGGCCTGGTCAAGCGATAGGCCGCGCCCGGCCCGGATCGGACGATCACGGGCCGGGTACGCGGCGACCGGCGGTCCCGGCCGGTCAGCGGAAGGCCCCGAGCCGGGCCCGGCGTCGTCAGCGGTTGGACGGCTTCAGAGTGTGGTTTCGCCGGTGAGGCCGAAGTAGTCGTGCCATTTGGTGGAGGGGCTGAATGTGGTGCCGGTGGACAGGGCGACGTAGATGTCGT